>CAZBLJ010000088.1:0-10800 GCA_964492605.1 uncultured Puniceicoccaceae bacterium
ATTTCCCTTCATCTTCGAATTTACTGTCCGAATTTACTGCGGGGTTTCCTGACTCACGGCCAGGAGGGCCAGCGTGGTCTTTGATTCGGGTTCGGCCTCGATCCGGCAAACAATGGGTCCTTCAACGGTCGGCAACGGGATCGTCAAGTGATAGAGACTGCCGAAAAACTGCGGGTCGTGCGGATGATACACGGGGACAACCCCTTTGACAGCCGGGTTGTGGGGCCACCAGTCCTGGATGTTCGCGTTCGGTGCGGCTTGCGGGCGTCCTCCCGCCACGAGGATTCGTTCGGCTACCCTTTGCCCGGAGTCCTTCTCCACAACGATGCGGCCGGCCCTCGCTCCCCGTTGCGCGTGACCGCACCCCATAAGAAAGTGAAGTTTGCACGGAGTGTTCGAGGCTTCTCTGTGATCCAGTCGAAAGGTCAGTGCTGCGGGCCGTTCGCTTCCCGCTTTGACTGTGGACCGAAACATCACGCCGCTCACCATGCCGGGGGCCTTCTCCGAAAGCTGGAAGACCGGAGAAACCCCGTGGAGACAGTCCGGACCATAGAGCGGCAGGGGAAAGTCACCAAACCACTGGCCGGGCTCGGTGACCCTGCTGTTCAGATGAGCGGAGAGGTCGATGGGGCGGAATTGTTTGCCCGCAAAACCCGGTGCCAGGGGGAGTTCGCCACAAAAATGGGCGGCCACCAGGAGACGTCCCTTATCTTCAAAGGTCTCCCCGTCCCGATACTTGAGACGATTCATGATCGTTTCCACCGCCAGAAGACCCATTTCCCGCCAGTTCGGACGCAAGCCCGGCATCTCGGGAGGACTGTCAAAGGGCAGTTCGAAATCAATCAGCGGTATGCCTCTGGCAGTTGCCAATCGCCCGGCTATTCTCGTAATGGTATGCGTAAGCAAGCAGTCGATTTCCTCTGCAGCCAGCCATTCGTCGAGTTTGTTGGCAGCGTCCTCATCCGCAGAATCATAAATGAAGGCGGGAATCTTCGTCCCGTCGGGAAGGAAACGTCCCAAGGCCCGAAGATAACCCGCACGAAGCTCCTCGTTGACGAAACGCCGACCGATCGGCAGGGCCAACCCCGGACGTCGATAACCCGACTCGAACGCCTTTTCGGTTCCGGTAAAACCGGCGGCGTATCGATCGTAGGCGATCTTCCAGTCCTGCCCGCCCAGTCCATCTCCGTGCCCGACCCGCACCATGGGCAACTCCGGGGCGGCCTGCCGCAGGCTCATGGTGATCAAAGGCCCTTGCACAAGGGGATAGATCATCTCCATCGAGATCAACGCCTGCAACCCGCGCGCCCGGATCACCTCGACCAGTCGCAGGGGTGCACCCAGGTAATCCGAATCCGGACGGATGATATCCAGGCTGTAGCCGAAGTTCTCCAGAGAGGCCTTCATCGCTTCAAGACATTCGGAGGTGCCGGAGGAGACGGTCTCCCGCTCACCCGGCAGCAAAAGCCCGACCGCACCCCTCTGCACGGCCTGTGCACGGTGGCGTGCCCGCGAAAGGGCTTCGGACAACACCGGGTCGATCTTGTAGCCGATTCTCTCGGCGACCGACAGAATCCGCTTCCGCGTAGCAGTGGCCACCCGCCCCCTCCCCCGCAACGCCCGCGAAACGGTCCCGACGGACACTTCAGCCTCCGAGGCGACATCTTTGATGGAAGGAGAGCGGCTTGGCATGCGTCTGAACGATGAGTGGATAAGCCTTAAGTTCCGATGCGCAAGGGCGTAGTTTTGCGCAAGCGTTGCGCAACAAGAGAGGAAACCCGTCTGAAAACGTCAAGTTCATTCTCTTTTCTATCTACTATTCAATCACTTGCAAAACATAATTTTACTGAAAGGACATCCGCCCTGCCCGCAGGTGCCACTTCCGATCTTCCTTGAGAAATCCGGTCTTCTGTCGTAGTTTTTTTACCCAATGAAACTTTAAATTTTGAGCACCTCTCGTTTCAGACGAATATTCATCCTGCCATCCCCGAATCAACCCAGGCACGCCTCCACAGCAATTCACCACAGACGAAAAATGAAAACCCTACGCCCATTCCACTTTACTCTCAGCGCGTTTCTATGCGCGGTGCTGACTTCCTCCTCCCTGTTCTTCTCTCCGACTCTTCAAGCGGAAAACGATTATCACGGAGGAAAGGAACTCCGCCCCTTTCGGGATCACTTCAAGCCGCTGGCGAAGAAAGCGGATTTTCCCCGGACCTTTCTTCAATATGTGGACGCCCTGGACGATCAGGAGCAAATCGACATGTCGCTGATCGTCTTCTTCGAGGTATTGAAGAAAGACGCCGAATGGAAAGCGGTAGCCGAGCTGCACGATCGGCTTATGCAGAGAAATCAGCCCGGAGACGCGCTGCTGGCGGCGGAACTGCTGTTCAAATCGGTGGACACCGCGAGAGGTCGGGACCTCGAAGATTATCCCGACGCGTTGTGTGACCGGGCGGCGGCTCTCCTCGCCCACCCCGACCCTGTGGTGCAGGCCATGGCGCAGTGGACACTGGAGTTGCGCATCCACAAACAGAACGGGAGCGAAAACTGGGTGAATCGAATGTTCGTTCCCGGTCCGACCTCGATTGATTGGTTCAATGCCTGGAAATCACGTCCCGCGGATCTTCGCCTGGGCGACGACTACGGACGCCAGTTGGTCAACGTCAACCGGCACCGAACCCTTGAGGCACTTACCATCGAGATCGACAAGCAGGAAGCCCGCCTCGCGGCCATGGTCCGCGACGACCAAAGCCGACGCAATGACAGTGCCATAGAGCTTTTCACCAGTTCGCTGGGCAACGCGCGCCAGGCTCTGGAAAGCGGCAACCTCACCTATGCCCATCAGGCCTACATCGCCCTGCGCAAGGCCGGGCGCAACCTGATCGAACAAACCCGCCCGGAATTCCCGCACGAAGGGTTCATCTTCCACACCGCACACGGTATCCCCGGGGGCGATAATAACATCAATGGCGCGGTGGTCGGACGCGATCTGCCGTTGGGGGACATCTATGTGAAACCATCCGCCAATCCCGCCGAACCGGCCACTTCGCTGCTGGGGGACAAGCTGGGCAGTGGTTCGCTCCACGGGATCGATCTTAGCTGGGAAAGCGACAAACTGCTCTTCTCGCTTTGGCACAAGCCGCTGGGCAAATTCGTGAGGGGGTTTGAAATTCAAAACGCCAAAATTTATGAAATGGATTTGGCCTCGCAGGAGATTCGTCAGATCACCGACCCCGTAGGAGCCAACGACATCGAGCCGATCTTTCTTCCCGACGGCGGCTACATGTTCGCCTCCGACCGCTCCAGCTTTGGCAACCAGTGCGCCGGTGCCTTTCTTCAAGACAAGCGTTGTACCACGCTCTACCGCTACGGCAGTGAACATTACGAGGAGCCTGTCGCGATCAGTAACAACAAGGATTTCGACCGCTTCCCGGTGGTTCTCAACGACGGCACCGTCGGGTTCCTTCACTGGGAATACCAGGAACGCCATTTCTACAACTTGCACACGGTCTGGCGCTGTCGCCCCGACGGCACCAACATGGACGCCTTTTACAAGCAGCACATCAATTACCCGATGAGTATCCGCACCGTGCGGCAGGTTCCGGATTCCAACCTCTGCGTAGCGACGGCCCAGGGGCACCATGATGGCCATTACGGCCCCGTCATTCTGTTCGACCCGACCAAGGGAGTGAATAACGAAGAGGCCATGGTCAACGTGACCCCCGGCGTCAGCAAAGTGGAGGGAGGCCTCGGCCCCCTCGAGCACCAGATCGTCCCCGAAGGCGGAGTCGAAAACCGGGGCGGACGCTACATCAACCCCTTTCCGATGTCGGAAAAGGCCTTTATCACCGGCCTGGAAATGTCCGGCGATAAAGTGGGCTTCGGCATCTACTACATCGACGTTTGGGGCAATCGCGAATTGCTGCACAAGGACGAATTGCTGAGCTGCTTCCAGCCCTTCGCCCTGCGCCAGCGCGAACGCCCGCCCGTGGTCGCGGACACCGTTCGACCGGAAATGGATCATGCGACCGTCTTCGTTGAAAACGTCTATCGCGACCTCCCCGGAGTCGAACCCGGCGCGGTAAAGTACCTGCGGATCAGCCAGCGCCTCTTCCTTCCCTCGCCGGCTTACGAGGGCGAATACAACGAAGTGAACCACCTGCACTACCTCCCGGGCGTCTCCACTGCCGGCCACTTCAGCTACTGGAACTGGGCGCCGACCCGAACAATCGGAATCGTCGAGGTAGAGGAAGATGGCAGTGCTTTCTTCAAGGTCCCGGCCGCCATGCCTGTTTTCCTCCAGGCACTGGACGAGAACTACTGCGAGGTTCGCCGGATGCGGACCAGCTTTACCCTGCAGCGGGGAGAATTCCGCGGCTGCGTCGGTTGCCATGAAACCAAATCCATCAGCGCCGGCAGTCTGGTCAACTTCCCCGCCAGCACCATGAAGAAGGGACCGCAGACACCGGAACCGCCAAGTTGGGGTGACACCGCCGTTATGGATTTCGAAGAGCACATCCAGCCCGTGCTGGAGAGGCACTGCGTGGAATGTCACGGCGCGGACGACCCCGCCGGCGGTCTGGAATTCACCAGCCGTAAGTTCGGGGGCTACATGCAATCCTATCGCACCATGTTCGGCCTCGGCCCCAAAGATCCTACGCCCGTTTACCAGATCGACTACCACAAACCCCTCCATCCGGACGTGGAGTCCGACCCACTGGTTCTACACAAAGAAGGGGGTCGCATCGTGAAACGCATGCAGAGAAACGAGTTCCCCGGGATGCTGGTCTCTATTTCTAACCGCCACGACGGGGCCGATGTCACCATGCCCTACGAGTTCGGCTCCAACCAGAGCAAGCTGATCCGCACGTTGCTCGACGATCCGAAGCACCGCGACGAAGTCAAAGCCAGGATGTCGAAAGAAGACTGGCTCAAGTTGGTTACCTTTGTGGACCACAACGCGATCTATCACGGCACGGTCATCGACAAGTCGGACTACCGCGATGACGGTTCGCTCGTGCGGGTCAAATTCGACCTCCCCTCGCCTTGGCAGCCAGCCGATACCTGTCCGTCCTTTTTCAACGAGGCCGAACTGGCCGATCTTCCTTCGGGATCGGAAGACCACTGATCCCAAAGGATTTCGAAAGGGACCCACAAGTCCCCGTTCCTTCAACTTCACCCATTCTGAAAAAACAGACCCATTTGACTTCAACTGAATTTAAAAACCTAATACGAACAAGGAAATATTCTTATGAAAAGAATCCGACACGACAGTAAGTTAGGTGCTTTCACTGCCTTCCTTTTGTTCGGGGCCTCACTCCATCTGGGCGCAGAGCTACCGGATTTCGACACTCAGGTTCACCCCCTCCTCGAGCGTCATTGCTTTGCGTGCCATGACTCGATCGAGCAAAAGGGCAGCCTCGACCTTGAAGTGCTGACCCGCGAAACCGATTATCGCGCCAGGCCCACCCTCCTGGAAGATTTGGATTGGGTAATCGGCGAACATGAAATGCCGCCGACCACCTTCGCCCATCAGCCGACGAAGGAGGAGCGCCAGGTGATGCTGGACTGGATCCAGGGTTCTCTGCTCGAACTGCAAAACGCCCAGCCCAATGACCCCGGTCTGGTGGTTAGTCCCCGCATCAACTCCAGCGAATACGACCACGTCATCCGCGACCTTACGGGCGAACAACTTGGGGTGGGACAACTTCTCACCCAGGACAGCCCCGGCGGGGAAGGCTTCCTCAATGTGGGGGCCAACCTTACGCTCAGCGTGGGCCAGTTCGAAAGCTTTCTTTCGGCCGCCAAGAACGTGCTCAATCATGCCCGCATCGGCGTGGAAACCGGACCCGTATTCTACGACCGACCGGTTGGCAAAGCAGTCGATAACAAAGCGTACGCCAAAAGCCTCGCCACGATCTATATGGAGCTGCTCCAGTTCACCTACGAAGAATGGTCCGACGCGAAAAAGCGCGCGATTCGCGACTACATGGGATTCGGAGGCTACCACCGGGACGAATTCCCGCAGATCGTGGCCTGGCTGGAAGCCGCCTGGCAATACCGCTTCAGGGAGGAATTGGGCATGCCCGACGCGACTCTGGCCGAGGTCGGTGCCCGTTATCCGGTCCCCCTGCCCGCCTCCGGTATGGAGAAGCTCTGGGCTGCCATGACCGAGGACCGCAGCTTTGAGAAAATGCACTCTCTCATGGAGAATCCGCTATTCCGTGATCTGGTGGACCGCTGGCAGATGATCCCCGCACCCACGAACGGAGACCCGACCGCTGCGCGCGAAGCGATCACTGCCGCAGTGCGCGAGACGCTCCGGCTCGCCGACAAATTGGGGGAGGACCCGTGGTCGGCGCACCGAAACTGGTCCACCGTAGAAGAGGTGATCCGGGGAAATGCCGAACGCAAGGAATACCTCGGCCGCGCACGGCGCGGCAGGGTCCCCGTGCATCTCCACCCGCAGCGTTCGGAGACCGGCGAGATCGTCATTGCCGTAAGCACCCTCTTCGACGGCCCGGAGGGCGACTTCATCCGCCTGACGGATTTCACCGCCGTGATGGAAGACGGTCGCAAGCTACCCTGGGAACAGGTCATCTCCCACTTCGAAACCTCAACCGGGGGTCGGCTCAACTTCGGTGCTCCCGTAGGCGGTGCCCGGCCCGGTCCCGGAGAGATCGTGGTTCCGGGCGGGCACTGGGTAAAGTTCCAGGTGCCGGAGGGGTTGGTCGAGCTGAAGGGCAAAGCCGTCTTCGATCCCGATATCGGCGAGGAAACGACTTCTCAAATCCTCTCTTGGGACCGTCCTCCCCCGCACCGGGACGTCTTTCACGGGCGCACGATTCTCGGAAATGTCAGTTCTCCCCACGCCAAGAAGGTGCAAAATACGATGGAAGAGATGACTTCATTCACCGTCGGCGGAAAGCTCCGCGACGAACAGGCCTACTGGGCACTGGACCCCGAACTGCGGGACGCGCTCGGTGTGGATGGCTCGGAAAGGTGGCGCGGCTACCGCGGTCACTCCACCCTGGCCATCGACGCACAGGAGGTCATCGACCGAATGGAAGCAGTCAATCCCGATTGGAAAGAACAGTTCGACGAAACCGTGGCCCTGATCCATGATTTAGAGCGACACCGCGACGCCGAAACCTCGCATACCCGACTCTACGCCGAGGAGGTCATCCGCGAGTGGGCCAACGAGGCCTGGCGCCGGGAGGTAACCGAACGGGATATCGAGGGCCTTCTCGCGCTCTACGACGAACAGCGCGCACTAGGCGAGACCTACGAGAACTCCGTCCGTCAGGCCCTGTACGGCGTCCTGATGTCCCCCCGCTTCCTCTATCGCCTCATGGAAGGGCGCGATCGAACCGGAGAACCCTACCCCTTGAATGACTGGGAGCTGGCCAATCGCCTCTCCTTTTTCCTCTGGGGCAGCCTGCCCGATGATGAATTGCTCGATGCAGCTGACTCCGGCGCATTGCGCCAGCCCGCGGTCCTGTCCGCCCAGGCCGAGCGGATGGTCCGCGATCCGAAGTTCCTCGGGTTCATTGACGAGTTCGCCTCCCACTGGCTTGATTTCGCCGACTACGAGGAAAAGGCCGCGCCCGACCAGGAGCGGTTCGAGTACTTCACCCCCGAGCTGAAAGAAGCCATGCGGGAAGAGGTCGTGCTGTTTCTGATGGACATCTTCCAAAACAACCAACCGCTGACCGGTGTGCTGGACGCCGAATACACCTACCTGAACGAGCTTCTGGCCAAGCACTACGACCTTTATGATGACCTGGATATCCATGGGTCCGGAATGCGGAAGGTCAACCTGCCGCCGGACGCCCCCCGTGGCGGCGTTCTCGGCATGGCCGCCTTCCTGACCATGCAGAGCAAGCCGCTCCGCAGCGACCCCATCCACCGCGGAATCTGGGTCTATGAAAGTGTCCTCGGCAAACCGATCCCCGAACCGCCCCCCAACGTTCCAATCCTCAGCGACGAAGAGGTGAGCGAGGAGGGCCTGACCGTGGCGCAGCAACTCGCCAAACACCGGGACGACCCCGCCTGCTTCTCCTGTCACGACCGCTTCGATCCGCTGGGCGTTGCCCTCGAGAATTTCGATCCGATCGGACGCTGGCGCACGGAAATTACAGATGGCGTGCCGGTGGACTCCCTCGGTGAGTTCGGCGACGGCACCGAGGTGAAGGGCTTTCAGGGGCTGAAGGAAATGGTCCTCGCCGAACGCGAAGCCTTCCTCAACAACTTCACCCGCAAGCTGATTGGCTATGGCCTCAACCGGGGTTTCATGCTCAGTGACAAACCGCTGCAGGAAGAAATGATCGAAGCCCTCAAGGCAAACGACTACCGGCCGATGGTCGCCATCGAGGCTCTGGTCAACAGTCCGCAGTTCCTCAACCGCCGCGACAAAGTGCCGGAACAAACCCTGGCCTCCGATTAGAAAGCCCGACTCCACACCCGCAAACCTCCATCTCAAACTGGATCGTAAACCACCAACCCTCCAAGCATCATGAACCTTAAAGAATTCGAACCCGGTTACTGGAAAGCTCAAATCTCGCGTCGCACCGTTCTGAAAGGACTGGGTGCCTCCTTAACCTTGCCCTGGCTCCCCAGTCTGGCTTGGTCGCAGGCCAAAGACAATCCCGTCCTCGGCGTCGATGTCCCGCCTCGCCGCTGGGCCACTCTGATCTATGCCAACGGAGTCAACCCCTTCGACTACTGGGTGAAAGGAGAAGGTCCCAACATGGAACTCTCCGAACCCCTCAAGCCCCTCGAAAAGTTCAAAGAGGAGCTGCTCTTTCTCGACAACCTCCACCTCTTCGACGACACGGTCGGCGTTCACAGCCCCTACTTCACCAATTTCCTCAGCGGCGAGAAAATCCGCAAGGGCAATATCCCTCAAGTGGCTGAGACGATCGACAATTATCTGGGACGACAGATCGGCAAGAACACTCCGGTCGCCAACCTGACTCTGGCTGCCAGAGCCGGTGGAAATATTCTGGGCAGTGTTCTCACCTGGAGCAGCAAGACCACCCCCGTTCCGCCCGAAACCTTCCCCCGCCAGGCCTTCGACCGCCTTTTCGACGTGAGCGGCCTTCTCCGCGACAAGAGCGTCCTCGACTTCGTCAAAGACCAGGCCAAGGATGTCCAGCGCAACCTCGCCTATCAGGACAAGGCCAAGCTCGAAGAATACCTTACCGCCATCCGCGAGATCGAGCAACGCATCGAACTCGCCACCGCGGAAGATCGCTTTGTCGATTGGCGTCCATCCATTGAGGAACCCAACATCGACCGTCCGGCACCCGGAAAACCCGGCGACATCGAAGAGCACATGAAGCTCATGCTCGACATCATTGTCCTGGCCTTCCAGATGGACCAGACCCGCATCGCCACCATGCTCTTCGAAGGCGATGTGACCGGCATGAGTTTCGGCTTCCTCAACGGCGTCAGCAACACCGGCATGCACGGCATCAGCCACCACCGGCGACTCCCCGAAATGCTCCGCGAATACACGCTGATCAACAAGTATCACAACCAATTACTCGCCCACATGATGGACAAGATGTCGAAGATCAAGGAAAGCGACGGCAGCAGTCTGCTCGACAACACCATGATCCTCTACGGCTCGACCATGCGCGACGGAGATCCGCACGACGCCAACGACCTGCCTCTCATTCTGGCGGGCGGCAAGAATTGCGACATCCGCACCGGAGGCCGCCGCATCCGCTATGAGAAACTCGATGACCGCCGCCTTTGCAACCTGCACCTCGCCCTGGCCCAACGCATGGGAGGCGTAGGTCCCGGCGGCCAGCGTATCGAGCAATTCGGCAACAGCCACTACCCGATCCCCGGCTTGGTCTAGTCGCCGAGGCGTGCCAAATCGAACCCCCATTTCCATACCCATACACCCACCATGGAACCATCCACAGCAAACCAACAACTGGCCGCCTATCGGGAACTGGCCTCGCTGACCAACTCGGCCGATAAAATCACCGATGACGCGGGCAACATTCTCGGCGTCGGCTTCAGCAATCACCCCTCCCTGGCACCAGAGGGACAAAGCGCCCCCGGTCTCAATGAACAGGCCATGCGCAAGCTCCTCGACCTCCCCTACCTGGAGACCGTGGCCCTGCAATCGCAGCCGCTCCCGGACACTGCCTATGACTACCTGGCCGGAATCCCGAATCTCCGAGCCGTTGCCATCTCCGACCCCGTATTCGTTCCCGGACTCACCCACGCCTGCGTGCAAAGCCTGCAGGGAAAGGCCAACCAACTTGAGATTTTGGACCTCGAGGGGACCGAGGCCATCGAGAACGACATTCTCCCCCTGCTCTACGGATTTCCCGAGTTGCGCTTTCTACGAATCGACGGGAAGCAGGCCGATGACAGTGTCGTCGAATTCACAGCCGGCTCCCCGGCCCTCCAAGCCCTCGACCTCCTGCGAACGCAGTTAACCGACTCCGGCTTCGCACGACTCGTCGGCAACGTGGGAGGACTGCGCGTCCTCCGGCTCAGTGCCGACGAAGCCGCTCCACTGGACTACCGCTGCCTGCGACACCTCCCCGGCCTCCAGTCCCTCGAATCCCTCACCCTGACCGGAGAAGCCTTCACTGACATCCCCTGGGAAGGGGGACTCGAAAACCTGGCCGAAATGGAACGTCTTCGAACCGTTCGTCTCGCCGAAGTGCCGCCATCGCAGGAGAGTGCCATTGCCTCCCTTGATAAACTGAAAACCGCACGCCCCGACCTCGACATCGAGGCCGCCGGACGCGAGTTCGACGAAGCTTTCGA
>CAZBLJ010000089.1:0-10774 GCA_964492605.1 uncultured Puniceicoccaceae bacterium
ATGTTGGCGTTGCGGTAGGTGAAGATGGCGCGGAGTTGCCGACGGATCAGGGGGTGGACCAGGCGGCCGAGAGGTCCGAACGGTAGTTCGTATTCGACCCGGTCCAGCATCCGGGTGCCTTCGTCGCACTCGTCGAAGGTGTGGGTGTGGACCCATTTTTTGTAGGGACCTTCCAGCTGCTCGTCGGCGAACCGGAACGGCGGCTCCCAGATCTTTATCCGCGAGCGCCAGCGACGGGGAAGTCCGGCGATTTTGATGCGGTAGTCGATGAGAGCCCCCTCCTCCATTCGAATGGGGAGGGGGCTGACAATCTTGAAGCTGAGCGAATCGGGCGTGATCCTTTCCAGGTTTTCCGCTTCGGCGAAAAAGGGAAAGACTTCGTCCCGCGGGAGCGGGATCACCGCCTCGGTGGAAAGAACCGGCATCCCGAACCGGTTTTAGTACTTCACGCCGCAGCCGTAGGGCTTCGTGGTGCCCACTTCGACTTCTTCGCCAGCCATGGTCGAGTCCACCGCAGCCGATACGTAACAGGTCACATCATCGCCTTTTTGACCGCGGGGATCGTCGTCAATGGCCCCCTGGTAAACCAGGACCCCTTCCGAATCGATCACGTACATGTGCGGGGTGGTCCGGGCGTCGTAGGCTTTTCCCACTTCTCCGGTGGGATCGAGGAGAACGGCCGTCGGCACGGCACCCTTTTCCTCGGAGATCTGATTCGCCTTTTCGGGGGAGTTGTATCCCTGCTTTCCCGGAGCCGAGGAAACGATGGAGAGCCAGACGACTCCTTCGTCCGTATATTTCTGCTGCAAACCCGGTAAATTGCCGGACTCGTAGTGCCGGACCACGAACGGGCATCCATGGTTGAGCCATTCCAGGACCACGACTTTTCCTTCGAAGTCGGACAGCGAATGCTCCTGGCCGTTCGTGTCGGTGAGGGTGAAGTCGGGAGCCGGCGAACCGGTTTCGACAGCCGAAAAGCCTGCGAAAGGCAGGGCGAGTATTGCGAGAGGGAGGATGAGTTTCTTCATAGTGTGAATCTGGTTTGATGGTTGCGAATTCAACCGATTTGGAACAGGACTGGTTTTCTCCGCGTTTTCAACCGAAATGCTTCCAAATCCGATCATGAACTCCTCCTCCGACTCCGATCCTGTCTGGGAACGCATCCGCCGCGATGCACTGGAAATCAATGAAAGCGAGCCCGTCCTGGCGAATCAGATCAGAGAAATCGTCCTGGACCGATCCAGCCTGGAAGAGGTGCTGAGTTTCCGCCTGGCTGAAAAACTCGCCTTTCTCTCCCATTGGGAATACCATCTCGAGGAAGTGTTCCTCGAGGCGATGCATTCGGATCCCGGAATCGGGGCGGCCGTCCGGAAGGACATCGTCGCGATCCAGGAACGGGATCCGGCCTGCGTGAACTTCATCACTCCCCTCCTCTACTACAAGGGGTTCAAGGCCATTACCTGCCACCGGGTTTCGCATTGGCTGTGGCGTCGCGGCCGACGCCATCTCGCCCAACATCTCCAGAGCCTGACCTCGGAATTTTTCGCGGTCGATATTCATCCGGCCGCGGAGATCGGTTCGGGGATACTGCTCGACCATGCTACCGGCTTTGTCGCCGGAGAGACCTCCCGGATCGCCGACGACGTGTCGATCCTGCACGCGGTCACGCTGGGCGGAACCGGGAAAGAGCAGGGAGACCGGCACCCGAAAATCGGGCGGGGGGTACTGATCGGAGCGGGTGCCAAGATTCTCGGCAACATTTCGGTGGGCGAATGTTCCCGCATCGGCGCGAACAGCGTCGTTTTGGAAGATATACCGCCGCACGTGACCGTCGTCGGGGTGCCGGCCCGGGTGGTCTCCGCCGAACCGGGAGGCGATCCGGCCCTCCGGATGGACCACAACGTCGGTTGCCTCTGAATAGATGGAAGCGGGCCGCATCCCCGGATCACGAGAACGGACACGATTACGGTGACGCATGGAACCTTTCCGGAAAATTTCCGGGACAAAATCCGCCCCCGGGGAAACCGGAGATTGATTCTCCCGCCGATTCCGTCAATGAACGGGTTATGCCTGAAAACATCGTTATTCTCGGGTCCGGCTGCGCCGGGCTGACCGCAGCCGTTTATTCCGCCCGCGCGAATCTCGAGCCGCTCGTCCTGGAGGGATCCCAGCCCGGGGGGCAGCTCACGACGACCTCGGAAGTGGAGAACTTCCCCGGCTTCCCCGAGGGAATCGACGGATTCCAGCTGATGGACAACATGCGCAAACAGGCCGCCCGCTTCGGAACGCGGTTCGAGGTTGCCGTCGTGGATGAAGCCGATCTGGAGAAGGACCCCATCGTGCTCAAGGCGGGATCGAAGACCATCGAAACGCGCTCGCTGGTCATCGCCACGGGTGCGTCGCCGCGGCTCCTCGGGATTCCCGGGGAAAAGGAAATGTACGGCGGCAAGGGAGTGACCACCTGCGCCACCTGCGACGGCGCCTTCTACCGGGACATGGACGTCGTCGTCGTCGGAGGCGGCGACTCCGCTTGCGAGGAGGCTCTGTTCCTGACCCGCTTTTGCTCGAAGGTAACCTTGATCCACCGGAGGGACGAGTTAAGGGCCTCCTCCATTATGGCGGAAAGAACCGTCAACCACGAGAAGATCGAAATGGCATGGGATACCGTGGTCGAGAAAATCGTCCCCGACGAAAACGGGCTCGTGACAGCCGTTGAAACGGCCAACACCCGCACCGGCGAGAAGGGGACCCTGCCCTGCAAAGGGGTATTTATCGCGATCGGCCACATCCCCAACACCGCGCCGTTCAAAGGGAAGCTTCCGATGGACGAGGAAGGCTACCTGGTGCCGGAGTCTCCGAGCCAGGTCCGCACCGGCGTGCCGCGGGTGTATGTGGCCGGGGACTGTTCCGACCACGTATACCGCCAGGCGATTACCGCTGCGGGCATGGGGTGCCAGGCCGCCATGGAAGCGGAAAGATCTCTCGGGGAGACTTGATCCGCACGGATTCCGGGGCAAATCTTTCGGCTGGCATTTTTGCTGAACTTATGGCATACATAACACCATACTAACAACCGGCTTAAAGCCTGCTTACAATTTTTTCATAGTGGTCAAGACATCGAAAACCGCGCGACACCGGTCCAAACACCTTCCGGTCGTCGTCTTTCTCTGGTTCCTTTCATTTGCCGCCTTCCTCGTTGTTTGCGGTCTGCATCTGGAGTACCGCGCGCAGTGGTACATGGCGGCCGTTCTTCTGTTCGGACTCTTTTTCTTCCGTTTCCTGAAAAGGACGCCGACCACCCGGGTGATTTTTCTTTGTTTCTCGCTGTTTTTGGTCCTGCGGTACCTCTCCTGGCGCACCTTTCAAACGCTGGAGTTCTACGACTGGGTCAGCTTCTCCATCGCCATCATCCTGTTTCTGGCGGAGGTCTACGGGATTTTCATCTTTCTTCTCGGCTCGTTCGTAAACGTCCGGCCCTTTGAGCGAAAGCCCGTCCCGCTTCCTCCGGAGGACATGCTTCCGACCGTGGACGTCATGATCCCCTCCTACAACGAAAGCGAGGAAATCCTGGAAATCACCCTCATGGCGGCGCTGCAGATGAGATACCCGCAGCAAAAGCGGAAGATCTATCTTCTCGACGACGGCGGCACCGCGCAGAAATGCACGACCGGGAACGACGCGGCCCGCGAGCAAGCTTTAACGCGAAGGGAATCCCTTTATCGATTGTGCCAGCGCCTGGGGGTCCAATACGTCACCCGCGAGCGCAACCAGCACGCCAAGGCAGGGAACATCAACGACGCGATGAAGAAGACCAGCGGCGACCTGCTCCTGATTCTCGATGCGGACCACGTACCGACCGAGAATTTCCTGGAGAATACCGTCGGGCTGTTCAATCAGGACGAAAAGCTCTTCCTCGTCCAGACCCCCCACTTCTTCGTCAATCCGGACCCCATCGAGAAAAATCTCAATACCTTCTACTCCGCACCGTCGGAGAATGAAATGTTCTACCGCGTGGTGCAGCAGGGCCTGGACTATTGGAACTCGTCCTTCTTCTGCGGCTCCGGCGCGCTCCTGCGCCGTTCCATGGTGGAAGCCCAGGGCGGCATGTCGGGTGAGACCATCACCGAGGATGCGGAGACCGCCCTCTCCCTGCACGGAAAAGGGTACAACAGCGCCTTCATCTCGGAACCGATGCTCTCCGGTCTCCAACCGGAAACCATGGGAGGCTTCATCGGCCAGAGGATTCGCTGGGCGACCGGGATGATCCAGATCTTTCTCCTGAAACGTCCGCTCATCATGCGCGGTCTCACCTTCGCACAGCGTCTGTGCTATGCGAACAGCTGCAGTTTCTGGTTTTTCCCCTTCGCCCGGCTGGTCTTCCTGCTCGCACCGGTCGCTTTCCTCGTATTCGGGCTGAAAATTTACGCCGCCAACTGGCAAACCTTCACCGCCTATGCGATTCCCCACCTTGTCGCGGTGATGACGGTCTCCAGCTACCTCTACGGTCGGGTGAGACGGTCCTTCGTATCCGAACTCTACGAGTTGATCCAGTCCGTTTATTGCCTGCCGGCGATCGTCAAGACCATGTTCCGCCCGCGGGCCCCGGCTTTCAAGGTGACGCCCAAGGGCGAATTTCTGAACCGTACCTTTATCTCGCCGCTGGCCTTCCCCTTTTACGTCCTGTTCGCCATAAACGTGACCGCGCTGGTTTTCGGGGCGATCCGCTACTTCACCGTTACCGACCAAACCACCGCCACCCTGATCACGATGGGGTTCGGCTTTTTCAACACCGTCATCCTTCTGGCCGCCATCGGTGCCCTTCTGGAACGGCGGCAACGCCGGGCGACCCCCCGCATGCCCGTCAACCTGGAGGCGAAACTCAGAGTCGGCGAGGAGCTTTTCGACTGCCGGATCGTGGACATCTCTCTCGGAGGATGCCGGACCTTATTGAAATCGACCTACGAGAGGGATATCCAAAAGGCGGATACGGGCGTCCTCGAGGTTTTCGCAACGGGACGGAAAGAGTTGTTCAAATTCAACATGAACCTCCGGATTCTCCGTTTCGACGAAGACTCGGAAATGCTGTCCCTCGGTGCCGAGTTCAACCATCAGGATATCGAGGAGCGGAAACAGAAGGTTCGATTCGTCACCGGAAGCAGCCAGCGCTGGATGACCTTCCAGCGGAACCGCGAATGCCGCCTGGGTGTTCTGGGGAGTTTCCTCTACCTGCTGGGAATCGGCGTCAAATATTCCCTCGCTCACTTAGCTCACCTTCTCGGTTCCGTCGGCGGGGGGATGGGTTCCCGGTCCGGCCAGTCCGCAAAACCCGAGAACGCATGAACGGGAAGCGAGCAGTTTTTTATCTGGGCGTCGTCTGCCTTTCGGCCTTCCTGCCGCCCGCCGCCAACGCGCAATCTTCGACTCTGGACGAGCTGCTGAAGGGTCTCCGTGAAGATCAGGGAGAAGAGGCCACGACCGTCGAGGAGGAAGAACCGCAAACCGGCGTCATGCCCGAATTCCTCCGACCGCCCGATGACGAGGCCGCACCGCAGACGGACACCGAGCCCCCCCCGCCCCCTCGCCCTGACAATCGAGCCGCTACAACGCCCCCACCCGCTCCCGCGACCCGTCCGGAGGCGCCCGCCCCGGGACCCAGCCAGCCGCTGCCGGAGTTCGCCGAAGACGAATTCAACCCTTTTCTCATGGCGAATCTCGACGAGCTTCTGCAAAGCCGCTCGGCCGATTCCGTCGGGGTTCATCTCACCTTCCCGCAGGCGGACCTTCTAACCCAGGAGCAAGTCACCCTCGGGGCCGCCATCGTCCAGGGAATCGGTCTCCGGACCGACCTCAAGCCCCTTCAGATCACCTACGGTCCCCAACTGGTACCGGGACGCTTCAACGTGCTGATCGGCACGACCGATCAAATCGGCAGCGTTCTGGGGAGGGAGCTGGTCGAGGAAATCGGGCAGAGCGGGTTGTGTATGTTTCCCATGCCGGGCTATGAAGACGAACCGGTGCTCGCGATTACCGGAACCTCGCAGAAGGGAATCAACGAGGCGGTCCTTGCGCTGGGTTTCGTCAACATGGACTTTCCTTCCGCCCAGTTCGTTTCCATCCGCAGAGTCCTTTTTCCGGAAACACCCCCCTACTTCGGGCAACCGCCGGTCAATCCGGGACGCACCTACACGTTCCAACAGCTCCAGGAAGTCGGTGCGCCCATCCGCCCCGTCCAATCCGGCGGGATCGGGATTCAGATCTTCTTCCCGGCGGACGTTTTCCGCAACCCGGCCCCGAAGGTGAATCTGTCCATTCACTTCTCAGCGGGGCAGAATGCGAGAAGATCGAGTGACGCGATCGTTGCGCGACTGAACGGCACCGAGGTGGTCCGCACGCCCTGGGGAGAAACCATACCGTCTGATTTAGGGGGACGGATGTTGAATTTCTCCCTCCCGATCGGCCGTTTCCTGTCGGGACGCAACCTGCTTGAGATAACGACCGACTCGTTCTCCGGCGGTTCCGGATTCACCATCGGGCCCCAGGCCTTGCCGGCCAACGACCTTCAGATCTTCACCGATTCCACCATCGAAATCCCCAACGTTCCCAGGGCTGCGCCGCTTCCCGACCTCCGGGTGACCAGCCGCACCTTGTACCCCTTTGTCGGGAGTCCCGACGGATCGGAAATCAGCTTCCTCCTGACGGACAATCGCGAGGAAACGGTCTGTGCGGCCTGGATGCTGATCGCAAAATTTTCCCAGATGTCCAACACCTTCCTCTACGGGGCCGAAGTCAGTTTCACCATCGCGAATCCGGACCGGCACATGATCGTCATCGGAAGGCAGTCCCGCATTCCCACGACTCTCCGGGAGCGAATTCCGGAAGCCAGCTTCTCGGAACTGGGATCCAGCCGGGATGAGGAGGAATTCTTCGCCGAGGAAGAGCGGGAACCGACCGCGATCGAACGCTTCTTTTCCAGTCTGAGGGACGAATTCGTCAAAATCGAAGTCACCCAGCCGGAGGAGGGAGAGGAAGAGGGTGCGGCCGGACAGACCGGTGAAGAAGCTTCCGGCCCGATCGGTCCCAGAGCCGTCATGACCTCTTTCCCCTCGCCCGCTGCGGAAGGGCGCTGGGTTTTGGTCGTAACCGCCCGGACCGACACTCTTCTCCTGGAAAGGGTCCGCCAGCTCGTGCGTCATCCCTACTGGTCGCAAATCACCGGATATCTGTTCTCCTGGAACAACACCCCGAACAGCGTGCGGGAGTTTCAACCCGAACAAACCTTCGGCGAAGTGACCCTGCGGGACATCGTCGAAGTCCCCTTCGGCTACGGGGTCTCCCTCCGGGTCTGGTACCTGTTTGCCGGAACCGTTTTTCTCGTTTTCGTCCTCATGACGCTCCTCGTCCTCAAGCACATGGACCACACCATCGCCCAGCGCCGACAGGAATGACTTATCCGCACCCGACACTCCTTCTTTCGTTCCTCCTCGCCACGATCACCTTTCTTCCGGCTCTTTCCGCACAGAGGAGTTTCCAGGGATTCACCCTGCCCGACCACGCCTCGGGCAAGAAAGACTGGAGACTTTTCAAAGAGTCCTACATCAGCGCCGACGGTCGGGTCATCGACGACGCCAACGGCGGGATCTCCCACTCCGAAGGACAGGGATACGGCATGCTCCTCGCTGCGGAACACCGCGATCTGTCCACCTTTTCCATTCTGTGGAAGTGGACCCGCGAGAACCTGGCGGTTCGGGAGGACGGACTTTTTGCGTGGAAATGGGATCCGTCCCACCCCGATAACCCGATCACCGATTCCAACAACGCAACCGACGGCGATATTTTGATCGCATGGGCTCTGCAAAGGGCCGGAGAAATGTGGCGCAACGACCGCCACACCGCCGAGGCCAGGAAGATCGCGCGGATCATCCGACGGGAAATGGTGGTGGACAGCCCGCGGGGACCCCTGCTGCTTCCCGGCGGAAAAGGCTTCCGGCGGTCGGAAGGCGTTATCGTCAACCCGAGCTACTGGGTTTTTCCGGCCTTCCTGGATTTGCGGCGGATCGATCCCTCCCACGTCTGGGACGATCTGTATCTGTCGGGGATCCGACTCATGCGGGACGGGCGGTTCGGAGAGTGGGACCTGCCCCCGGACTGGCTTCTTGTGAAAACCGACGGTTCCCTCGAACTGCCGGAGGGATTCGATCCGGTCTTCGGGTACAATGCCGTGCGCGTCCCCCTCTATCTCTACTGGGCCGGAGTCGATGAAGAGAGCCTTTACGAACCCTTCATCCGATGGGCGACCCACGAACCCTCCGTCTTCCAGGTTCCCGATCAGATCAACCTCGAAACCGGTCGGCCGGGCGATTATACCCTCATCCCCGGTATGGTCTCCATCTATCACTTGATCGACCCCGACCAAATTCCCGACCCCGGTGCACCCGCCGACACGTTCACGTCCTATTATTCCGCCTGTCTTTCCCTTTTGTCGATTACCGCCGACCAGGAACACCGGCGGTATTCCGAATTGCCTCAGCCGTAATCTATTTGTAAAGCCTGTCTGAAACATCATGGAATCCTCATCGACCAGCCCAAACCGCGTCGCAGTCGCGGTCCTGTCGGCATTCTTTTTCTCGATCCCGGACCTTGCCGCCCAGGACTACGAGGGAGAAGGCCTTTTCCCCACCTCCATGGAAGAAGTCATGGTCACCGAGCAGCCCGTTCCCGCGCCCTCGCGACCCGCCGGAGACGCCGCCGCGGATCAAGTCCCCTACTTTCTTCCGGAGACCCGGCAGCAGACTCCGCCGGAAACGATCACCCCGACCCGACAGTCCCGGACCCAGCCGGTCGGCCGCCAGGGCATCTCCACGCAAGTATTGCTTCCCTCTCCCGAGCCGGTCGCCGAACCCATCGCCTCTCCGACCTCTCCGACGATCGTCTTCAGCGACACCCAGACCGGCCTCGAGCAACCGGATGCCGAGACCGAAATGGGGATCGACCCGGGCCAACTCCTCGCCGATAAAGAATACGCCGAACTCGAGCCGTGGGTCATCGAGAACCAGGATATCGGGCTGGCCGGCGCTCTCGGCTGGTCCTACTACACCGACGAGAATTATCCCAAGGCCATCGAGTGGTTCGAACAGGCTCTGCGCTGGGACGAAAATTTCAACGAGGCCGCCTACGGTCTCGCACTCTCTCTCTACAACGAAGGCTATCTTCAGCAGGCCGAGGCCGTCGCCCGATGGAAGCTCGATGCCTATTCCGGAATGGACAACATTCTCGGAGACATTTACATGACCCGCGCAATCTCCTCCTTCAAGGCGGAACGCTGGGGGGAGACGCTCGAAAACTTGCGAAGGATCGCTCAGTTCCGTTCCCTGACCCGCGGCGAGGAAATGCTCGAGGCATGGAGTCTCTACCACGAAGGCGAGCTGGAGCGATCCGCGTCGATGTTTCTCGATCTTTATCGGACGGAGAGGGACCGTCCGGCGGCGGTGGGTCTCTACGCAGCCCTCTCGAGAAGGCAGAATTGGGACCGGATCCAGCGGCTCGCCGACGAGTACGGGGGGCCATTGGCCGATATTTACGCTCTTTACACCAGCAACCGGTATTACGACCGGCGACTCTACCTGAAGGCCGAACAACTTTCGCCCGGCACCGACAACCTCGACCAACCCCTCATCGAGAACATTTCAACGCCGAAGGTCACTCTCTCCGGCGAGTTTGTCGCACGCGACGGAGATCCCGGCCTGAGCGAGTTGAGCGCCGCCTACGGACCGAAGGTTACCGGGACGGTGTTCCAGGATGCGGTGAACCGATTTGACGTCAGCCTCGGGCTGGTCAGCCTGGACGCCGGAGATCTTCCCAACTTCGCCCTCATCGGCCTCCAGCCGAATACCCCGAATCCCGGTTATGTCATCGCTCCGAAGACTTCATACAACGGGATGATCGAGCCGCAAGTCGGCTACTACCGGGAAGATTGGCTCTCACCCTACATCGAGTTGGGGATGACCCCTCTGGGAGGCCAGATCCACAGCACGTTCGTCGGGCGGGCGGGATTCAACAGCCTGTTCGATACCGGTGCCTGGGGATTGGAAGTGTACCGGGAATCCGTGACCGAGTCCCTCCTCAGTTACACGGGAATGCGCGACCCCTACACCTCCCTGGAGTGGGGCCGCGTCCTCGAAACGGGTATGATGCTTTCGGTCGCCTACACGCCGACCGAGAAATTGACGCTCTACGGTTTTATGGAGGCCGCCCAATTGACCGGGGAGAACGTCGAAGACAACACCAAGTTCCGAATGGATATGGCTTTGAGCCGGACCTTCAAACCGGAAGATTTCCACTACATCAACTTCGGCCCCATCGTCACCTTCTACGCCTACGAGGAAAACCTGAGCTTCTTCACCTACGGGCACGGTGGATATTTCAGCCCGGAATACCTCATTCAGGGCCTGATCAACCTCCAGTTCATGACCGAAGAGGGGCGGGATTATCTGTTCAAAGGTGAAATCGGATTCGGGGGCCAGGCCAACAAACAGCAAGCCGCCCCCTACTTCCCCCTCGATCCGGACGGTCGGATCTATAACGGCACCAGCGACAGCACCGGGATCATGATTTCGAACCTGCAAGGCATGATGTTCCTGACGAACTACTGGGCCTTCGGCGCCGAGATCGGCTACAACAAGACCCCGAGCTACGAAGAACTCCGCGGCGGCGTGTTCACGACGATCTTTTTCGAACCGCGGGAAGGCGTCGTCGAAACCGATTTCCCGGATTACCA
>CAZBLJ010000090.1:0-10765 GCA_964492605.1 uncultured Puniceicoccaceae bacterium
CCTGAACAAACTCCTGTTTTCGGCCAGATGAAATGCCCCTGCAAATAAAAATACCCTGGCCTGCGGACCGCTACCGCCCCAGGGTATCTTTGATGCGTTCGAGTTCGGAGGCGGTGCCTTGGGCGCGGCGGGAGAGGAAGGCGTAGAGGAGGAAGGTGGGAATCGCCACGATGAGACCGAACTTGGTGGTCACCAGGGCTTCGGAGATCCCGCCGGAGAGGGCTTGCGGATCGCCGGCGCCGAAGAGGGTGATCCGGCGGAAGGTGGAGATCATGCCGGTAACGGTTCCGAGGAGGCCGAGGAGCGGGGTGGTAGCGGCGATGACCGACAGCGCCGCCAGCCCGCGGGTCAGTCGCAAGCGGATTTCGATGAGCTTGGTGAAGAGGATGTCCTCCCGCACGTCGGGGTCGCTGTTCCGTTCCTCCCAGAGCATTTTCCAGAAGGGTCGCAGGAGAGAGGGCTGGCGGTTGAGGATCTCCTCCAGACCGGAAGCATCGGCGTCTTTGCCGAAGATCTCGCGGAATCGCGGTTCGGCCCGGCGAAGGGAGAAACGGATGCGGGAGATGGAGATCCATTTCACGAGGGCGACCAGGGCGGCGACCGCAGCTGCGGCGACAATCGGGTAAATCCAGATGCCGCCCTTTCGGAGTTCGCCGATCAACCCGGGTTCGGTTCGCCGGAGGGCGAGGGCCGCCCCGCCGGTCGAGTCCAGGGGAAGGAATCCGCCCTTGGTTCGAGCCGTTTCCCGGATCTGTTCCGCTTCCGTCCCACCTGCGAGGATGACCCGCGGGAAGGCCGGGTCGGTTTGGTCCACCGTCCCGACGACTTCGTTCCGGTCGCCGATGAAGTAGACCAGCGGGCCGAAGAATAGACCGGTGCCGTTGACCCGGCGTCCGTCGGTGCCGAAGACGGACAGGGGTTCGATCCGTCCGCCGACGGATGCGAGCAAATCGTCGGCAATCCGGGTCAGGATGGGGCGCGCCTGCGCGATTTTTTCCGACAGCGGCAGGTCGGCGGCGGACCAGGATGCGGCGGTTTCGCGCTCGTCGGGATGCGAAAAAGCGGCGGGGGTTTCGGACCAGTCGTCCAGCAGGTCTCCCAGGAGCGACTCCGCAGTCTGCCGGGCGGCGTTCAAGCGGCTGACTTCCCGCTCCAGCTCGGCAAGGGCGAGGTCGCTGCTGTCGCGACTTTCCCGCAGTTGTTCGAGCTTTTCGCGGGCACCCTCGAGGGATTGCCGGAGACGGGAAATCTCGTTTTCGAGAGGCAGTTGTTCACGGGTGGCCTCCTCGCGAAAGGAACGCAGTTCGGAGAGCGCCTGGCGGGCTTCCTGACGTCCTTTCTCCGCGACTTCCGCCAGAGAGGGCGCGTCCCGGCCGTTCAAACAGGGTCCCGGGTGGAGCCATACCAGAAGGAAAAGGGTGAGGAATCTTCTCATCGGCTTCCTCCGATGGCGACCGGAAGGGAAATGAAGTCGGGTTCCTCCAGGCCCTGTTCCTGAAGGAGAAGGCGGTGAATCTGCGGGGCGAACTCCGAAATGACCTCCGGGCTCCAGGCCTTGCCGTCGAACGCAAAACGGCCTCCGAAGGAACCGTCGGGCGCCGAAAAGAAGGCGCCCCCGAAGCCGAAGCTCACAAAGTCGACCTGGATGCCGGTGTCTTCCCCGGGGTCGGTGATCTCGGTGCGGCCCGAGTCGATGACGCGGTTTTCGGCGAAGCGGTTTTTCAGGAGCAGAAGAAACTCTCCGGGGGGTGCGTCCTCCGCCGGTAAATCCGCATCGATCCAGGGCGGCAGTCGCGATTCGAGGGTTTCCAGCGTCGGAAGGATTTCCTCGACCAGCCCCTCGAATCGGGCCAGCGCTTCTTCCTCCTCGCCGCGCTGACGGACGAGTTGCTCTCTCCGGGATCGGGCTTCGGTCCGCTGGGACTCGATCTCTTCGATGCGGGAGCGAGTTTGTTCGAGTTCGGCGCGAAGCGTTTCGATCTCGCTCTCGAGAATCCGGATTTGCCGGTTCTGATTCAGTTTCTCCTGCGAAAGCTGTTCTTCGAGGCGAATGGCCTCTTCGAACCCGGACAAGGTTTCCGTAACGGGGTCGGCGGATTGCCCGTTTACGGATTCCCCCGTAACGGCCGCGAAACCGAGAAGCAGCAGACTAGATCGTATCCTCATGCGAAGAGCCTTCTTCTTCGCGGATGTAGATATTCAATGCAACAGGATTCCCGTTGGCGTCATAGATGGTGGTCTCGATCAGAAAACAGGGAATCGATCGTTTTCCTGCGGAGAAACGAAAACCGGTCAGAAACGAGGGAGCGGCATCGGCATCGGGGATCATCCTCCATGAAGGATGGTCGGAAAGCATCGGACTCACCATCCGGATCACCGGTGTCTCGTCCCTGATGCCTTCCACAA
The DNA here is from genome assembly GCA_964492605.1 of uncultured Puniceicoccaceae bacterium. Taxonomy (GTDB): domain Bacteria; phylum Verrucomicrobiota; class Verrucomicrobiia; order Opitutales; family Puniceicoccaceae; genus Puniceicoccus. The sequence goes on from CAZBLJ010000090.1 coordinate 2,407, forward strand.
GCACGATGCCGGCCGACCGTAGCGAGGCGGGCAGGGGGGCTGAACGGGAGGCGGGGGATTCCTGCAACATCTCGGTGGCCAATTCTTTACTGGAATCGATGGCCGACTCGTAAGGGGCCAGAAAAGCGATCCGCCTCTCCCGCAGCGCGTCGGGATCGACCTGCCAGGAATGATAGAGGATCAGCCCCAGAAACACCGGGAGGAAGAAAAAAAGAGTTGTGCGGAAAAGCCCTGTCACAGGTCGATGGATTGGGTGGGAGAGTCGAGTTCTTACGGATAGGCCTCCGGTCGCCTCAAAACGGAAAGGAAAGGATCGCAAAAGGAAAGAAAAAAACGAACCCCGGTCATTCTTTGACCTCGGGCTGAAGGCGCTTTACGCCGAAAAATACCGGCCCCCGCTCGGGGTCCCGGCTGCCCTTTTCGACGAGCTGGAATCCGGTGGATTCGGTATTCTTCAGAAAGCTCCGGACGGCAACGGTTTCCTGCTTTCCGCCGGGATGGCCCTGGTAGGCTACGACCGAAAGACGAAAACGGTCGGACGCTCTCCGCAAGATCGCATCCATCGCCCGGCAGGCCGAGGCGGGGTCCGTCGTGACGGAATGATCGCCGCCCGGCAGGTATCCCAGATTGAAGATCGCGGCATCCACTTGAAGAACTCCCCGCTCCATCAGGAGGAAACCCAGCCGGGAATGGTCTTCGCGGAGGAGGGTGGCGCTCAGACCGTGATCGGAGAGACGGTCTCCAGTCGCCCGGATTGCCTCCGGTTGAATATCCAGACCGATAACGGTGCCGCGGGGGCCGAGCGATTCGCAAAGGAACAGCGTATCGCCGCCGTTCCCGCAAGTGCCGTCAATCGCCAGAGAATCGGGCAGAAGGGCGGGACGGAGCCATTCCTGGGCCGTTTTCCAAAGAGGTCCGTCCGAAACGGATGCGACGCGTTCGGTAGGCAATGCGGGGACTGGCACGGGAGCTTTCACGATCAACCTGGCATCGACAAGCTAAGTGCCGATCCCGAAAAGTCGACCGACTTCTACGAACGAGAGGGTGTTGCTGCCCGATCACCCCCGCCTTCCCCCGGCCCCCCTTGTATTCTTGGGGTGGCCTGCGTCCCGCTGAGCGCTCCCTTGTGGGGATAGCGAACGGGTTAGACGCAAAATCTAAAGATTGAGTTAGACACCAGATCAGGGGGATGCCCCTCCCTTGGTAGTGGCAGACTGGGAGGGCGGATGTCCTCGTCCGCCGGGCCTTTTGATTTGAGACCAATTTCGAATTTACTCGATAAGTCCGAATCCATTTCGGTCGTTGGGGACAACGACCCTCCCTTGGTGTTGGAAGACCGGTGGTTCCGGGTCATTCCTTCGGATCGATCCTTTTCCAGTCCGAGAAACTGGCGGCCTGACCGACCGGTTTGCCGGACTCATCGGAAAGGGTCCAGACCCGGGCTCCCTCGACTCGGAAGCGTTTGCCCGTGGCGCTCACACGAATCCCACCGTAATTGTCCGAGAATCCCCGGGAGCGGACTTCATCCAGAAGTTTCTGACGCTCTTCCCGGTGCAAGGGTTCCGCCGAAAGCCTGGAGGGGAGGGAGGTCAGCGTGTCCCAATCCATTTCAAAGAGGGTCTGGGCTTGTTGATTCCCGTAGTTGAAGACGGGATCCTCTTCCGTTCCGTGGGAAAGCACGACGAACGAAGCGTTCATGAGCCGTTCCGTTTCACCGGGACCTCGGGGTACGAGGTCCTCGCCGAAGTAATGGAGATAGCTGTCGAGAAGGATCCGCGTATGGCGGGACGGGGATTGGTCCTCCGGGCTCATCAGCCAATCCAGCACCGGATCGATTTCCCGGTCCCAGTGTTCCCACGAGTGATCTCCCGGACTTTCGCGATAAGTCAGATTCAGACCGGCTCCCCCGGCCGCTTCCCGGAACCGCTGGTTTCCGTCGTAGAGGAAATCCTCGGTGCCACACCATTGATAAAACCGGGTATCTGCTTTTGGTGTGGTCCGGAGCAGTTTGGTTAAATTGGAGTCCTGCTTCGCGAGATTTTTCAGGTCGCCGAAGTTTCCCCGCATGATTCTCCGTCGGCTGGGATCGTTTTCCCACATTTTGACCAGACCTTCGAGATCCAGCGCGCCCGACAAGCTTGCGACGGCGCTGAAGTGATCCGGTTTGGCCAATCCGAGCCGGAAGGCACCGTATCCTCCCATGGAAAGCCCGGCCGCAAAGCGGCTCTCGCGGGACGGATCAATCGGAAACCAGGACTCGCACAGGGAAGGAAGTTCATCTGCGAGATAGGTCCAATAGTCCATCCCATACTGCGTGTCCTGGTAATAGCTGAGATCCACCCGTGGCATCACCACGACCAAAGGAAATCGGGACGCATAGCGTTCGATCGAGGTCCGTCGCATCCAGATGGTTTCGTCGTCGGACCAACCGTGCAGAAGGTAGAGAGCCGGATACTTCTCCCGAGCTTCCGGACTCCCGGTGCCGATCTGTCCCTGGGTGTTCGGTTGCGGAAGAAGAACTTCCGCGGATGTCGAAACGCCCAATTCCTGGGAGAAAAAACGCATGGAGAGCCAAGCCATGGTTTCAGGAAGGCCGGGCAGGGATGGATTGCGAGAAAAAGAATTCGCCGTCTTCCCTGTTTCCTGGGGAAAGGCGGGTGCGAAGCAGTCCTCGGCGGAGCGGTTTGCGCGTGGTTTGCCAGACTCGGACCGTTAATCGGAGAGGGCTGCCGTATCGGATGCACATACGCAAGCCGGGCTTATGGAACCTTTCAGGAATTGCGTTCCGCTGAGCGTTCCGTTTTGGGGATAGCGAACGGGTTAGACGCAAAATCTAAAGATTGAGTGAGACACCTAGATCAGGGGAGGCCGTCCAGCTGGCTGCGGGTGAATTCTTCGCCGAAGGAGAGCCGGAGACCGGTTTGGACCGGAGCGGCCTGCCAGGCCTCGCCGGGGCGGACGACGATTCCGAGAAAGGCACCGGCGCGGGTGAAGGCGACGTCGCCCCGGGAGGGGGAAAATTCGCCGAACAGCGCCGAGAAGGCTCTGTTGTCGATCTCCAGGAACCCGGTGTCGTCCGGTTGGACGCGGAATCCGCTTTCTCCGAACCGCGACTCGGGCAGGTCGACCACGACCAGGTCCTCGAATCGGAAGGGGTCCTTCGACGCCGGAAAGGTTTCGACCCCGAGCCGTTCCACGATGGAATCGGTAAGCGGAAGGAAGAGCAGGGACGGATCGGCCTCCAGGGCACCCATGCGGGGAACCCGGAAACGGACGCCGTTGGCCTCGATGAACAGATCGAGAGACTTGAGAAACCGCCGCCGGTCCGGATCCGCGAAGGGAGTCTGCTCGACGTGCAGCCAGAGAAAGGATTGATCGCCGATGACGGTCACGACGGCGGGAATTTCCTCGGTAAAGGGGGCATCGGAGAACAATCCGGTCCGGGTCCCCTCGAAAACGAAGGTCACCCGATTCGCGTCCGCCTTCCGGAAGATTTCGTTTCCGGTAAGAGGACGCAGGTTTCGCACTTCTTCGGTGATCTCGGAGGAGGCGTCCGCCAACCGGGTTACATTCTCGCTGAGGGATTCCGTCTGTTGCCGGAGTTCGGCTTTTTCCCGACGCTCGACCTCGATGGTTTTCTCGGCGGATTCCAGATTCGACGAGAGCAGCTCTTTCTCCCTCCGCACGGTCTCGACCTCCCCGGCAAGACGCAGACGGGCCGCTTCCGCCTCGCGCCGGCGTGCTTCTTCTGCCTCGAGCGCGCGGGCCCGCTTTTCCAGTTCCGCTTCGGCGCGGGCGAGTTCCCGGGCTTTGCGGTCCAATTCCTGCCGGTCGGCTTCGGCCCGCCCGGAGAGACGCTCGACGCGGTCGGTCAACTCGGCGGTCTTGCTCTCCAGCGCCTCCTTCTCGCCTGCCAACCGTTCCTTTTCGCGGGCCGTCTCACGGGCGGCTTGCTCGATCTCCGATTTCTCGGCGGCCAGTCTCCGTGCTTCCTCGGCGGCTTTCTCGGCCTCGGTCCGGGTCCGGGAGAGGTCCCTTTCCCGTTCCGCCAAATTCGTTTCGAGGTCGGCCAGAGTCGCATCGGCGGTCGAGATCCGTTCCCGCGCCTCGCGCAGTTCCCTCTCCAGTTGCTCCTGGGCCGATTGCTCGGCGGACAGGGCCGCGGCGAGGAGTCCGGCGATGGCGGATTCCTCGTCATCCTCCGCAGTAGGGTCGTACTCGGCTGCCGGGGCGGTCCTCTCGGCTGCGATCGGCTCGCCGCTTTTCTCGAAGTCGGCCAGGGCCAGCAGACTCAGGAGCAGAAAATCGCAGACGATGAGGAGGAGGCTACGGTTCATACCGGGATCGTGTGGAGAAGGCGTTCAGACTTCGGCACGCGAGGAGAGAATCAGTTTCCTCCGCAACGGTCGGAGATGGAAGATTTTGAAAAGGGAAACGGACAGGATTCCGAAGAGGGTGGAAGCGTAGGCGGCCATCAAACTCGCCTCGACGACGCCGAGGGCTAGAAAAATCAGGGACGCGACGGTGCCGCCGAGCCCCAGGTAGAGGCCTCCGTCGAACAGGTTTTCCTCGTTCTCGAGCAGGTGCAGCTTGGTGGCGTCGGAGACCCGTTGGCGCCGGATCTCCGATAACTTCACCAGGCAAAAGATGTAGAGGCCTACCTGGAGGACGAAAAAAATGGTGAGGATCAGGAGCGTGACCTGGTCGATTTCGATCGAGTTCATGTTGCTGGATGGCGGTTTGGTAAGAGAGGCGAGGGAGAGGCGCGATGGCTCCTGGGGGGCGGGCGGAGCGGTCTCCGGCTGCCGGAGGAGGGAGGGTTCGAGCAGAAACAGAAAACCGCCCGCGACGATGAAGCCGAGAATCAGCCTTCGCGCAAAACTCTGAACCATCGTCGGCCGCGCCAGATAGCGATCTCCGAGGTTGGGCAGAATCTGATGAAGTGCAAGAAGGAGAAAAAAGGCCGACCCGGTGAAAAGCGCGATTCTCGCGAACAGCGCCCCGGCGGGGCGGTTCAGCACGAAGGAGACCGGTGCTTCCCAATCGGTCGGAGCGATGGAGGCCGGGAGAAGGACATCTTTCCGCAGCGGTTTGTTCTCGGAGACGAGGAGCAATGCGCCCCCCGGACCTTCGGAGAACGCGGCCCTGAGGTCTTTGAGGCCGCTGGCCGGATGATCTTCCAAAAAGGTGAGAAGCGCTTCCGGGGATGCTCCGGCAATGATCAGTCGCGCGAGGAGTCCGCGATCTTCGGAGGCGCGGACGAACCGGGAGTCGGTCAGACGCTCGAGCGTAGCGGGTTCCTTGAACGCACTCAGGAAGTGGTTCAACGCGTCGAAAGGCAGGGTGGTGCCCCAGAAGGCCACCTGTGAGAAAACCTTGTCCGGCCTCAAGCCCGGGCCCTCTCCCGCGATCGGAATCCGGCTGAGAAAAGAGGGTTGAACCGCCCGTTCCGCCGCCAGACCCGCCAGAAGGATGCCGCCGATCCGGGCCGGGAGATGCCGGGCGATCCACTCGGGATCGGATCCGATCTGCGGTTCGTCGGGAAGAAGCCGGAGAAGGGTTTCGACATTGCCTCCGGCACTTTGTCTCAACAGGGCGACGGCTTCGGCTCTACGGGTTTTCGTCAGAAGGGGACTCACGGCAACCGAGTCGGCGCTGCCTGTTGCCCCGCCGATTTCGCTCCACAAGGGATAGGTCCGGTCCGTGTCTGCTTCGGCTCCGGCGGGTTCGCCCAGCAGAAAGGCCGCAGCGACGGGGGAACCGGCCAGACGAAGAGCCGCTGCTTCCTCTTGCAGACTCTCCGCATCCCGCGAAGCCAGTGCGGCCACCGCGGGGTCGATCGCCTGGAAATAAGCCGGCACCATCAGGCCCGCTCCGGCGAGAAGCAGGCAGGTGAGAAGGCAGGCTGAAATCCGCAAGAAACGCATGGAGAACCGGAAGGAGCCGACGAAAAGGGAAAGACCGGAAGACCTCAAGCGTTGGATCGGGGGATGCGCCAATCAACGATCTCGGCCCGGATGGATTCCCGCCCTTTCCAGAAAGAGCGGGAGAGGCGGACGGCGAGTTCCACCGGGCATCCGGCGGGGGGCGGGTTTTCCGCCATGCGCCAGCCGATGAACTCCAGTGACTTGTTCGAGGGATGACGGAATTTGATGTGGTCCTTCCCCATTTTGCGGGGGGCTTCCGCCAGGATGGTTTCGGAAAAGAGGATGACGGGCTCCGGATTGCCTTGGCCGAACGGCCCGATGGCCTCGAGTTCCAGGATGCACTGGCGGTCGATCTCCCCGATGTCGGCCACCGTATCCACGGTGAGGGTTTTCGCGGGCAGATCGCCCTCGGTGACCTTGTCGACCGCAGCGGCGAACGCATCGGAAAAGGCGGGCAGTTGCGCGGGGTCGATGCTCATTCCCATCGCCATCGGATGTCCTCCCCATTTGCGGGGTCGGACCTCGCAGCTCTCCATCACCTCGAGAAGGTTCAGGCCCGGAATACCGCGCCCGGAGCCCTTGAACTCGTCCCCGTCGAAACCGAGGATGATGGTCGGGCGGTGGTAGGTCCGGGCCAGGCGACCCGCCACGATACCGACGACTCCGGGGTGCCATTCCTTGCGGGCCGCGACGATTCCGGAGGGCGGAGATTCTCCCACCAGTTCGCGGGCTTCGTCGACCACCCGTTTCTCGATTCCCTGCCGTTCCCGATTTACGGCGTCCAGCTTCCGGGCGAGGTCGAAAGCCAGCCGATGGTCGGTCGCAAGCAGCAGGTCGAGACTCGTCATTCCCGTTTCGATTCTGCCGCCGGCATTGATTCTCGGGCCGAGCCGAAAGCCGATATCGGAGGTCGAAAGGGGGTTATCCACTTCAACTCCCGCCACCTGGAGGAGTGCTTTCAAGCCGTGACGCGGGCTTCTTCCGATCTCGTGGAGACCGTATTTAACCAACAGGCGGTTCTCTCCTTTCAGCGGAACCAAATCCGCAACGGTGCCCAAGGCGACCAGGTCGAGACACGACCGCAGATTGAATTGCGCTCTTGCATCGACTCCCCGCGAATGCATCACCCGCGTAAGGGCGTGAAGAAACTTAAAAACCAGTCCGGCGGTACAGTGATTCTGGAATTCGGGTTGGAGACGGTCCTTTAAATGAGGATTGATAAGGACGCAGTCATCGGGTAAGAGAGGAACGTCCGATCGGGCGTGATGATCGATCACGATGGTTTGAATCCCCTTTTGTGAAAGATAGAACAGTTCTTCCTCCGACCGGGTTCCGCAGTCCAAAACCAGGAGACAGTCAACGTCCCGTTCGCCGAGAAGCCGGTCCAGCGCTTTCCGGGTCAAGCCGTAGCCCTCCTCCATGCGGTCCGGTAAAAACGGATCGATCGACCCGCCGAGACGGTGGATCGCCTCGGAAATCAACGCGGCGCTGGTGATTCCGTCCACGTCGTAATCCGAAAATACCGCGATCTTCTTTTCCCGCAGTAAACAATCCGAAACAAGTGAGGCCGCCTCCTTGCAAAAAGGTAAATCAAAAGGATCGAGGAGGTCCTCCAGCCGGGGATTGATCCATTGTCCCGGATCTTCAGCGGGAGACAGGCGTTTTTCGAGAATCCTGCAGGGGAGGGAGGAAAAACCCGATTCCGAGCGAATTTTTGCAATCTTATCAGAGCTATCCTTCCTGATGTGCCATTCTTCGTAAACGCCTTGTCCCATATGTCAGAAGTTCTAATAAAAAATCGATATTTGGTCTTGAAAGAAGGTTTCCGCCGTATTTGGATCGTCGGTGATGCAATGAATTTGCATTACGAAAAACTATGAATACAGATATAAGTTCAGAACTCAAACAACTGGAAGCGGAATCCGCGCGAATCGAGAAGCAGAAGGCAGAACTTCTCCGTAAGCAAGAAGAAGAGGAGAGGAAGCTTCAGAAACTCGATCAGATTGTGGCGGATAGCGGCTTCTCGAACGCCAAACAACTGGTGGAAGCGCTGATGACCCGCTTCAAGATTTCGCCGTCCCAGGTGGGCCGGTCGGCATCGGGAGGCGTTCGCAAGCGGACCAAGGTAACGGGTGCGCTTCGGGACGCGATCCGCAGTGATCTGGCATCGGGCCTGTCCAAGTCCGGCGTGGGTGAGAAACACGGGGTGAGTTACCTCGTGGTTCGCGGCGTCGAGAAGGGCAAGTACGACCACCTTTCCTGAGTCGGATTTCGTTCGCGCCGATGGCGCGACCTCCGTTTTCCAAAGCCGATCCGCCTCCGTGGCGGGTCGGTTTTTTTGCGGAGGGCGTGATGTTGATCGATGTCAAACAGGTGCGGATATGGGTTTCATGAGCTTATGCGGATCTTTCCGGTCTCGGTGCTTGCATTCC
>CAZBLJ010000091.1:0-10761 GCA_964492605.1 uncultured Puniceicoccaceae bacterium
GCAAACGGACAGGAATGTCCGTTCTCCGTTTTTGCTTCCTGAAAAGGCGAGCTAAGGTTTCTTATGGGGGCCTCCACTGGAGAGCTTTTTGGCCTCCTCGGGGGACAGATTGCTGCTCTCGGCGATCGGGTGGGGGCTGGGGGCTTCCAGTGCGGTTTTCTCTTCGGGGGTCTCGGGCTGGTAGGGCGGAGAAACCGCTCCTCCCGATATGATGACTTTCATGCCCTCGGCCACGGTCATGTTGAGGGGGATGATTTCGGCGGTGGGGATCATGAGAAGAAATCCGCTGGTCGGGTTGGGGGTGGTCGGTACGAAAATATTGGAGAGGTGGGCACCGGTTTTGGCCTGGACCTCTCCCTTGCTCTCGCTGGTCCGGAAGCCGAGAACCCAGGATCCTTTGCGGGGGTACTCGACGAGAACCACTTCCTGGAACACCGCCTTTTGTTGCTGGCTGAAGGTGTCGACGATCTGTTTGACCGTCCGGTAGACCGTGTTGATGAAGGGGAGGCGACCGAGCAGCCGCTCCATCGATGTGATCACGATTCTGCCGAAAACGTAGCGGGAAAGGAATCCCAGGCCGATGATGAAGACGATCAGGGCAAACAGCGCGAGAATGTTCAGCGCGGTGTTGACCAGGGTGAGGTTTCGGATGTTCTCGTCGACATACCAGAAGACCACATCGCTGGCCGGAACGCCGATCTTCACGATGATGAAATTGACGACGATGTAGGTAACTCCGAGGGGCAGGAGTATGACCAGGCCGGTGAAAAATGCTGCCCGCATGTTCCTTAACATCCCGATGGTTCTCCTGTTTTGCATGAAATTGGCCTAGTCCATCCACTCGAATCGGGGCTTTTCCGCCCGCCCGTTTGCCTGGCGCAGGGCTTTCGCCTCCATGCAGCGCATGGTGCGCCGGTCTTCATCGGTGAGATCGTCATAACCCGCAAGGTGAAGCCAGCCGTGTGCCAGATAAAGCAGAATCTCGTCGCTCAAGGTCGATTCGTGTCGCTCGTAAACCCGTCGGGCCTGCTGGGCGCCCACGCAAATTTCCCCCGCCTCGTCGAAGGAGGGGTCTCCGGGAAAGGTGATCACGTCGGTGGGCGAGGGGTCCCCGAGAAAGGTGCCGTGAAGTTCGCCCATCTCCGAATCAGCCAGAAAAACGACGGAGAGATCTCCGGCGGGGATGGGGAACGTGTCTTTTCCGTCGAGGGCCGAGAGCCACCGCTCGACCTTCTCCGCATCGAACCGCAACGGATCACACCTGTTGTTGATCCGGATCTTTCTGGGGGCCATTGCTTTCCTCGGTTTTCTCGATCGGTTCGACCGGTGGCTCGGGTTCGTCTTTCGGGGCGTCCTTTTCGTCCGGGGGGTAGGCGATCCGGGTATGAAGGCTATTCAAAAGGGTGCGGCTGAAACTCTTTTTGATGGAGGCGACCTGTTGAAGGGTCAGGGGGCATTCGTCGAGCTGCCGGTCCTCGATCCGGCCTTGGAAAATTTTGTCGAGCAGCTCGTCGACACTCTGGGCGTTCACCTTCTTGAGGGACCGGCTGGCCGCTTCGATGGAGTCGGCGAAAAAGATGATGGCGCTTTCCACGAAATCGGGTTTCGGGCCGTCGTAGCGATAGGTGGTCTCTTCGACGTCCTCGTCCCGGACGCCGGTGAACAACGGCATCTGCGCTCTCTCCCGGCGGTTGATCGCCTCTTGGTAAAAATACTGGATGAGAGAGGTGCCGTGGTGCTGGCGGATGATGTCGATGAACACTTTAGGCAGCTTGTATTTGCGCGCCAGTTCCACGCCTTCTTTCACGTGGCGCTTGATGATGACGGCGCTCATGGACGGTTTCTGCTCGATCATCGGATTCCGCCCGGACTGTTGGTTCTCGGTAAAATACTCCGGTTTCACCATCTTTCCGATGTCGTGAAACAGGGCGCACGCGCGGCAGACCAGGGGGTTTGCGCCGATATCCGAAGCAGCGTTTCCCGAAAGATTGGCGACCATCAAACTGTGGTGGTAGGTGCCGGGGGCCTCGACCTGCATCCGCCGCAAAAGAGGGTGGTTGAAGTCGGTGTATTCGAGAAGGGTAATATCGGTGGTATAGCTGAATAATTTCTCCAGGAGCGGGAGAAAGCCGAGAATGGCAATACCGGTGACCGAGGCGGAGATCAGTGCGGCGGCGATCTGCCTTCCCATGGCCGAGAGGCTGATGTCCAGCAGCAGTCCGTGAAGGATCACGAATACGGCGAGGGTGACCCCGGTGAGGAAGGAAGCACGGACCACATTGGTGCGGAGTCGGATGTTGTGGCAGAAAAAGATTCCGACGAGGACCGAAATAAAGCCGGCCAGAAAGAGAAACGCGGCTTCCCCGAGCATGATGGCGAAGACGGAGGAAATGACGAAACCGCTCAGGACACCGGCGATCGGTCCGAGAAGAATACCCGCCGTCAGGGGCGCGAAGGCCAGGGGCGCTGCGAAGGGGAGGATTTCGAGAATCCGGTGATCTCCGCCGAAGAGTTCGGAACTCCCCAACACGAGCATCACCCGGAAGGCGGCGACGTTGGCAAGGATGAGCAGCGCCAGAGTGCCGAGCCGGCGGGGGTCCTGGGACATTCCGGGCTTGGCGAGCCGCAAGACGAGCACTGCGGCCAGGATGATCATCAGGGTGAGAAGGGACTGCTGCTGGAAAGTCGGATCGAAAAAGAACTGGCTGGACGTGCGGGCGCTTTGTTGCTGGCGGTAGCGAACCAGCTTTTCGTAGGCCAGCGGGGTGACGGTCAGTCCCGGTTCGATGATGGTTTCGCCCTCCCGGACTTTGACTTGAACGGGTTCAACGCGGGAGGCCGCCGTTTCGCGGCGCTCCCGGGTGGCCTCCGCATCGAAAACGAGGTTGGGACGGATCCCGGTGCCGAGAATCTCGAACAAGGTGTCGAACAGTTCCCCGTCGGTTCCCAGGATGGCGAGTTCGTTTCGAAGGGATACCTTCGCGTCGTAAGGCCTCTGAATCTCGACGTTGGTCAGCTCCCCGTCCCCGGTTTCCACCGGCATCAGGTTGAAGCTGCCGATCCGGGCGAAATTCGGGTCTTCTTCGGATACGATTCCGTTGCGGTAGACTCTGCCGAGAGCTTCGAGCGCCTTTTGGAGAATTCGGTTGCGCTGGATCGACGAGGTTTCGGAGAAAAACCGAACGGTGGGTTCCACCGGTAAGGCCAATCCGCTCTCGGCGATTTCCTCCTCGAGGAACGCCTGGATCGCTATGCGTCGGTCCTCGCCCTCGAGATCCTCGTGGGTCCGTTCGAACTCCGCGAAATCGTATTCGAGGGCGGTCAGGGCTTGGGAAAATTTTTCGAAGTAGTCGGTCTCGACCCGGTAGGAAGGGGGGATGCGCTCGCGGGCGCGCGTTTTCTTCTGCTGGGTGAGAACGTCGCTCTCGTAGGCGAAGGTGAAGTCGGCGACCACCCGTTCCGGCGCGATCTGGTCCCGGCTGATTTGCGGGTCGCTGGGGGTAAGACCGGCGAAAGCGATCAGGGAGATCGCCGCCGCGAACGCCAACAGGCCGAGGAACAGGAAAAGGGTGCCTTTCGGAGAGACGGGCGGAATCGTCTTGCCGCTGGCGTTTCTCTTCCGTTGAAGAGGCGTCTGGCTTCGGTCTTTCCTGAATTTACGGAGAGGGCCCATGATGTGGTAGGAACGAAAAGGGGAGGGGCTCCCCTCAAACGAAGGAAACCGGGTGGGATTCGTCGCCCGAACGTTCGTAGGCGGTGATGATTCGTTGGACGAGAGGATGCCGCACGACATCGACCCCGTCGAACTCAAAAACGGCGATACCTTTCACCCCGGCCAGAATGCGGATCGCCTGTTTCAGGCCGGACTTCTTGGAACGCGGCAGATCGACCTGGGTGATGTCGCCGGTGACGACCATCTTCGAGTCGTCTCCGAGCCGTGTCAGAAACATCATCATCTGCTCGGGGGTGGTGTTCTGGGCTTCGTCGAGAATCACGAAGGAGCGGGAAAGAGTGCGGCCCCTCATGTACGCCAGAGGGGCGATCTCGATCTGTTGCTTTTCCATCATGCGCTGGGTTTCCTCGACCCCGACCATGTCGTAGAGCGCGTCGTAAAGGGGGCGCAGGTAGGGGAGGATCTTCTCCTGCAGGTCTCCCGGAAGGAAGCCCAGGGCTTCTCCCGCTTCGACGGCCGGGCGGGTGAAAACGAGCTTCTCGGCGGCACCGGACTGAAAAGCGTCCAGCGCGGCAGCCATGGCCAGGTACGTCTTTCCGGTCCCGGCGGGACCGATCCCGAAGGCTACGTCATGTTTCCGGATGGCGGTCAAATACTGTTTCTGGTGGACCGTCTTGGGCACGATGCTCTTCCGCTTCAACTGGATGACGAGCGGATGTTCGAAGAGTTCGCGCATTTCCGGCCCTTGCCCCTCCACCACCGAGGCGAGCATTTTCTGGAAATCGTTGTCCCGGATCTTCAGTCCTTGTCCACGGGCGAGGCGAAGGATCTCGAAGAGTTCTCCGGCGTTGTGTACGTCGGGTTCGTTGCCCTCGATTTTCAACCAATCGTCGCGCGCCACCAGACGCACTCCCAGGGCTTTTTCCGCTTCGGCGAGGTGGGCCTCCTTTCCGCAGTAGAGCTGGCTGAGCTGGCGCGGCGAGTCGAATTCCAGGGTTTGGCTGAATGCAGTGGATTCCACGGGACGGTTATTCTTTGATTTCCGGGAGAAAGGAGTGGAGCCGGTCCCAAAGGGATTCGAGGGCTTCGGGAAGGACGCGGGCACTGCCGATGACCGGCATGAAATTGGTGTCTCCCGACCAGCGCGGGACGATGTGGCAGTGCAAGTGGGAGGGGATCCCGGCTCCGGCCGGAGCACCCAGGTTGAAACCGATGTTGAAACCGTCCGGTGAAAGGGCCAGCCGGAGGAGCTTTTTCGCTTTCAGAACGGTTGCGAAAAGGTCGGAATGTTCTTCCGCGGTCAGATCTTCGAGGTCGCCGACCTCGCGCCTGGGCAGGACCAGGAGATGGCCGGCGTTGTAGGGGAACTTGTTCATCACCACGAAACTCCGCCCGGTGGTGAGCAGACGCAGGGCCTTTTTCGGATCGTCCGATGACAGGATGTCCAGAAAAGGGTTCCGGCGCGGCTTTCCCGTCTCGGAGGGCTCCTTGATGTAGGGCATGCGCCAGTGGGCGTGCAGATATTCGTAATCCATGCCTGTCAGGAGCGGACGGAGGGTCTTGACGCGTGGTGAAGTGATCGGCGGAAACTCATAGGATTGTAGGCGGGGACATTGAGGCCTCGGGATCGGGCCTTCAATCCGAAAACTCGAAGGGTGTTTTCGGCGGTTCGGGTCTTGTCAAATCCGGTTTTGTACCGCTTCCTTATGGGCTTTCCCTCATGGAAGCCTCCGCAAAAAAACCTTCCGCCGGTTTCGAAGCCCTGCCTGCGGCCGTGCGCCTTCTGGCGTTTCTGCTGGCTGCTATGGCGCTCTATCTCGTCTACGACCAGTTCAAATGGTGGACGAAGCGCGAGGATTACAGTTTCGGATTCATCGTGCCGTTTTTCGTGGGGTTCGTGGTTTACGAAAGATGGCCGCGGATTCGGTCGTTTCTCCTCGAGGGGCAATGGACGGATCGGCCGGTCGAGACCGTGCCGGCCTCCCGGTCCCTGCTGATTCGGATCCTCGTGGTCTTTGCGTGGATCGGGGCGTTCGGGGGCCTTTTCCTGTTTTTTCTCGGGGGCTTTCTGCAGGCGATCACCGCCAATCCGCTGTTGCCGGGCGGTCAGGCTCTGGCCTTCGGCTTCGGGGCGACCTTCCTCTCTCTGGCCTTCGTTTCGGCGGATTCGGCGCCGACGCCCCCGGGGAACCGGGTTTCGGTGCGGGACCGCCTGCTTTTTACGGGGCTGTTCGTGTTTCCGGCTTTGATCTGGATTCTGTCGATTCCGCTCCTGACCTTTGCGGAGATAAGGGTAAGTCTGTTCCTGCTCGATAAGGTTACCATCATCGTCTTCCACACGTTCGATATCCTGGGGATCCCCCTCGAACGCCGGGGAAACGTCTTGATGCTGGAGAACGGAAGCGTGGGCGTGGAAGACGCCTGTTCCGGTATCCGTTCCCTGACGGCCTGCTTGTTCGCGGGTTCCTTTCTGGCGGCGGTCTTTTTGAACAAATGGTGGAAGAAGGTCCTGTTGGTGGCCTGCGCGATGGTGTTCGCCTTCATCATGAACATCTTCCGGAGTCTGTTTCTCACGTTTTGGGCGCACCTGCACGGGTCGGAATCGATCGCCGGAAAGGTTCACGATATGACCGGATACGCGGTGCTCGGATTCACTTGCGTGGGCCTGTTGCTCCTGCTGCCCATCTTCAACTTCAAGCTCAACGTGGATGGGGACGAGGAGGCCGACTCCGGGTCTTTGCGGGACCCTAAAGATTCGAGTAAATCCGACAACGAATGAGGATTCTTTTCGTTGCCCCGGAAGTGGCCCCTTTCGTGAAGGAAGGCGGACTGGCCGATGTGGTGGGAGCCCTGCCGATCGCCTTGGCGCGGCTCGGCCACGACGTGCGGGTGATCTGCCCCCTGCACGGGGGCATGCGGACGGGGGAGGGCTGGAACCGTCGCGACGAGATCCTCTACGTCCCGACGGGAGCGGGGATGCACTATGCGGGACTCCGGGAGACCTCGCTGGATCCCGGCAAGCGAGTGCCCGTGTATTTCGTCGAGTATGACGAGTATTTCGCCCGCGGCGAGATCTACCACGGGCCATGGGGGGCTCACGGCGACAATGACCGCCGGTTCGCCTTTTTCGCCCGTTCCGCTTTCGAGGTTTGCCACCTGCTGGAGTGGATTCCGGATGTCATGCACTGCCACGACTGGACCACGGCTCTGGTGCCCGTCTTTCTGAACGAGGTCTTCACGGCAAGGGAGTGGGCCGGCACGGCTTCGGTTTTCACGATTCACAACCTCCAGCATCAGGGACACTTTGCCGCCGGAGTGCTCGACTTCGCCGGATTGCCACGGAGTCTTCTGCGGAGCGACGCGCTGGAATCTTACGGCGGCCTGAACTGGATGAAGGGGGCGATCTATCACGCGAATAAGGTGACGACGGTGAGCCCGACCTATGCTGCGGAAATCCGGTCCCCGGAGGGAGGGTTCGGGCTGGATCGAATCCTCGATTTCAAAGGCGCCGATCTGGTCGGCATCCTTAACGGGATCGATATGGATACATGGGATCCGGCCGGGGATCCCGCCTTGCCCGAACCGTTTCGAGCGGACGATTTGAGCGGGAAGGCCAAGGCGAAGGAGCTTCTGCAGGAATCGTTCGGTCTCGCCAGGCGGCCCGACCTCCCGGTCTTCGGAGTGGTCTCCCGGCTTTTCCACCAGAAAGGTCTCGATCTCCTGGTCTCGGTGGTCGAGCGGATGGCGGATTCCGGACGGATGCAACTCGTCGTTCTCGGCTCCGGCGAGAAGTGGGAGGAAGAGGCGTTCCGGAACGCTGCGGGGCGACATCCGGATTCGGTCGGCGTGATGATCGGGTTCGACGAAAGGCTCGCCCATCTGGTGATCGGAGCGTCCGATTTCTTCCTCATGCCCAGTCGGTTCGAGCCCTGCGGGTTGGGGCAACAATACGCCATGCGCTATGGAACGGTCCCGATCGTCCGTCGCACGGGTGGGTTGGCCGATACGGTGATTCCCCTCGGACGAGAGGGGGCTACGGGGTTCCTGTTCGACGAGGCGCAGCCGCACCGCCTGCTGGATTCGATTTTCGAGGCGGTGAGTCTTTGGGAGTTCGCACCGGAGGAGATGGATCGATTGCGAAAACGGGGAATGGAACGCGACGCTTCCTGGGAAAATTCCGCCCGGCAATACGCTGACGTTTATCGATGGGCGGTCGCATCCCGGAGAGGGGACTGACCTGCATCGCGTTCGCCGTGAACAAGGCGGGCCGACGTCCTCGGCCCGGATTTGCCGTATCGCTCCGACCGGTATTCCGCAGGAATTCGGTCGAAACTGCCTACACCGTCCGCGAATACCGGTTCTCGGTCGAATCCAGATCCGCGTCGAAACACATGGCGATGTTGCGGAGGAAGAGACGGCCGATTTCGGTAACGACGAGGGCGTCGCCGGTCTCCCGGAGAAGGTTGTCGCCGATCAGTTCATCCATCCGCCCGCGGCCTCCGGAGAAGAAAGAGTCGAAGTCGACGTCCCATTTTTTTCCGAATGCGGTCCGGTCGATCTCCAGGTCGCACATGATGCGGTGGATGGCATCGCGTCGGATCCGGTTTTCCCGTGAAACGAGGCAACCTTTTTCGATGGGCAACCGGCCTTCTTCAAGAGCTTTGCGGTAGGGCAGGATGGATTTGGCGTTCTGGCGGTACGCCTCGTCGGTCTGGGAAATCGAGGAGACCCCGAAAGCGGCGATCTCCAGGCCGGATTTGGTGCTGTATCCCTGGAAGTTCCGTTGCAGCGTCTTTTCCTCCTGGGCCCGCACCAGCTCGTCATCCGGTTTCGCGAAGTGGTCCATCCCCACGTAACGGTAGCCGTGCCCGGTCAGGAACCCGACGATCAGTCGGAGCATTTCGACCTTTTCCTCCGGTGACGGAAGGCCGGTTTTCTCGAGCATTTTCTGGGCGGGCCGCATCCAGGGAACGTGGGCGTAGCTGAAAACGGCCAGGCGGTCCGGGTCGAGGTCGAGGATGGTTTCGAGGGTTTTCCGGAAGGACTCCGCCGTTTGGCCGGGCAGACCGTAGATCAAGTCGATGTTGACGGACTGGAAATCGTGCTTTCGCAGCCATTCGACGGTGCGAAGGTTGGTTTCCTGGGGCTGGATGCGGCGGATGGCTTTCTGGACCTTCGGGTCGACATCCTGCACCCCGAACGAGGCGCGGTTCACGCCGAAGGACCGGAAGGCTTTGATCTGGGATTCGTCCAAATGCGACGGAGCGAGTTCGACGGAGGCCTCGAGATCGGAGGTAAAGGAGAAACGGTCCCGAATGGATTGGCCGAGCGCTTCGATCTCCGCGGCGGGAAAAAAGTTGGGCGTGCCGCCACCGAAATGAAGCTGGGCGGCTTTCCGGCCCTTTCGGATCCCGGACGCAAACAAGTCCATCTCCCGCTCCAGAAGCGAGCGGTAATCACCCACCCGTTCCTTGTCTTTGGTGATGATGGTATTGCACCCGCAGAACCAGCAGAGGGTCTCGCAGAAGGGCAGGTGGAAGTAAAGGGACAGGTCTCCTTCGGCCTCTCGGCTGGATGCGAGCAGGAGCCCGGGGTCGATTTCCTCCGAAAAATGGACCGCCGTCGGGTAGGAAGTGTACCGTGGCCCGGGACGGTTGTACTTGGCGATCAGATCGACGGGGATGTCCATGACGGCGGGGCTCACTGTCCGATCCTCCGCGGAAGGGTTCAGACCTCGTAGTCGACCACCGCGCGATCCACCGTAACCGCGCCGATCAATTCCTTCATCTTTTCGTGCTCGGGGTGCACCTGGTATGTTTGCAGGTCTTCGGTCGAATCAAAGGCGGTGTAGAGGGCCATTTCGAAGGCGGCTCCGGATTGATTGAAATCCCGACCCACCTCGATCTCCTTGATCTCCGGGATCGATTCCCGCAAGGCCAGGAGACCGTTTCTCACCCGGTCGATATTTTCCTCTTTCGAACGGCCCTCGGCGGCGTCGGCAAATTTCCAGAATACGATGTGCTTGATCATACAGCGAAAAAGGTGACAGAAAATGCGCCGGGGAACAAGAGTCGTTCGACGATTCCGGCTGACAGTGTCCCGTCTTGCAAGAATCGCAAATACAGAGAATACTATCCGCTGTGTTTCGCCCCGTCTCCATCTTTTTCCTTCTGTCGATTATCGGTCCCTTCTTCGCGGTTGCGGAGGGTGAACGCCTCGAGGAATCGGTTTTCAAGTTGAAGTGGAGCTTCGTTTCCGTGGGGACGGTGACGATGACCCTCGAGAGGATCGGACCGGAGGTGCGGCGTGGAACGCTCGAGGCGAAGGCGAATGCCTTCATGAGAAAGGTTTACGATTTCCACACCATCATCTCCTCCCGCTTTCCGAAAGAGGCGAAGCGGTCTCTCGGCTATTCGAGGGTGGAACATACGACCGGTGATCGTCACGAGACCTTCTTCGACTGGGAGGCAATGACCGTGCGCTACTCGAAGAACGGCGACATGCGGGTGCCGCTGCCGTTGAAGGGCGATACGCACGATCCTCTGTCGATCGTTTACGCGTTTCGCAGTGTCGATTTCCCCTTGGAGTCGGGAGTGGTGCGTTTGCCGGTATCCGACGGAAAGGCGATCACCGAAGCCCGATTCGAGATCTCCGAACCCGAAACCGTCAAGACTCCCGCCGGAAAGTTCGAAGCGCGGAAGGTGACGGCCGATTTCGGAGACGTGCGCGCAATTTTCGCCCGACCGGAGGGGGCGTTGATCCACGTATGGCTGACCGACGACGAACGCCGGTTCCCCGTGAAACTCGAGAGCGAGGCGACCATGGGGAGCTTTACGGCGGTCCTCGAGGAGCAGCCGAAAGAGTAAGGCCGGACATCGGTCGCCGGGAAACGGAGAACGGGTTTCCCAACCCGTTTTGTCTTCGATCGGAGGCAAACGGACAGGAATGTCCGTTCCCCGGTAAAGAAGGGTAATACCTTGTGGCGGGAGGGTGGATATCCCCGTCAAATAAAATAGGTCTGGGATATTTTTGGGATTTCGTTTGGTCGGGGGAACCCGGACCGTGCTTACTCTTCGAGCAGCCAGAGC
>CAZBLJ010000092.1:0-10544 GCA_964492605.1 uncultured Puniceicoccaceae bacterium
TTCGGTTTCGCTTCGGCCTTCGTTCCCGATTTCTTTTTCGGATTCTCTTTTTTGGCATCGCGGACAAGACCCGTCCACGCGGCCTGGTTGCCGCGCGCGTCCGTGGCTTCCAGGAACAGGGTTACGCCGGGGCGGTTGGCATCTTCCGGAAGCTGGAACGTTTCGGCGCGGCTGTCGAAAATTCCATCCCGCGGCAGGAGCGCCCGCGCTTCGGAGCCCTCGATCCGATACGAGACGGCGGTGATGATACTGAAGTTGTCCCGAACGGTGAAGGTGAGGGGGTTGTCCGTGTGCGGCGGGAGAATTTCGGGCGGTTGGTTGTCGATGAGGATCAATCGGCCGCGGGTTTCCGACGATTTGGCCATGTCGGGCGGATTGCTCATGCGGTCGCTCGCGACGATTCTCGGCTCGTAATAGCCCGGTTCGAATCCGGAAACATTGAGGGAGATGAAAGGCATGTCGAGGTCTTCGCCCAGGAGAAACCAGTCCTGCTGGTCGAGACTGCGCAAATACACGCTGAACCGAAGCTCGTCGTGGTTCGGATCGGCGGCTTCCCACACGATGGAAAGCCAGCCGCTCCCCTCGGTGACGACGAAGGGATTCGGGGGAGTGCCATTGTTTCCCTTTTTACCGCCGGAATGGTTGTTCCCGTTCCCATTCCCGTTTCTATCGAAAAGCTGTGGCAAAGTCGCCCGGTCCGGGCCCTCCGGGGGAAGGGGAATGGCTTCGAGTTTCACCGGGATGCCCTCCACGCGGCGGAAAACGGGTGCTTCGTTGGGAAGCTGGTAAAAGGCTTCGATGCGGCGGACGATGGCATCCGGACGGTCGAATTCGCCCTTGAACTGGAAAAATCGTCCCGGTGCGCTGGCTACTTTTTCCCCGTTCAAGGGCAGCCAGTCTCCCCACGAGTCGTCCGGTTCCGCTCGGTTGCCGGTGCGGGTCTCCCATGTCACGTTTTCGAGGCCGATTCCGGCCGAGATCAGGGCACCCCAGCGAACTTTCTGATCGGCATCGTAAACGTCGGAAACAAAGCTTCCGCTGGCTTCCGTCTCGTAGGCGAGGTGGTAAAGGGCGGCAGGATTGCTGGTGGCGACCCATGACCGCTCGCCGGTCATCGGTGCGATGGCCGAAACCTGCCCGCCTTGGTGACATTCGCCCAGGAGACTCCAGTCGAAACGGTCGGCGAACCGGTAGAGTCGTCCGTCCGTATCGGAGCCGATCAGGAGTTCGCCTTCCGACAATGCCGCCGAGAAAACCTTTTCGTCCGATCCGATGAGCAAAGCTTCGACGAACCCGTCCGCGTTTACCTGGAACACGCCCGAAGGCAACCCTTTCGGAGCGGCGGAACCTCCGCCGTTTCCATCGCCGTCCCCGTTGTCCGAGGAGCCGCCCTGGTTCGAATGATAGGTGGCGATCCGAACGCTTCCGTCGGCGAGCGGGAAGATCTCCCGAACCTCGGCCCGCCCGAGTTCGACCAGGGTATTGGCTTTTCCGCTGACGGGTTGCGCGACCAGGTGGCCTCCGGGGCCCGTCCCGTAGTAAAGAGTTCCGTCCTCTCCCTGGGCGAAGGCCGTGATGTGGGCGCTCTCGGTTTCGACGACGATTTCGGGTTCGTCTCCCTGGGAGAAACCGGCGGGAATGCGATACAGTCGTCCCGGCACGCCTCCGGCGACCAGGAGGGCCCCCTTGTGTTTTTCGTCTCCCCGGATCTCCCAGATGTAATTGGAATCCAACTTTGCGAAAATCTCCGGGAAGCCTCCCCCGGGAGGAATCCGATAGATCCGTCCGTCCGGGGACGATCCGGCGAAGAGGTTGCCCTTCTGGTCGAGGTGGATGGCTCGCAGCAGCGGGGCCTCGGGATCGAGGATTTTTTGGAACCCGTGGTCCGCGGGAGTGTAGCGGTAGACGGCTCCGGGTCCGCCGGTGGCGAAAAACACCGTGCCGTCCGAGCCGAGGGCAAGGTCCCAGATCACCGAGCCCATGGGCGGGCGGACGGCCTTGCCCAGCGCGGGGCCTACCCCGAGCGCGCCGTCCCAATGGAGGGCGACGCCGCTCAGTTGGCCGTCGGAGAGCGTTTCGTAGCCTTCGAAAGTTTTGCTTTGCGTGCGAACGGCATCGGCCGGGGAAAGGATGGTTGCAGAAACAAGGCTGCAAAGAGCAAGAAGGTGGGTCGGTTTCATCGATCAGGGTTCCGTGTTGAATTGGATGCGGGCGCTACCGGAAAATACGCCGGGTACGGGAATGGATTTTTCCCAGACAACGCTTTCGTTCAAAACCCGGTCGCCCGGGGTTTGAAGGGAGGAGCCGTAGAGGCTGAGAACGGATGGCGGGAGATTTTCGAGGTTCCGTCCCTCCAGCCGCAGGCCTTTGAGCGGGCGAATGAGTTGGATGTGGATCTCCCCGTTGCCGGGGAAACGCCGGAGTTTCGCGAGCAACTCGTCGAGGGTTTCGGTCGGATCCCTTCGCCGGAATCCTTCGTAGGAAATCAAGGTATCGGCATCGGCCACCAGGACGGAGAAGTCCTCTCCGGCCGCATCGGCGGGAACGGGGATCCCGATGCGGTGGCGGACGAGTTCCCCGCCGCGATTCCGCGTCTGGATTTCCAGACGAACGTCGTCGCCCGCCCGGATTCGAGCGGAATCGAGCCGGATGGCGTGGAGCTTCTGGGATTTTTCCGTGTTTTCCGTCTTCAGTTGAACATCGAGGGAGGCCAGCCGGGGGAATTCCTGCGTTCCGTTCAGAATCCGGTCGAGATTTCCGGCGAAAAAGAAGAGGCAATCCAGGGCACCGAAAAATCCCGTTCCGCGACGGTGGAACACGACCGGCTCCGTCTCTCCCTCGATTTCGATGGAGAACCTGGCATCGAGGGTGGCCTCGGCGGGGCCCTCTTCGGCCGCCAAAAGGGTTTGTGCGACATAGATGAGCGCCATACTCGAGGTGAGGGAGCGGTGTTCGGCCAGGGAACCCACGACGGGAGACTTGATCCCGGCATCGGATTCGACGCGTATCGGGATCATGTAGGGAATCCTTCCGATCTCCCCTTGAATTCCCGATGTGCTATCCTGCCAGAGGGTTCCCTCGACGGCACCGATGTTCGAGAGCTTGAAGCTGATCCGATAACTGGAGACGACATCCACGACTTCGGCACCGCCCAGGGGGAGTTCGGTGGCGCCGGACCCGAGCATCGGGTGCCCGTAGGCCAGGATGCGGTCGCCGTCCACCCAGGTGACGGTCCCAACGCCGCCGATACGCAAATCGCCGTCCGCGAGGATCACCGACACGGGTGAACCGGGTTCGTACTCGTGGTCCCCCGGCTGCCGTTTTCCCGCAGAGCCGGCCGCACCGGCGGTGAGCCGTATGCCGCGTTCTTCCAGCCAGGGGGAGAGCGCGCGCAAGGTTTCGGCATCGACCCCGGAAGCCATCAGGGGAATCGGAAGCGGAGAAGGGGAGGTGCCGTCGCCCGCCGCCGCAGTGATCGTTTCGAAGGGATCCGGGATTCCCAGGCGCACCGACTCCTCGTCCGGCCGGTCCCCGGGGGTGGCCGGGTCCTGGGTGTTCCGGTAGGATTGGTCGGGTTTGTCGAGCAGAGGGAGCATCCAGTCGATCGGCGTGACCCCGATGAGGGTTTTTTCCTTCGACCAGGGAAATCCGTACGCGTAGGCACCTGCGAGGCGACCGTCGATGTAGACGGGGCTGCCGCTCATCCCCGAGACGGGTCCCGTCAACGTGTTTTCTTCGTCAACCGCGCGGCAGAGGATGATGGGCATGCCCGGCCCGCTGAAGGATTCGAGGATGCCGACCACCTCGAGCGGGAACGTCTTCAATACGTTGCCGGTGACCGCGGTCCTCCACTCCCCCTTGTCTCCCGGTTCGATCTCTTCGACCGAAATAAAGGGCGAGGCGTCCTTTGCCGCCTCCGTTACGAGAAGAGGAATCAGAACCAGCGTGAAGAGAAAACGGATCATGGGGACGGGAGGAACGCTTGCGGAGCGGCAGGAAGGGTGGAGTCGAAGCCGCCGCTTTGAGCAATGCTCGAAAGAAGGAGAAATAACACGTAGAGAGCGAGGAGAATCCCTCCCTCGATGCGGTTTACCTGGCGGTGCGAGGCGATGAACCATGCGAAGACCAGGGTGAACAGGAAGACGGCCGGTATTTCGATTCGGACAAGCATCGGATCTACGGGGAAGGGGAGCACAAATCCGACCACTCCACAAATGAGAATGAGATTAAACAGGTTAGAGCCCAGAATGTTGCCGACGATGATGCCGCTCTGGCGACGCAGAGCGGCTGCGATAGTGGCCCCGAGTTCGGGCAGGCTGGTGCCGATCGCGACGACCGTCATCCCGATCAGGGTCTCGCTGACGCCGAGGCGTCGGGCCGATTCGCTGGCGGCATCCACCAGAAGGTCCGCCCCGAACCAAAGAAAAACGCCGCCCGCCAGAATGAGCCCGATACAGGCGCCGATGCTGCCGAGCCGGGCCGGGATCTCCTCGGCGATCTCCTCCTGGATCCGGGAACCCTTCGCGGTCCGGACGATGAACACCATATAGACCACGGTGAGGAGAAGCAGCAATGCTCCGTCCAGGCGCCCGATGCCCCCGGCGATGTAGCAGAGCAGTCCGAAAAGCGCGGTCGCGAAAAGCAGGATCGGGGCTTCCCAGCGGATCAACCGGTAGTGGACCGCGATCGGAGAAATCAGGGCGGCGACCGCGAGGACGAGTCCCATGTTGGCGGCGTTGCTGCCGATGATGTTACCGATCGCAAGACCGGGTTGGCCCTGTTGGACGCTGACCAGGGCGGTGAAGAGTTCGGGGGCGGAGGTGGCCACGGAGACGACCGTGAGACCCACCACGACCGGGGCGACGTTCAAACGGATCGCCAGACTGGCCGCGCCGCGGCAAAGCCAGTCTCCTCCGAATATCAAAAGGCATAGCCCTACGACGATGAGGAGCGACAGAACGATCCCGTGTAGATCCGAAACATTGAAAAGTGCCGGGAGAATAGGCATGGTTGAAACGGAATCGTTCCCGAGGACTCGTCCCGAAGCAAGGTTCGTTTGCCGGGGCGGGAAGTGGGGGGTGATGAAAATTGTCTGCGTCGCGTCCTTGACTGTGTGACGAAAAAGACCAAACTCGCGCGCCTTTTGCCGATAGGCTCTGACCGTGGAATCTTTAAAAGACACACTCAATCTCCCGAAAACCGACTTTCCCATGCGGGCCGGACTCGTGAAACGCGAACCGGAACGGGTGGAGCGGTGGAAAAAGGAGGGACTTTACCGACGGATGCAGGAAAAAACCTCCGGATCGGAGGACGAGTTTCTTCTCCACGACGGCCCTCCTTTCACGAACGGAGACGTCCACATCGGAACGGCGCTGAACAAGGTCCTCAAGGATACGATTGTCCGCTTTCAGAACATGAAGGGGCGGCGGGCGCCCTACGTTCCCGGATGGGACTGCCACGGTCTGCCGATCGAGCACAAAGTGGCCCGGCAGATGAGGGAGGAGGGACGCGAACCGGGGCCGACCGAAATGCGGCGGGCCTGCGAGGAGTTCAGCCGCACCTTCATCGAAAAGCAGCGGGGGCAGTTCGAACGGCTGGGCGTTCAGGCGGATTGGGAGCGGGAATACCGCACGATGGATCCGGGGTACGAGGCGGCGATTCTGCGGACCTTCGCCGAGTTCGTCGCCAAAGGACTTGTTTACCGCAGCAAAAAACCGGTCTATTGGTCGATTCCCTGTCAGACGGCCCTGGCGGAAGCGGAGATCGAGTACAAGGACCACACCAGTCCCTCCATCTACGTGGCTTTTCCGGTGGCCGGCAGGAATGACGAGTCGGTCGTCATCTGGACTACGACGCCATGGACCCTCCCGGCGAATCTGGCCATAGCCGTTCATCCGCGGCTGACCTACCAATTGGTCCGGACGGGGAACGGCTCCTTCTGGATCGCCGAAACGCGGGTGGAGGAAGTCGCCAAGGCCTGCGGTTGGGAGGACTACGCGATATCGGAAACCCGTTCCGGCGAGGATCTGGCCGGAACGGTCGCCCGCCATCCGTTCATCGGGAGGGATGCCCCCGTGGTGGCGGCGGATTATGTAACCGCCGAAACCGGTACCGGTTGCGTGCACATCGCGCCGGGCCACGGGATCGAGGACTACCTGGTCGGTCTGGCGAACGGTCTCGAAATCTATTGCCCGCTGGACGACGACGGACGCTATGTGGATGACGGCAGGATCCCGGCCTCGCTGGTCGGTGCTTCCGTTCTGGAGAAGCACAAGGGATCGGAGGCCAATGCGAAGGTCCTTGCCCTGTTGGAGGAGGGTGGGTCGCTCCTGGCGAACGATCCCCACCTGCACTCCTACCCGCACTGCTGGCGCTCGAAAACGCCGGTCGTCTTCCGGGCGATGGACCAGTGGTTCGTCTCTCTGGACAAGGGCGGCGTCCGGAAGGAGGCCCTGGAGGCGATCGGGAAGGTCGATTGGGAGCCCGCCTGGGGGGAGAACCGCATCCGCGGTGCCGTCGAGGCGAGACCGGACTGGTGTATCAGCCGGCAGCGGACCTGGGGCGTCCCGATTCCCGCGTTCTTTGACGCGGACGGCAACGCCCTCCTCGACCCGGATGTGATCCGGGGCCTCGCCGACAAGGTGGAAAACGAAGGATGCAACGGGTGGTTCGAACGGAGCGCAGCGGAAATTCTGGAGGGCGTGACACTGCCCGAGGGCTGGGATGCCGGTAGCCTCACGCCCGGCGAGGACACGTTGGATGTCTGGATCGACTCCGGTTGCAGCCACCGGGCCGTCCTTCAGCAGCGCGGTATGAGGTGGCCTGCGGATCTGTATATCGAGGGCAGCGACCAGCACCGCGGGTGGTTTCAATCGTCGCTCTGGACGGGGATCGTCGCCGACGGACAACCCCCCTACCGCAAGATCCTCACCCACGGCTTCGTCGTCGGGCAGGACGGAAAGAAAATCTCCAAGAGCGACGGAAAGCCCCAGACCGCCGACCGTTTCGTCGACGAGTTCGGGGCGGACATCGTCCGGCTCTGGATCAGCTCGGAGGACTACCGGAACGACATTCCCGTTTCGGGAGAAATCCTGAAAAACGTTTCCCAGACCTATCGCAACATCCGGAATACCCTCCGGTTCCAGATCGGAAATCTTTTCGACTTCGATCCGGTCGCCGACCGCGTGTCCGACGAGGATCTCGATCCGCTCGATCAGTGGGCGCTCGCCCGTCTCGCGGAATTGATCCCCAGCCTCGAAGCAGCCTACGAATCCTTCGCCTTCCACCGGGTGTATCAGGAGGTAAACCGGTTCTGCGCCCAGACGCTCTCGGCCGCGTATCACGACATCCTCAAGGATCGTCTCTACACGCTTGCCCCGAACGATCCCTTGCGCCGGTCCTCGCAGACGGTTCTATTCCGGATCTGCGACTCGCTTTGCCGGGTGCTGAACCCGATCCTGGTCTTTACGGCGGACGAAGCCTACTCGTTCCTGCACGCCGGTGCCGAATACGGCGCCGAGTCGGTCCAACTGGCCGGGTGGCCGGAAACGCCCGCCGGAGCCGACGGGTGGACCGCCGCCGGAGAGGTGGATCGAATCCTGAAATTCAAGACCGCATCGGTCAACGACGCCCTCGAGGAGCAGAGAAAGGCCAAGGTAATCGCTTCGAGTTTGGATGCGCAGGTAACGGTCGCCGGTGATCCGGAAGACGAAACCTTCCGGTTGCTTCAAACCTACCGGGATCGATTGCCCGAGCTTTTCATCGTCTCCGCCGTTACGCTGACCCCGTCCGATGGCGGGATTCGGGTCGAAGCCAAACACGCCGACGGTGAACGATGCCCGCGCACCTGGCGTTGGGTTCCCCGGCTGGTCGAAACCGACGAGTGGGGGGCCGTCTCCGAGCGCTGTGCGGAGGCTCTGGAAAAAATCCGAACCACGGCCTGAACCGATTTTCAAATTTTAACCCGAAGGAATCCCGGAATATGCCTGCAAAAAAATCTTCGTCGAAGAAAACCGCAAAGAAAACGCCAGCCAAAAAAGCAGTGAAAAAAGCGGCACCCAGGAAAGCCGCCAAAAAGCCTGCGAAGAAGCCGGCGGCGAAAAAGACGGTCGCCAAAACGGCGTCCAGGAAAACCGGGAGTAAGAAGACGGCGAAAAAGAAAGCGTCGAAGGGAACCGCGAAGAAGAAATCTTCAGCGAAGAAGGCTACGTCGAAGAAGTCTTCCCCGAAGAAAGCGACGCAGAAGAAACGATCCCCGGAGAAGGCTTCCGCGGGCGAGGAATCGGAGGAGGTCAAGGGAGCCGCTTCGGAGGAGGTGACCCGCAGAGTGACCGAGGCCCTCAAGTCCAAAAAGCGCGAGCCCAAGTCCGGCGAGGATGATTCGCGCAAGGGGCAGCCGGTCGTCTTTACCCTGTCCGATCTGCGGGACTTCCTGAAGACCCGCAAGGACTCCCCGCCGGAGGAGGAAGCAAAGCCGGCCCCTAAAAAACAGCCGGCGAAGAAGAAAGAACCCGCCAAAAAAGTGGCGGAAGAGGTTTCGTCCCGCGGCAAGCAATCCTTCGGGGCCGCTTCGGTGGCGGATCTCCTTGGCTTCGACCCTACATCCGGAGCGGAAGCGGACGCCACCTCGAAGACGACCGAAGAGGGTGTGCCGAAGAAATTCCTGCCGTATTACCGGGCACTGGTGAAGTTGCACGAAGAGGTGTACGAGGGCCTGCACCGCCACGCCGAGGAAACCCTTCGGCGTTCGAACAAAGAGGATTCCGGAGATCTTTCCAGCTACGGCCAGCACATGGCGGACGCCGGAACCGACAGTTTCGACAGGGATTTCGCCTTGAGCATGGTGTCGAACGAGCAGGAAGCGCTCTACGAGATCGACGAGGCGATCCGCAGGATCCGGGAGGGGAATTACGGCGTTTGTGAGATCACCGGCAAGCCGATCAGCCGCGAACGGCTCCGCGCCGTCCCCTTTACCCGCTATTCGGTGGAGGGACAGACCGAGGTCGAGCGGGGTAAAACGAAGAAGGTCCAGAAAGCGGGTATCCAGGGAATCGACGGTGACGACGCGCCGACTCTCTCCGATGAGGACAGTGATGATTGATTCGCCCGGTTCGGTCGTCCCGTGGACCTTTTCCCCCCGATACCACCGGGCCGGCAGAGGATTCTGACGCACATCACCGAAATCCATGCCGAACGCTCTGTCAGCTCGTGTGGGTCCCTACCTGCGATTCTGGGTTCTGGTGGTGGTGGTTCTGTTGGCCGACCAGCTCACCAAGGCCTGGATCGACTCGATTCTGCCCTTCGGCACCTACTTTCCCGGCGGAGGTCCGGGCGGGGCTTCCCCGATCGTGGTGATCCCCGATTTTCTGCAATGGGTTCACATCGGAAACGAGGGGGCGGCCTGGGGCATTCTCGACGGGCAGCGCTTGTTCCTGATCCTGGTGGCGGTCGGGGCTTTGGCCGCGATTTATGTGTTCCGTGGCTCTCTGGAACTGAAACGACCGGGCATGCAAATCTGTTTCGGCATGATTGTCGGCGGCATTATCGGGAATCTTCTGGACCGCGCGCTCTACGGCCACGTGGTGGATTTCATCGACGTCCACCTGCCCGCGATTCCCTTTCTCGGCTTCGACGGCTACCGGTGGCCCGCGTTCAACATCGCCGACAGCGGAATCTCCGTGGGAGTGGTGTCCTACCTGATTCTTTCCTTTCTACCGCAGAAAAAAGATTCGAACGTGCCCGAAACTCCTCGGTCGGATGACGAAAAATCTTGAGCCCATCCGCAGTCCGGCGAATCCACGGGTCAAGGATTGGGTGCGGTTGCACGCCGGGAAGCATCGAAGGGAGCGGGACCGGTTTCTCATCGATGGTGCCTACGAATGCCGGGAAGCGATGGCCGGTGGCGTTCCGGTAGAGGAGCTTCTCCTTGCGGAGAATCTGGAAGCGAGTCGAGTGGAGGAGTGGACCGCCCCTGCCGAAACGGCCGGGATTCCCATCCGGCGGGTATCGGATGCGGTGCTGGGAAAGGTTTCGGTTCGCCGGGCTCCGGACGGAGTCATCGCGGTGGCTTGTCGTCCGGACCGAACCTTTGCGCTTCCGGAAGAGTTCGCTGGACCTCTTCTGGTCGCCAGCCGCCTGGAAAAACCGGGCAACCTCGGTGCGTTGATCCGTACCGCCTATGCCGCCGGAGGCGCCGGAATCGTACTTTGCGATCCTGCGGTGGATTTCGAGCATCCGCAGGTCATCCGCGCCTCCCGGGGCCTCGTCTTCCGGCTGCCCGGTTGGACCGCGACGACCCGGGAAACCATCGGCCTGCTGGGCGAGCGGAACATCCCCTGCTTCGCGGCAGACCGGAACGCAACCGCCGACTTGTGGCAAGTGGACTGGCCCGAACGATTCGCCCTCGTCCTCGGCGAAGAGCACGACGGCTTACCGGCCGTGTGGCGCTCGGCCGGTGCAAAAGCGGTTTCCATTCCGATGACGGAAGGGATCGATTCGCTGAACGTATCGGTCTCCGGCGCGCTGCTTCTCTACGAGTGGCGTCG
>CAZBLJ010000093.1:0-10441 GCA_964492605.1 uncultured Puniceicoccaceae bacterium
CCCGGATTGTCGACTCCGGGATAGTAGCAATTTCGTCACATTGGGACAGGTGCTTCGCTTCGGATTTTGATTTGTGGCTGGTCATTTGGTCCCGTTCCTTCAAAGGTTCGAACGCAGGGGCATGCCGTCCCGGAAAAGCACTTCTTATGTCTCAAGGAAACCATTACCAAACGGGCAAGGGCGGAGACGTCCAAAGCGCCTGGAAACACGATGTCCTGGTGTTGGGCGGTGGCTTCGGCGGGGTGTACGCCGGGAAGGCGCTTTCGCCCCTGGCACGGAAGAAGGAGAAGTCCGTCGGCATCATCGCGGCGGAGAACCACATGGTGTTCCAGCCGATGCTGCCGGAGGTGGCGGGGAGTTCGCTCTCGCCGCGGGATGTCGTCAACGCCATCCGCCAGCTTTGCCGCGGCTGTTTCGTTTACAAGGGAAGGGTTCTGTCGATCGACGTGGAGGCCAAGCGGGTGCGGATGAGCGCCGGCCATTTCACGCCTCCCTTTACCTTCGCCTACGAGCACCTTGTCGTCGCGATGGGGGCCGTCGTCGACCTGAGCCGCATTCCCGGCATGGCCGAGCACGCTTTTCTCATCCAGAACGTCGGCGACGCCATGAAGCTGCGGGCTTCGATCATTTCCCGCATGGAGGAAGCCAACGTCGATCCGGATCCGGAGCGCCGCCAGTCCATCCTGCAATTCGTGGTCGTCGGAGGGGGCTATTCCGGCGTGGAGACCGCCGGGCAGATCCTCGACCTGCTCGACGACGTCCATCACCTGTACCGAAACATCCGGAAGGAAGATTACGCGGTCACCCTCATCCACAGCCGCGATCACCTGTTGCCGACCTTAAAACGGAGCCTCGGGGAGTACACCGCCCGGAAGCTGGAGAAACGCGGGCTCCGCCTCGTCCTCAACCAGCGGGTCCGGTCGGTGACCGCCCGGCAGGTGACGCTCGACGACGGCACGAAACTTCCCTGTTCGCTGGTCGTCTGCACGGTCGGGAACGCCCCGCATCCGCTGGTCCTCGAATTGGGAGAAAAGCAGGGAGTTCCCCTGGAGCGGGGCCGGATCGTGACCAACGACCGCTGCCAGGTGGAAGGCTTCGACGGTCTCTGGTCGGCGGGCGACTGCGCCGCCGTTCCGTTGGCGACCGGCGGGGTCTGTCCCGCCACGGCCCAATTCGCCATGCGCCAGGCGAAAGTGCTGGGCGAGAACATTCGGGCCCACTACGCCGGGCGGGAGCCGAAGCCGTTCACCTTTACCGGGATCGGGGAATTTGCCGCCATCGGTCACCACAACGCGGTCGGGGAGGTCATGGGCGTCAAGGTGTCGGGCTTCCTCGCCTGGTGGATGTGGCGGACGATCTATCTCTCCAAGCTTCCGGGCGCGGAACGAAAGCTCCGCGTGATGATCGAATGGACGCTGGAGATCTTTTTCTCCCGGGACATCAACCTGCTCACGCCGCGGTATACGACCAGCCTGAGCGAGATGCACCTCGAGCCCGGCGACTCCCTGTTCCACGCGGGAGACCCCGCCTTTTCCTTCTACATCGTCAAAGCCGGCCGGATGGAGATCCGGGACGAGAACGGCTCGGTCATTCGTTCCATCGGTCAGGGCGACTACTTCGGGGAGCGAGCGATGTTGACCGACAAGACCTGGCGTTTCGACGCCGTGGCGGCGGAGGCGTCGGAGCTGGTGGCCGTCAACGGCGAAACGTTCGAGAAGATCACCCGGGCCTCCACGTCCTTCCGGCAATTGCTGCAGTCGACCGCCGCCACCTGGCAGTCCAGGGAGGAATTGGAGAAACTCAAGGAGCGCATCCCCGAACCACGCCGCCACGCGCCGGTTTCGGCCGCGATGAAGGCAAATCCGGTGACGCTGTCGCCCGGAATGAGTGCCGATGAAGCGATGGAGCGGATTCAGGGCGAGAGCCACGGCGCTTATCCGTTGTTGGCCGAGGATGGCACGGTGGTCGGCATGCTCCGGCGGAGCCAGTTCTACGAGTGGTTCAAGAACCTGCAGCCCGGCCAGACCCACTTCCTCTCTTCGGTCCCGGTTTCGGCCGTACCCACCGTAAAACCGGAGACTCCGGTCGATTCCGTTCTCGAGCACATGGTCCGGAGCGGAACGACCCGCGCCTTGGTGGTCGACGACGACCGCAAGCTTCTCGGACTCGTCACCCTCTCGGAAATTTTGCTGTCGCAGAACCGCGGGAATTAGCGTGGGAAAAACATTCGAAATCGAAATCGGGATCGCTATCGATGAAATGAGATCCCAACAAGGACTTCGCCCTTTTCTCCTACGCGGTCGTTTTTTTGCTTGTCGGAACCGCCAGCGAAATCTGCGGATCGCTTCTCGATGCTCTCCGCAGTCGAGCGCTGCCCGAAAGGGGGTATCGCATCAGTCTCTGCTCCGATTTCTTGGAACATTTCCGTAACAAACGGAGCAAAGGATTGCAGGATGCGGCGGAGACGGATTTTTAATCTATCCATGAGCGATACAGCAGCCACATCTCACTCGAAATCGAAACACAAGAAGAAGTCCGTCCAGCAATACATCGACGAGACGCCCTTCTGGGAAGACGGCACTCCGGTGGCCGATTCCGCGATGTCGAGGATGCAGAAGCGCATCTGGACGCTCGCGACCGCGGGGAAATTCTTCGAGGGCATGGTGGTCTTCATGACCGGGGTGGCCATCCCGCTCCTTCACCTGGAATTCGATCTCACGGCGACGCAGAAAGGCATCGTCGGTGCGGCACCACTCTTCGGCATCCTCATCGGTGCGACGGCGCTGGGAGGCCTGGCGGACGTTTTCGGGCGCAAGCGCATGTTCATCGCGGAGATGATCCTCTTCACGCTCTTTCTTCTGGGCGTTGCCTTCAGCCCGTCTTATTGGCCTTTCGTGATCTTCCTTTTTGGAACCGGGTTGGCCCTGGGGTGCGATTATCCGACGGCCCACCTGGTCATTTCCGAGAGTATCCCCAGCCGGATTCGCGGTAAATTGGTTCTCGGAGCTTTTTCCTTCCAGGCGGTCGGGGCACTGGCCGGAACCGCACTGGGAGTCTTCATTCTCAGCGTCTACCCGCAACCCGATGCCTGGCGTTGGATGTACGGCAGTCTTCTTCCTCTTGGCGCGTTGATCGTTTTCCTCCGGTTCTTCGTTCCGGAGAGTGCTCACTGGCTGATCAACAAACATCGAAAGGAGGAGGCCAGCTCGGCCCTCCACCAGCTGCTCAACCGCAAGCCGGAGTATCCGACTCATATCTCCCTGAAGACTCCGAAAAAGCACAAGGATGAAAAGAAGGGCGGTTACGGCGAGCTGTTCAACAAGAAGAATCGCAAGGCGACCATCCTCGCCTCGGTGCCATGGTTCCTTCAGGATCTTGGCACTTACGGGATCGGAATCTTTACCCCGACCATTCTGGCGACGATGATCGGGGCGAAGAGCGGGGAGCACAATCTGGCTGCTATTATTCACGACGATCTGCTGGCCGCCAAGGGATCGGCGATTCTCGACGTGCTCCTGATCGTCGGAATCATTTGCGCGGTCTTTCTCGTCGACAAGATCGGGCGGATCAAACTGCAGCTCTTTGGGTTCATCGGCTGTGCGGTCGGACTGTTTCTCGCTTCTCTTTCGCTGAACCCGGACGGATCGACGAATCTCTTCCTGATCTTCGCAGGATTCATGCTCTTCAACTTTATGACAAACATCGGACCGAACGCGATGACTTACCTCATCGCCGGGGAGGTTTTCCCCACCCGGGTGCGTGGCAAAGGGGCCGGTTTCGCGGCCTCCTTCGCCAAAGTCGGCGCGGTGACCACGGCGTTCCTCTTTCCGATCCTCCTCAAGGACATCGGCACGGCCAATCTTCTCTACATCCTCATCGGAACATCCCTCCTCGGGGCGATCATCACCGTTTGGTTCGGCATCGAGACGAGGGGCATGAATCTGGAATCCCTCGATGATGTCGAATATGAGGACGATGAAGGGCAGCCTGTTTACGATCCGACCAGCTCCGCTGCCGCATCGGCGAAACCGGTGGATTGAGGTAAATCTACAAGTCCGGTGCAGATGCCCGAAGCTCGGATCAGCCCTCTTGCCGGGAAGTCTCCGCCGGAGTGTCTGTTGGAGAATATTCCCCGGCTGGTCACGGAGTATTTCGCCGGTCGTCCGGATCCGAACCATCCTTCGCAGAAGGTGTCCTTCGGCACTTCCGGACACCGCGGAAGCTCGCTGAGCCTCTCCTTTAACGACGATCACATCGCGGCGATTTGCCAGGCAATCGCCGAGCACCGCAGAGCGGAAGGAATCGACGGCCCGCTCTTTCTCGGGATGGATACCCACGCTCTCTCTGAACCGGCCCAGGTCACCGCCATCGAAGTTCTTTCGGCCAACGGAATCGAACTGCGATGCGATGTCCATAAGGGATTCACGCCAACTCCGGCGGTATCTCTCGCCATTCTTGACTACAATTCGGAGCGAAACACCGGCCTGGCCGATGGCATTGTCATCACGCCCTCCCATAACCCGCCCAGCGACGGCGGGTTCAAATACAATCCTCCCAACGGCGGGCCCGCCGATGCGCACGTCACCGGCGAGATCGAGAAGCGCGCCAACGAATTGCTGCGAGAGGGCCTCTTCGGGGTGCGTCGACAGTCTCTGGCAAAAGCGGAGGCCGCCGCAACAACCCAACCCTTCGACTTCCGGGAATTGTATGTCCGGAGTCTGGATTCGGTCATCGATTTTGAAGCGATCCGGTCGGCCGATCTGAAAATCGGAGTCGATCCGATGGGAAACGCATCCGTGTCCTATTGGCCGGTCATCGCCGAACGCCACGGGCTGAACCTCGAGGTGGTAAACCCGTCGGTCGACCCGTCCTTTCGTTTCGTCTGCGTGGACTGGGACGGCCGGATCCGGATGGATTGTTCCTCTCCCTATGCGATGGCCGGACTTATCCAGTGGAAGGACCGTTTCGATATCGCCTTCGGAAACGACACGGATGTGGACCGGCACGGGATCGTGACTCCGAGTGCCGGCCTTCTGAATCCGAATCACTTCCTGGCCACCGCAATTGATTATCTCTTTGCGAATCGACCTGAATGGTCGAACGAAGCCGGGATCGGCAAGACCGTTGTCAGCAGCAGCATGATTGATCGGGTGGCCGAGCGTCTCGGACGGCCTTTGGTGGAAGTACCGGTCGGATTCAAATGGTTCGTGGACGGACTCTTTGGCGGTTCGCTTGGTTTCGGGGGTGAAGAAAGTGCAGGGGCGTCGTTCTTGCGCCGCAACGGCTCGGTCTGGACGACGGATAAGGACGGACCGATCATGGGTCTATTGGCTGCGGAAATGACCGCCAAAACGGGTCGCGATCCCGGCGAGCATTATCGGAATCTGACCGAAGAATTTGGTGCACCATCCTACCAGAGAATCGATGCTCCCGCCACTCCCGAACAAAAAGCCAAGCTAAAGTCACTTTCTCCCGAGCAAGTCAAAGCCGACAAACTGGCGGGAGATCCGATTACGGGCATGCTGACTGCGGCACCCGGAAATCAGGCACCGATCGGTGGGTTGAAGGTCTCGACGGAACGCGGATGGTTTGCAGCCCGGCCTTCCGGAACCGAGAACGTTTACAAGATTTACGGCGAGAGTTTTGTCGACGACGACCATCTGCGGAGAATCCAAAACGAAGCCCAGGAGATTGTTGGGGATGCTTTGAAGTAGGAGAGACACAAATCCTGCAATTTTCTTTACACCCGTACGCCAGCCACTTCCGATGAAAGAAAACGATTCCCGAAACCAGGCCTCGGAACTATCGCCCTATGGCGAAGCCAGAAGCACCGTAACCGGCCAGCCACTCGAACAGAGTGAACTTGACCTGATGCACGACTTCTGGAGGGCATCCTGCTACCTGATGCTGGGGATGATCTACCTGCGAAAGAATCCACTGCTGAGGCAGCCTCTTGAAAAATCCGACATCAAGGAGCGCCTTCTGGGCCACTGGGGGTCGAGTCCGGGGCAGGCTTTTCTCTGGACCCACCTCAATCGGATCATTCGAAAATTCGACCAGGACATGGTCTACATCTCCGGTCCCGGACACGGGGCTCCCGGAATCATCGCTCCGATCTATCTCGAAGGCACCTATTCCGATTATTATCCCGAAATCAGCCAGGATGAAGAGGGAATGAATACCTTCTTCCGCCAATTTTCGTTTCCGGGTGGTATTGGCAGTCATTGCACGCCGGAAACACCGGGTTCGATTCACGAAGGCGGTGAATTGGGATACAGCCTTGCCCACAGTTTCGGGGTCGCCTTCGACAATCCCGGATTGATCGTTGCAGGGGTTGTCGGAGACGGTGAAGCGGAAACGGGTCCCTTGGCCACTGCATGGCATTCGAACAAGTTTTTGAATCCGGTTTCGGACGGAGCGGTTCTTCCGATCCTCCACCTGAACGGTTACAAGATCAACAGTCCTTCGATTCTCTCCCGCATCGACCACGAGGAGTTGGAATGCCTGATGCGCGGCTACGGCTACACTCCCTATTTCGTAGAAGGGAGCGAACCCATCAGCATGCATCAAGCGCTTGCGGCGACGCTCGATCATTGCGTGGAAGAAATCCACGAAATCTGGCGTTCGGCCAGAGAAGATGGAAACACCAAGCGGCCCAAATGGCCGATGATTGTCCTGCGCACGCCAAAGGGATGGACCGCCCCCCGGAAGATTGACGACAATTTCGTCGAAGGATTCTGGAGAGCCCACCAGGTTCCCCTCTCCGGGGTTTCTTCCAATCCGGCCCACCTCGAAATGCTGGAAGAATGGATGCGTAGCTACGAACCGGATGTTCACTTCGATAAAGACGGTCGGCCACGCGCCGAGTACGCAGATCTCGTCCCACCCCGGCACCGACGTATGAGTGATAGTCCTCATGCCAACGGCGGATTGATCTGCCGGGACCTGCGTCTCCCGGATTTTGCCGATTACGCAGTCGATGTGGGAACTCCCGGAACCCAGTCGGTCGAGAATACGAGGCCTCTCGGCAAATTTCTGCGGGATGTCGTCGTCAAGAATCCGACGAACTTCCGGGTTTTCGGTCCGGACGAAACGGCTTCGAACAAGCTCGACGACCTGTTCGCCGCAACCAGGAAAACCTGGTGGGGCGAAATTCTTCCGGAGGATGAGAACGGTTCCGAACTCGGTCGGGACGGCCGGGTCATGGAAATGCTCAGCGAACACACCCTTGAGGGCTGGCTCGAGACCTACACCCTCAGTGGACGACACGGTTTCTTTTCCACCTACGAGTCCTTCGTCCATGTCATCGACTCGATGGTCAACCAGCACGCCAAGTGGCTTGCCAAATGCAACGAGATTCGCTGGAGGGCCGACGTGCCCAGCTTGAATCTTCTGATTACCTCAACCGTATGGCGTCAGGATCACAATGGCTTCACCCACCAGGATCCGGGCTTTCTCGATGTGGTCGCCAACAAAAGTGCCGAGGTCGTGCGGATCTACATGCCGCCCGACGTAAATACCCTGCTTTCGACGGCCGATCACTGCCTCCGCGCGAGAAACTACATCAACGTGATTGTCTCCGACAAGCAGCAGCACCTCCAGTATCTGAATAAGGAAGAAGCCCGAATTCATTGCGCGAAGGGAATCGGCATCTGGGACTGGGCGAGCACCGATGACGCCTGCGAACCGGAGGTTGTCCTCGCTTCGGCAGGAGACATTCCGACCGCCGAAACCCTTGCCGCCATTGATCTGCTTCGGCAGGAATTCCCCGACATAAAGCTGCGCTACGTCAACGTCGTGGATCTGTTCCGCCTCCAATCGGAGAGCGAGCATCCGCATGGACTGGGCGACCGCGAATTCGACGGACTCTTTACCGGGGACAAACCCGTGGTTTTCAACTTCCACGGCTACCCCTCTCTCATTCACCGTCTGACCTACCGCCGCAATAACCATCGCCGTATCCATGTGCGTGGATACAAGGAAAAAGGAAACATCAACACGCCTCTTGAGCTGGCCATCATCAACAATATTGATCGGTTCAGCATCGCCATCGATGTGATCGAGAGGGTCCCGCGTCTGCAGAAAATCGGGGGCCATGCGAAAAACCGGCTGCACAACCGCCAGATCGAGTGTCGGCAATATGCCTACACCCATGGAGTCGACAACCCGGCTGAATCCAGTTGGACCTGGCCTTACGGCACCCGCCCCGGTGCCGAAGAAACACCGGAGAACTAGCTGAAATCGTCGGGCGGGCGGGTCAATACTTTTCGGAATACCATCCTTTAATGTTCTGGATATCATTCTGATAGAGAATTTCGTAATCCTGACAGGTGTCTCTGAATCGGGCCTTCGGGATCTTTTATTGAGACCGGGTCTATCTAACACAGGCGCGCGTGTTAGGACTCCTTCCGGGGATCTGCGGTTGCGGAATGTCGCCTAAGCGGGCCGTTCACGGCGGACAGGAGTGTCCGTTTGTGGGGCGGCATGATCAATCAGCCAAACGGGTTGGAAAACCCGTTCCCCTTTTGAACGGAGCCACAAAGGGCGGTCAAATAGGCATTGCAATGTTCAGCTTGCCATTTTTCGGGAATCGCAATCTCCTGGATGATCCCCCGAAAGGGAAGTTGCAACAGAGATGCCTGCGGAAAGATACTCCAGTCAGTTGCCAAACGCTCCCTTGCCTTCCTGAAGAAGGAGCTGGCGGAATGGCTCTGAGCTAAAATCCGGTGCTTGTATCCCTTGAACAGGCTCTCGTCCGAGGGGTGCATTTGAACAACTTTCTTTCCGGGGGTAATAAAGCAACGAAGAACACCCCGTGCGCCGCATCGCGGCTCACTGGGTGCCCTCAATTCGATTATGGAACCGCGAAAGCGACAGTATCGGTTTCTGTGTCGGGATTTTGCATACGGAGTGGCAGGTGGACACGCACGCGCAAGATCGTTTCGTCCACCAGCATAAAGTGTAGTTCTCCCTCCATGTTCTCGATCAAACGGGAAACCACCGAAAGACCCAGGCCCAGGTTTGAGAAGGGAGGATGCTCGACCCACACACCCGGCTTCGCCTCTTCCCCGCGAATCGGACGGGGAAGCTTGTTCTCGGTTTCAAAATTCCAGTAGGACGAATCCTCGTCTGAAACGTTCCATTGGAGGAGAACCTCCGTTCCACTGCCGTGGCTGAGAGCATTCTCGATCAAATTGAAGAGAATCCTTTCGAGGCCCAACCGGTTCAGGAACAGAGGAAAATTTTCGGCGGAATTCCATTTTATGCGGGAAATTTTCGCGTCGTTCGCGAGAGCGCACCGTTCTCCGACGCTTTGGATAATCTCCAGGGACTGAAGGTTCTCCGGGCATCCGGGAGTTCGGTCCAGACTCAGAAGGCTCAGGTCCTGAAGGATCTCTTGATTGTAGAGGAGGCCGCGCGCGAGGGCCTGCAGCAGCGGGAAAGGATCTGAATCCCCCTCCTCGGCACGCTGTTTCAGAGCATGCTCGGCCAGGCGCAGGAGGACATCATTACTCCCCCTCAAATCGTGGGAAGAGTCCCCGATAATCTCCAGATAATCCTCAAGGCGTGCAACGAGAGTCTGAATGCGGTGATTCAACTGAATTTCCCGCGTTCGGTGCTTCGCACTCTCCATTCTCAAGGATGCATAGGCACTTTCGACAACACAGGCGTTCAGAAAGCGCGAGACCGAGTGGCCGAGCTTGTGAACGGCTTCAGGAGGCGTTTCTACCTCCGAGGCCGAAATGAACTCCTCAATCTGCTCGTGAATAAGGTCTTCCAGGAGATGCAGGTCCAGGATGGCTTCGGCGAGATCGAAGCCCTGGGACAGGCGGACTTCGGCATGGTCTTCCCCCAATTCGGCATCGCCACTCCCCTCGCCCCTGATCCGTTCCAGAATCTGGTCGAAAATCTGGGGCATATGATCCATCCAGGCCTTCCTCGACCTCAGGGTTACCCCGTTTTCCAGGGCTCTTTCCCGGCGCCGCTCCATCCAGCTCTGGAGAATGGAGGAACGCCTGGACTGCAGCCTGGAAGCGAGTTGGATGTAGGTGTTTTTCACAGAAAGCCGCAGAAGTAGAGAAAATTGCGAAGGTTTCCAACTTGAAAAGGTGAACTTTCGCTATACCAGCGACGGTGCCCGCCACCCCGTAGAAGCCGAGTCCTCCTTTTCCCTCCTACTAAAAGAGGACTCCAATACGCTTTCCGAGTGATACTCGGGTCGTTCACACTTCCCTTCTTTCAAAAACACACCTTAAAAATTATGGATATTCTACGAATTCTACTGGCAATTCTATTGCCTCCTCTCGGAGTGTTTCTTCAGGTCGGGATCGGGCTGCACTTCTGGCTCAACATCCTCCTGACGCTTCTGGGCTACATCCCCGGAATCATTCATGCGATTTACATCATTCTGAAGAAGTGATTTCGGAACCCACCACGTAAT
>CAZBLJ010000094.1:0-10395 GCA_964492605.1 uncultured Puniceicoccaceae bacterium
TGCAGTCGGTTCGTTTCCCGCGGAAGTTGCTGCATACCGTTCTGGGGCTGCCGTTGATTCTTCACACGGCCCGGCGAATCCGGAGAATCCGTCCGGATGTGCCCCTGTTTTTTGCGGTCGGCGATGCGGAGTTACAGGAGGTGCTGGCTTCGGATGGGTTCGAAACCGTCCGGACGGATCCGGACCTTCCCAGTGGGAGCGACCGGATCGCCGCCGCAAACCGGGAAATCGGAGCCGAAACGGTGGTCAATGTGCAGGCGGACGAGCCACTCGTCACCGGTGATCAAATCGACACGCTCTTCGCGC
The DNA here is from genome assembly GCA_964492605.1 of uncultured Puniceicoccaceae bacterium. Lineage (GTDB taxonomy): Bacteria > Verrucomicrobiota > Verrucomicrobiia > Opitutales > Puniceicoccaceae > Puniceicoccus. The sequence continues at coordinate 307 of CAZBLJ010000094.1, forward strand.
TCTTGGAAAAGGGTGCGGAAATGAGCACTTTGGGAATTCCGCTCAATGATTCGGACCGGTTCGTCGATCCCAATCAGGTGAAGATCGTTCGGGCGGTCGATGGGAGAGCGCTGTATTTTTCGAGGGCGCCGATTCCCTGGTTTCGCGAGTCGGGCGGACGATTGATGCCGACCGATGCGGATCCGGGAACGGTTCTCGGTCATCTGGGCCTCTACGGGTACCGGGCCGGTTTTCTGGAGAAGTTCGTGGCTCTTCCTCCGTCTCCGCTGGAGCGGATCGAGAAGCTCGAGCAGTTGCGGGCTTTGGAGAATGGTGCGCGGATCGATGTGGGCTTGACGGAGGAACACACGCTCGGGGTCGATACCCCGGGGGATGTCGGCCGGTTGGAGGAAATTCTTTCGACGAAAACGTGACGGAGGGCAAAGCAGAAGAGAATGCGAACGTGGCCCGTCACCTGGCGGAACGGGCGCGGGATGCCGGGGACCGGTTGGCGATCCGGGTGCCGCTTCGCAAGCGCGGAGCCATCGACTTCAAGGACACCTCCTTCGCCGAGTTGGAACGAATGGTCGCGGGTGCCGCGGGCCGGATGGCCGGGCGGGGGCTGAAGAAGGGGTCGCGGGTCCTGGTCCTGGCACGTCCGGGGCTGGAATTGATCGCAGGGGTTTTTTCGATTCTGCGGATCGGCGCGGTTCCGGTCGTGATCGATCCCGGGATGGGGTTGAAGAGTTTCCTGCAATGCGTCGAACGGTCCGCTCCGGAAGGGGTATTCGGTATTCCGAAAGGCCTTCTTTTGTCCCGGATTTTCCGGCGACCGTTCCAAACGGTGTCGCAGCGGTTCTCCACCCGGATGGTCCGGAAGGGTGCGGCCCGTGGCAGCCTGTTGTTTCCCGAAGTGCCGGTCGCGGGCGGGGATCGGGCGGCCATTCTTTTCACTTCGGGCTCGACCGGCCCGGCCAAGGGGGTCGTTTACGAGCACGGGATGTTCGGGGCGCAGATCGAAACCGTGCGCCGGAGATTCGGGATCGAACCGGGCGAGGTCGACTTCCCGATGCTGCCCGTCTTCGCGCTCTTCAATCCGGCCCTGGGAATGACTACGGTCGTGCCGCCGATGGATCCCGGCCGACCGGCCGAAGCGGATCCCGCCCTCCAGATCGCGGTGATGAAGGCGGCGGGCGTGACGAACAGTTTCGGTTCGCCGGTCCTCTGGCGTCGGATTGTCGACCATGGGGCGCGGGCCGGTGAGACGGTGGAAACCTTGCGGAGAATTCTCGTTGCAGGAGCGGCTTTGCCTCCATCGTTGGCGGCGAGGTTGCCGGAAGTGGCACCCCGGGCCGCGGTTTTCAGCCCGTATGGAGCAACCGAGGCCCTGCCGTTGACCGTGGTCGACGGGAAAGAAATTGCGGCGGCCGCCCCCCGCACCGAAAAGGGCGAAGGGGTGTGCGTCGGGCGGCCGGTCCCGGGAGTGAAGATTCGCGTTGTCAAAGTAGGAGGGGAGACCCTGGGGCCGGAGGATCTCTCGTCTCTGCCCGCCGGGAAGGTCGGTGAGATCATCGCTTCGGGGCCCGTGGTTACCCGGGAATACGACCGGATGGAGGAGGCCACCCGCAAGGCGAAGGTCCGGGACGGGGAAATCCTCTGGCACCGCATGGGAGATCTGGGGCGGATCGACGGGGAGGGAAGACTGTGGTTTTGCGGTCGGGTGGTGGAGCGGGTCCGCACGCGTGACGGGACGGATTTTTATCCGGAGTGCTGCGAGCAGGTGTTCAACCGGCATTCGAGGGTTTATCGATCGGCGCTGATTGGAATGGGTCCTTCGAAGAACCGAACTCCGGGAATCGTCGTGGAGCCGGTGGAAGGGGCTTATCCGAAGAGCGAGGAGGAGATCAACGAGTGGGTATCGGAGCTAAAGGAACTCGGCAGAGATACGGCGATGACCCGTCCCATTCGTCATTTCTTTTTCCGAAAGACCTTTCCGGTGGACGTCCGGCACAATGCGAAGATCCATCGACTGGACCTTGCTAAAGAATACACGGTGCATGGGTTGCATCCGACCGAATGAGGGAGAAAACGACTCAATTGAAGCGGAAATGAATCACATCCCCGTCCTTCACCTCGTAGTCCTTTCCCTCCAGTCGGTAGCGGCCCGCCTCGCGGGCTGACTGGACGCTGCCGGCGGCGGTCAGGTCCTCGTAAGAGACCACCTCGGCTTTGATGAATCCTTTCTCGAAGTCGGTATGGATGACGCCCGCGCACTGCGGGGCCTTCATCCCGTGCCGGAAGGTCCATGCGCGAACCTCCGGTTCGCCCGCCGTCAGGAAGGAGGCCAGCCCCAGGAGCCGGTAGGTTTCGTGGATGAGGCCGCTTACGCCGGAATCTTCCACGCCGAGTTCGGAGAGGTATTCCCGGGCCTCTGCTTCGTCGAAATCCACCAACTCGGCTTCGGTCTGGGCGCTGATCACGCAGACCCGGGCGTCACCCCGTTCCCTGGCGTGATCCTTCACGGCCTGGACGGTGGCGAGGGAGGAGGGATCGGAAAGGTCGGTGTCGGCGACATTGCAGGCGTAGAGAACGGGAATGGAGGAAAGCAGATTCAAGCGGGGAAGGATTTCCTCCTCGCCTTCCTGGAGCGGTAGGGTGAACGCTGCGTGGCCTTCGTTGAGATGGGGGAGCAGGCGTTCGATCAAGGAGAGTTGTTTCGCGGCGTCCTTGTCCCCGCCCCGTGCCTTTTTCTGGGTCTTGGTTTGTTGGCCGGCGAGACTCTGGAGGTCGGCGAGAATCAGCTCGGTCTCGATGACTCCGATGTCGCGCACCGGATCGATCTCGCCCATATTGTGAACGACGTCGGCGTCCTCGAAGCAGCGAACCACCTGTACGATGGCGTCCACCTCCCGGATGTTGGCCAGGAACTGGTTCCCGAGACCCTCGCCCTTGCTCGCGCCGGCGACCAAACCGGCGATATCGACCATCTCGATGGCGGCGGGTATGATTTTCTGTGTCGAGACGATCTTCGCCAACGGCTGGAGTCGCTCGTCCGGGACGTTGACGACGCCCACGTTGGGCTCGATCGTGCAGAACGGATAGTTCTGGGCTTCCGCCTTGCGCGTGCGGGTAAGTGCATTGAAAAGAGTGCTTTTGCCCACGTTGGGCAATCCGACGATACCTGCTTGTAGCATGCCCTTTTTGGATAGATGGGAACCCGGCATGTCGAGCGATCTTTGAAAAAACCTTCTGCTATGAGTCTTGACAGGGGGCGCGGTTTCCGACTTTCTCTTCGGTTTTCTTCAAAAATGGCACTTAAGATCAGACTTCAACGGCACGGTAACCGTCACAACCCGTTTTATCGGGTGGTTGTTACCGAGAACACCGCCCGGCGCGACGGGCGATATGTGGAATTGGTGGGCACCTACGATCCGCAAAACAAGGATGCTGCCCGGCAGTGGAAGCTGGATCTTGATCGGGTGGATTACTGGCAGAAGTGCGGCGCCAAGCCCACCGACACCGTTCGCAGCCTGATCAAGCGTGCCAAGCGGGAGACGCCCGCCGCTTCCGCCGCCGCCGCCGCCGCCCCCGCCGAGAGCAGCGAGTAGTTCCGGGCAAGGGGCGGGCTGGAGAACCGTGCCTGAATTTCCGTAGGGTCCGAGTGTTTGCAGGACCCGGTCACTTGCAGGCCCCGGCTTGACTCGGGCCACCGCAGGTTACCGTTCGAGGACCCGGCGATGCATGGTGTGCAGGCTGGGCTTCCAGAAAGCGATGTTCGACGGTGCCAGATACCCGCCGTATGCCAGTCCGGGGGCTACGGCCGACCGGCAGTCCAGGACCGTTCCGGGTTGCAGGACCACGTTGCAGCCGGCCTCGGCCCAGTCGCCCAGTATCGCGCCGAACTTACGGAGCCCGGTGTCGATGTTGCCATCGGGCGCCCGCACGGTCACGGGCTTTTGGTCGAAGCGCAGGTTGGACAGGATCGTCCCGGCTCCCAGATGGGCGTGATTGCCGAGAATCGAGTCTCCGACGTAATTGTAATGGGGCGTCTGAACTTCATCGAGGAGAATGCAGTTTTTGTATTCGCAGGAATTTCCGAGAACGCAGCCGCGTCCGGCAATCACGTTTCCGCGGATGTAAACGCCCGGTCGCAGTTCACAGCCCTTTCCGATCCAGGCCGGACCCTGGATGGAGCCGAAAGGGGGGAGTTTTACGGCTCCTTCGAAAAAGACCGGTCCCTCGATGTGGAATCCGTCCGGGACATGCGGCGGCAGCTGTTCCGCGAGGTCGGAGAGAGCATGCTTGATCCTGGGGAGCCATTCCCAAGGTGCTTGGTCCATCGAAAATTTTTCGGCGATCGGATGATGGGGGGCGAGGGTAAAAAGATCGGAGGCCTTCATGGCCGTAGATGCTTCTCCCCGAAGAGGAAGGGTCAACGTCGAAAAAGTCGGACACCTCTCCTTCGGGGGACGTTTGACACGGGGCCGAAAAACGGATCGAAACAGGTAGGGATGTCAGACGTCGGGGCAGGTTGGTTCGATGATTTCCGGGTCTTCGTCTACGGGACGCTTCAGCCCGGCGGATTCTATTGGGGCCGCTTCTGCGAGGGGAGGGCCGAGGTCGTTGGCCGGGCGTGGATCCGGGGCAGTCTTTACGATCTGCCGGTTGGCTATCCGGGAGTCTGGCTGGATGGTCCGGGCCGGGTGAGGGGTGTGGTTTTGGATCTGGCCGGCCCGCAAGTGCTTCGGGGTATCGATGGTCTGGAAGGGTTTGATCCGGAAGGGCCCGCCGATGAAAATGAATACGAACGCCGCCGGGTGGAGGCGTTTGACGAGGCCGATAATTCCCTGGGGTTTGTCTGGGCCTACGGCATGAGCCCCGGTAAAATTGCCGAAGAGAACGGTTCGCTTGTGGAAAACGGAATCTGGCCGGTCGGCGAACGGTAGGTCCGGGCCTGCGGCTTTCGTCTGCCGAAACAACGTTCCCGGAGGTATCACCCGGATTTTTTTTAATGAACATATGTTTACTTTTCAAGGGATCTCCGTTTCTTCGGTCCCGTGTATGCCGAATTGAATGCCGCGAGCGCGTTTTCCTTCCTGGAAGGTGCCTCCCATCCGGAGGATCTTGCGGTTGCGGCTGCGGCGCAGGGGCTCGAAGCGGTGGCCTTGCTGGACGTGGGGGGCGTCTATAGTGCGCCGCGCTTTCTGCGAGCCGCTCGCGAGGTGGGGGTTCGTCCGTTGGTCGGTGCGAAACTGCCTATGGAGGACGGCTCCCGGCTGCCGGTTTTGGTGGAATCGCGGGAGGGGTATCGGCGTCTGTGCCGTTTGCTGACCGATGCGGCGTTCCGGGGGAAGAAGGGGAGTGCGCCGGTATATTGGGACGATCTTGCGAAGGAAGGGACGGAGGGACTGGTTGCTCTGTCGGGAGATGAGACGGGTCCGTTGGCGTATGCCTGGAAAGGCGGGGGTGCGAAGGGATTGTCTGCGGCGGTTTCGAGGATGCAGGCTTGTTTTCCCGGGAACCGTTTGTTTCTGGAAATGCAGCGGCATCGACGGCGCGGGGAGGTGCGTTGGCATCGTGTTCTGCTCGATATGCGGGAGCGTTTGGGGCTCCCCGTGATCGCAACGGGCGGGGTTCTGGGTGCGCGGCGGGAAGACCGTTTGGTGGCCGATGTGTTCGCCGCTTTGCGGAATCATTCGAGTCTTGATGAGGCGGGTTTGCATCTGGCGCTGAACGGGGAGCGGCGGCTCCGCTCGCCGAAGGAGATGGAGGGATTGTTTGCGGATCTGCCCGAGTGCGTGGCGGAAGCCGGTGCCCTGGCGGATCGCCTCCAATTTACCCTGGAGAATTTGGGGTATGAGTTTCCCGCTTTTGCGGTGCCGGAGGGAGAGACGATGGAAAGTTTCCTGCGCATGCGTGTCTGGGAGGGGGCGCGGGAGCGTTACGGAAAAATCTCGCTGAAAGTTCGGCGGCAGATCGAGCATGAGTTGGCATTGATCGCGAAACTGGGGTTCTGCGGCTACTTTCTCGTGGTGTGGGATTTGGTTCGGTTTTGCCGGAGCGAGGGGATTCTGGTTCAAGGAAGGGGGAGCGCGGCGAATTCGGCGGTTTGCTATAGTCTTGGTATTACGGCGGTGGATCCGGTGGGGGCGGGACTGCTGTTCGAACGTTTTCTGAGCGAGGGGCGGAAAGGTTGGCCCGACATTGATCTCGACCTTCCCAGCGGGGACCGGCGGGAACGGGTGATCCAGGAGGTGTATCGAAAATACACGCGTCGGGGGGCGGCCATGACGGCGAATGTGATCACCTATCGGGGAAGAAGTGTGATTCGAGAGGTGGGAAAAGCTATGGGTCTGCCCGGGGAGTTTATCGGGAGGTTCTCCCGATTGCATGGACGGGAAGGTTTCGAGGGGGCGGCGGATTTTCTGGAAAAGGCATGTGATGCCGGATTGCCCCGAGACCATCCCCGAGCGGCTGCGTTCGCGCAGGTAGCCTCGCAGGTCCGGGGCCTGCCGCGTCATTTGGGGCAGCATTCAGGGGGGATGGTGATTGCGCGGGGTGCCCTGGATTCGGTGGTTCCCCTCGAGAAAGCCTCCATGCCCGGACGGAGTGTGGTGCAGTGGGATAAGGACGACTGCGAGGATCTCGGAATCGTGAAGGTGGACCTTCTGGGACTGGGGATGATGGCTGCGATTCAGGATGCGTTGACCGAGGCGGCGCGGAGGGGACGTCCGGTTGATCTTGCGCAAATTCCGATGGACGACGGTCCGACTTTCGACCTCCTTTGCAAGGCCGATACCATCGGGGTGTTCCAGGTGGAGAGTCGGGCGCAGATGTCGACCTTGCCCCGAATGCAGCCGCGCGAGTTTTACGATTTGGTAGTGGAGGTGGCGATTATTCGACCGGGGCCGATTGTCGGCGAGCTGACTCATCCTTACCTGGAGAGAAGAGCGGGGCGTCAACCGGTGGATTACATCCATGAGGATCTGCGCCCGGTTCTGGAACGCACCCTCGGAGTTCCGCTGTTTCAGGAGCAGATCTTGCGGATAGCGATGATCATGGCGGATTTTAGCGGATCGGAAGCGGAGGAACTGCGGCGGGCTTTGAATTTTTTCCGGTCGCCCGAGCGGTTGGAGAGGGTTCAGAAAAAGCTGCGCCAGGCACTGGTCGCGAAAGGGTACGAGGCACCTGTCGTCGAGCGGTTGACGGATGCGGTGGGCTCGTTTGCTCTTTATGGGTTTCCGGAATCACACGCTATCAGCTTTGCCATGCTGGCTTACGGTAGTGCGTATTTAAAGACACACCGGACTGCGGAATTCTATGCGGGATTGCTGAACAACCAACCGATGGGTTTCTATTCCCCGTCGACTCTTGTTCAGGATGCTCGTCGCCGCGGAATCCGGTTCTTGCCCGTTTCCGCCGTGGAGTCGGACTGGAACGTGACGGTGGTGGGCGACAAAACGCTTCGACTGGGGTTTCGGGTTCTGGGCGAAGTCTCCCAAAAGGCGATGGGAGTTTTGCTGGAAGAGAGAAACCGTAAGCCCTTTGTTTCTCTGGAGGATCTTCTGCGGAGAGTTCCGTTGAACGCGGTGGAGCGAAGGCGTTTGGCGCTATCCGGAGCCTTCAATTGCTGGACCGGTGATCGACGGACGGCTCTTTGGCTGGCGGGCGATGATTGGAACGGACCGGCCTCCGGTGTCTCTCTGCCGGGCCTGCATGCGCCGCTTGAGAGTTCGATCAAGCTTCCCCCCATGACACTTCTGGAGAGAATTGCCGCCGACTACGAATCCAGTGGAGTGACCGGTGGCGATCACCCCATGGCATTGGTGCGCCCTCGGATGGGCGGGGTTTGTCGCTCGTCGGATCTGGAGGAATTGCGGCAGGGGAAAGAGGTGTGGGTGGCCGGAGCTGTGATTTGCAGGCAAAGACCCGGAACGGCGAAAGGAGTTACTTTCGTCAGTCTGGAGGACGAGACGGGGATCATCAACGTGATTGTTTACCCGGATCGTTTGGAAAAGATGAGACGGTCTTTGGTGGAGGAGGCTTTTCTGCTGTTTGAAGGAAAGGTCCAAAAAGAACGGGGTGTGATTCATGTGATTGCGGATCGTGTGCGGGCGCTGGAGATGGCCGCGCACCTGCCGGAAGAGGCATCACACGATTTTCACTGAAACTTGGGCGGCCTAAATGGCGGGACTAGCGTTTTATGGGCTGGCCGATTTCGCGCAGAGGTTTGCCGGCGTAGATGTTGCGCTCGATCTGCTCCAGGGACACGCCCTTGGTTTCGGGCAGAAATTTCGCCGCCAAGGCAAGACCGAGCGCCGTGAACCCGGCGTAGATCAAGGTAGTGACCGTCATGCCCAGGCCGTCTTTCATCACCGGGAAAAGTTGGCTGACAAAGTAATCGACCAACCAGTTCGCGGCGACGGCGATGGACATGCCGATCCCCCGGAAGCGCATCGGAAAGATTTCGGAGATGATCAGCCAGCAGAGAGGACCGGCGCTGATGGCGAAGAAAACAATGTAGAGAAGAATGCTCGCGAAGATCAAATAGGTGATCGTCTGATTCGGGCTGGCTTGGGATGGTGCCGTATCCGGGGAGGAGGGGGCGGGTTGGCTCAATTTTTGATGCGCGAGAGCAGCTCCAGCATTGGGAAGCGTGTGGCCGCCGGACGATTCCTGAACGGTTTGGGTGGTCGGGGCGGGAGAAGGTTTTGAGTCACTGTCGTAAACATAAAAAAGGTAGGATTGGGCGCAGAGCATCACGACGATCCCGGACACCCCGATCATCATGAGTTTTCGCCGCCCGAGCCGGTCCACCAGAAGGATCGAGACGATGGTCGCCACCAAATTGACCGTGCCCATGGCGACCTGCGCCCAGAGGCTGGCCGATTGGCTGAATCCGCCCTCGCGGAAAATCTCGGGACCGAAATACATGTCTGCGTTGATCCCGGTCGATTGCTGGAAAAACTGCAGAAAGAAACCAAGAAGCACGACTGGGAAGATCATCTTTCCGAACAATGCCCTGAACGAAACTCTCTCATCATTCTGCGTCGCCTGATAAATTTCACCGAAAGTTTTCCGGGCCTCGTCCCCAGGCATCATTCGGAGCAGAATTTCATGCCCTTTTTCAAAAATCCCCTTCTCGATCAGCCAACGGGGACTATTGGGCATCCGCATCATTCCGAAAAGAAAGATGAAGGCCGGGACCAATCCCACGGCGATCATGACTCTCCAACTGACGTCGCTACTCGTTATGACGGAATCGACCGCCACTCCTACGATGAAAGAGACCAGGATCCCGACGACGATGGAAAGTTGATAGAGAAAAAGAATTCTACCCCTTGATTCGGGCGGGGCGACTTCCGCCATATACATGGGGGTGATCACCGCCGAGTTCCCGATCGCCAACCCCATGAGAAGACGTGCGAAAACAAATACGGAGAAACTGGGCGATGCTCCGGCCAGGACGATTCCGGCGATAAAGAGGACCGCATTCAGAAGCAGGCCCTTCTTTCGCCCGAGAAATGTGGATACTTTTCCACCGAGGAGCGCTCCGAACAATGCTCCGAGCGGAACGCAAGCAACCCAGAGTCCCATCAGCAGCGGTTTGGTTGTGATGTCAAAATGGGTGTTTACGGCGTCCCCGCAGGCGGCGGCGATGGACGCGTCGAAGCCGAAGAGAATTCCCGACATGGCTGCAACCGTGCCGACCACGAAACCGCTGATGGGTTTTTCAGGGGATTGGGCGGCGGTGGTCTCGACTTGGGAGAGCGCGAGGTCGACGGATTGGGGAATGTGGGGTGCGGGGTCGGATTCTTGGGACATGGGGAGTGTAGGGTGGGATAGGCTGGAGTGGGATCAAAGCGGGCGGGTTGCGGTTCTGTAGAAAGAAGAGTTGCTTTGGGATAGGCTCCCGTTTCGGTGTTTTCAACCCAAAAAGTCCTTCGGCTATTTTTCCCTCCAGGGGCCTTTCATCTGGCTCTCGGTGGGACGGATTTCCATAAGGAACTCCGCTCTTCAGGCGGAGAGAAGTCCGAAGTGGGAGAATATTCCTATACAGTAAAACATTTTCAGCCAGATGAAAGGCCCCTGTCATTCCCTCGGATCCCC
>CAZBLJ010000095.1:0-10383 GCA_964492605.1 uncultured Puniceicoccaceae bacterium
CGGAGGGGGCCGCAACCGCGTTCCCTACCGGGAGCCGGTGGTTCCGGAATGGCGGGTTCAGCTGCGGGAGCGGGACCACCTTCGTCTCTGGCAAGAGCCGGAGGTCCGGACGGACGGCTTCCGCAGGTCTCCTTTTACCCGAAATCGAAAGCCGTTGATTCCGAAGACCTTTCCTCGAATCTACCCGGCCAGTAAGTGAAAGACAATCGACTATCTCGCGTGCTACGAGGGGAAGACGATGGGCGTGCGGGGAGACTCCCGTCTTCTGGACCGGCTGAACGAGCGGCATGCCGGGCGGTCAAAGGAAATCGCCTACAGACTCACCCGAAAGCGAAAGCTGCTCAAGCGCATCGGGTGGTCATTTACGATATGACCAGGCCTGTATTTTGAAGCCGAGGAGATGCAAAAGATCGTTCTCGAACGCTGCAGCGGACTGGTCGATGGCCACGCCGTCAATATTGCCCACCCCGGCGGGCACCGCCTGATCGTAATTTGCTCTGAAAAACGCACCAAGAAAGACCGCCACAACCGTGAGCACGCCCTGCGGCGACTGCGCCATGAAATCCGCTCCCGACAAATGGACAAGGGACAACTCAACAATCGGGGATACAAAAAGTTCCTTAAGCCTTCCGGGAAAATCGATGTGACCGACGACGAGAGCAAAGTCGCCGAAGCCGAACGGTGGAACGGCCTGATGGGCTACCTGACCAACACCGAGCTGCCCGCCATCGAAGAAATCAAAAACTACGGACATCTCTGGCAGATCGAACGGGCATTCCGGATATCCAGGACCGATCTGCGCGTCCGACCGATGTATCACCGCTGTCGACGCAGATCAAAGCACCTCTGTTGGTCGCGTTCGTCGCATACAAAATCTGCAAGGCACTGGAACTCCGTCTGAAGGAAGCAGGCATCCCTTTTCGCGACATTATTTTCGACGATCGTCGAAAATAATGTCGCGAATGCAGGAAGAGTGTCCGGGCAACCGGAGGGGGCCGCAACCGCGTTCCCTACCGGGAGCCGGTGGTTCCGGAATGGCGGCTTTGGCCGCCGGAGCAAAACCCAAGCGCCCTGCGCTGAAAGACCTCGAAGAAACCGGCCTACACCCGTCCCAGATACGATCCGTCGTCCGTGCTCACTTTGATCCGGTCGCCCGGTTTGATGAAGAGGGGCACCTGCACCGTCAGGCCCGTCGTGGTCAGCGCGGGCTTTTGGGCGGAGCTGGCCGTGTCTCCGCGGAGTCCTTCCGGCGCTTCGGCGACATCCATCTCCACGGCCGAAGGCAGCTGCAGCTGGACCGGCTGGCCCTCCACGTGAAGGATGTCGTACTCCTGGTTTTCCGTCAGAAAGGCCTTCTTGTCCTCCAGCAACTCCGGTTGCAGGACGGTATCCTCGAAGGTTTCCGGATGGAGGAAATGATAACCCTCCTGGTCCTCGTAACTGAATTCGAGGCGTTGATTCTCGGTGTGCATGAATTCGACCGAATCCGTGGAACGGAATTTCGTGGTGGTGGTCGAGCCCGTGCTCAGATTCCGCAGGGTCGTTTGCACGAATCCCGCCTGACGCCCCTGCGTCCGGTGCATCATGTCAAGCACGAGGTGGGGAGCGTTCTGGTAGTCGATCACGCGGCCTTTTCGAATATCGGTAGGAGATGCCATAAGCCTCTCAACGAAAACGGAAACCCGGCGTTTGGCCACCCCGAAAATCCGCCCCGTCAAGCGTCCTCCAAACAAGTTCAGCCCTCCCCGAGGCCGTGCCCTTTAGATGTCGTACCTGCGACACTTACATGGCACTCTGGAAACGGAAGGGGGGCAGTTGCCATTCTCTCTCGTTTATCGATGGTTGGAAACTTATGCCGGAATTGGCCGAGGTTGAGTATTACAAGAGAAGGTGGGAACCCGCTTTGGGATCGCGAATCCGGGAGGTCCGGATCCTCCACGATCACCGTGTTTTCCGCGGCAGCGATACGAGGCGGCTGCAGAGCGAACTAAGCGGAAGATTTTTTCGCGCCGCCCAGGCCTGCGGCAAACAGATGCTCTTTCGGTTTGATCGGGACGGATGGCTGGGAGTCCACCTCGGCATGGCCGGCAAGCTTTTGCGCGTCCCAGCCGGGCAATACGACCCCCACAAGCACGATCAATTGGTTCTGGTCTCGGGTCGGGACCGGCTCGTTTTCCGCGACACCCGAACCTTCGGCCGCATCCGTTGGGAAATCTCCCCGGACCCGCCCTCCTGGTGGGTATCCGCCGGGCCCGACCTGGTGTCCCCCGATTACAAGCGGGGAGACCTGGAGTCCGTTTTAACAAAGCATTCCAAAACGCCGCTGAAATCCCTCCTCCTCGATCAACGCTACTTTCCGGGAATCGGGAATTGGATGGCGGATGAGATTCTCTGGCGGGCCGCCCTCCACCCCGAACTTACCGGAAGGGATTTGACGGACGGCCAGGTCAAGTCACTCTACCGCCGTCTGAGAGAGGTCTGCCGCGACGCGTTGGAAGTCATTGCTCCGGATTGGTCCCAGCCTCCCCGGAGCTGGCTTTTTTCCCATCGTTGGAAAGACGGGGGCATCTGCCCGAAGACCCGGAAAGCCCTGGAGCGCATCCAGGTCGGCGGGCGAACCACCTGTTACAGTCCCGCGCGGCAGAAGAAGCCTTCCCGCTCCTATCCCAGCCGCTCCCGGAAGGTCTCGTAGCCGAAACGCCGGACCACCTCGAGGCGGCCATTCGGTCTGAGGATCTCGATGGAGGGCAATCGAATCCCATTAAAGGTCGTATTCTTGACCATGGTGTAGTGCGCCATATCGCCGAAAACCAATCGGTCGCCGACGTTCAGAGGGGACTCGAAGCCGTATTGTCCGATCACGTCTCCGGCCAGACAAGTCAGCCCTCCCAACCGGTAGGAGTGGTGATGCTTAGCCGGTTCCCCCGCCCCCAGAATCTCCGGCCGGTAGGGCATTTCCAGAACATCCGGCATATGGGCCGTTGCCGAGGTGTCCAGAATCGCATTCATACCTTCGTTTTCGGTAAGGTCCAGAACCGTCGAAACCAGGACGCCGACATTCAAGCCAAAGGCTTCGCCCGGTTCGATGTACACCTCCAAACCGGTTCGCTCGCGGAACTCTTTCACCAGGCGGATCAGCAGATTCAAATCGTATCCGGGTCGCGTGAGGTGGTGCCCCCCTCCGAAATTCACCCACTTCAGGCGAGGAAACCAGCGGCCGAATCTTTCCTCGAACGAAACCAGCGTCCGCTCCAGAGCATCCGCATCATGCTCGCAGAGCGTGTGGAAATGGAGCCCGGAGATTCCCTCCATAGAGGATTCGCTCAATTCATCGGACCGTATGCCCAGACGGGATCCGGGGGAGCACGGGTCATACAGTACAGTGTGGCCTTCCGAGTGCTCGGGGTTGACCCGGAGGCCGAAGCTGACGTCGGGATCCCTCTCAACCGCAAATTCCAACCACCGTTCTTTCTGGGAGAGGGAATTGAAGACCAAATGATTCACCCCGGGGAGCGACGCCTCCAAATCCTCCCTCCTGAAAGCGGGGGCGAACAGATGAACTTCCTTGTCGAGTTCCTCCCGCGCCAGCCTCGCCTCGTGCGGAGAACTCGCGCAGGCACCATCCACCACCTCGGACGCGAGTGGGAGGAGACTGCCGCAGGCGAACCCTTTCAGTGCCATCAGGACCCTCGCCCCACTCTCCCTCTTCACCCTCCCGACCACGGCCAGGTTCTCCCGAAAAACCCGTTCCAACAGGACATAGGACGGGCTTCCGGCTTCCTCCAGGATCACCTCCATTTCCTCCGCCCGGGGAAACCGGATCCATCCGCCGGGATTCAAAGAGGAATCTCCGTTCTCGACCACGGCAATCCGTAGCGGTTCAGGTCCTCCATAAACGGGTCCGGATCAAACTGCTCCATGTTGAAGACTCCGGCCCCCTTCCATGTTCCCTGAAGCAGCATCTTCGCCCCGATCATCGCCGGGACTCCGGTCGTATACGAAATCGCCTGGGATTTCACTTCGCGGTAGCAGTGTTCGTGGTCGCAGATATTGTAGACGTAGACTTTCTTCTCCGTTCCATCCTTCCGGCCCCGCGCAATACAGCCGATACACGTCCGGCCCTTCGTCATCGGACCCAGAGAAGCCGGATCCGGGAGCACCGCCTTGAGGAACTGCAGGGGAATAATTTCCTTCCCCTCGTAGAGCACAGGATCGATCCGGGTCATCCCAACATTCTGCAGGACCTCGAGATGTTTCAGGTAATTCTCGGAAAACGTCATCCAGAACCGCGCCTTCCGCAGGCCCGGGATGTTCTTCACGAGGGACTCCAACTCCTCGTGATACATGCGGTAGATATTCAACGGACCGATTCCTTCCGGGAAATCAAAGGTATCGCGCGTCGAAAGCGCCGGGGTCTCCAGCCACTCGCCGTCCTCGAAATGGCGACAGGGTGCCGTTACCTCCCGGATATTGATCTCCGGATTGAAGTTGGTCGCAAACGGCATTCCGTGGTCGCCCGCGTTGGCATCGATGATGTCCAGCTCGTTGATTTCGTCGAAATCATGCTTGAGCATCCAGGCCGTAAAGACATTGGTCACCCCGGGATCGAACCCCGAACCGAGTAAGGCGGTGAGTTTCTTCTCCCGGAACCGGTCCTGATAATCCCACTGCCACGAATACTCGAATTTGGCGGTATCGGGCGGTTCGTAATTCGCCGTGTCCAGATAATTCACCCCCGCTTCCAGACAGGCGTCCATGATGGTCAGATCCTGATAGGGAAGCGCGACATGAATCACCAACTCCGGCTTCTCCCGATTGAAAAGTTCCACCAACTCCGGGACGGAGTCCGCGTCGACCCGGGCGGTGCGGACCTCTCCGTCGATGCCCCGGGCAATCGCCTTGCATTTTTCCTCATTACGACTGGCGAGCAGGATGTCGCCGAAAACCTCCGGCACCTGCGCGCATTTATGGGCGACCACGCTCCCAACGCCCCCCGCCCCGATGATGATCACTTTAGCCATGCGTCCAGTCCGTCATTTTCCTTTCGTTTTTGCAACAAGAGAGCTTGCCGCCGGGGGATCCGTATCGGCGGCTTAAGCTCTGCCAACCCGGGAACTCAGCTCTCGAAGTAGGTGTAGCCTCTCAGGGTCTCTTCGAATGCCCGAACGATGTTTTTGCGTTCGTCCGCATCGATCTTGCCCGCACGCACCGCTCGTTCCACCGACGCCCGGAAACGGTTGGACACCTGTTTCGGGTCGTATTCCACGTAGTCCAGAACGTCGGCCACGCTGTCGCCTTCGATCTCTCGCTCGACGACAAAATCACCGTCCTCGCCGACCCGGATGCTCACGACATGGGTGTCCCCCAACAGATTGTGCAGATCACCCAGCGTCTCCTGGTACGCTCCCACGAGAAAAACACCGAGAATGTAGGATTCGTCGGCTGCGATTTCGTGGACTGCCAGGGTTCTCCGAATGCGTCCTGATTCCACGAAACGGTCCATCTTCCCGTCGCAATCACAGGTAATATCGGACACCACGGCCCGACGCTTCGGTTCCTCGTTCAGCCTGGCGATCGGTAGAGTCGGAAACACCTGATCGATCGCCCACGCGTCCGGCAGCGACTGGAAGAGGCTGAAGTTTCCATAGTAAATATCCGCCAGAAACGATTCGAGGCCCAGAAGCGCTTCGGGCGGGTCCTCCATCCCCGAGCAGACCTTCCAGATTTCCGAAAGGTTCTCCCAGAAGATTCTTTCTCCGAGGCTCCGCTCGCGAAGACTCAGGGCTCCCGCCTGGAACAATTGCCGAATCTCCTCGCGATAATAGAAAGCGTCATTGTAACACTCCTGCAGGTTCTCCTCCCGCAGGGAATTTCCCACATCCAGCGAATGACGGATCAGGTAGTGGGCGTCAGCCGGGACATCCGCGGGAGAGAAATCCGGCACGAATCGATTCGTATCGAGGATATCGACCAACAAGACCGAATAATACGCCGCGCTCGCCCGCCCCGATTCCGAGACCACAACGGGATGCGGAACTTCCGCCATGTCCATCTGCCCTTTGATCGTCTCAATCACGTCCCGGCAATACTCCCGAATGGTATAGTTCCGACTGCCGCCCGTATCCGAGTGCGACCCTTCGTAATCGATCGCCAGACCACCTCCGATATCGAGGGTCTCCATGGGAGCCCCCTCTTCGATCAGCCCCACATAGACCCGGCAAGCCTCGGTCAGGGCCGTCCGCACGTCCCGGATGTTGGGGATCTGCGATCCGAGGTGGTAATGCAGCAATCGGACGCAATCCAGATAGCCCGCTTCCCTGAACCGGTCGACGCAACCCATCAGCTGAGCCGTATTCAGACCGAAAACACTGCGATCGCCCCCGGAATCTTTCCAATGGCCGCTCCCGCAGGAGGATAAACGCACCCGAATCCCGATCTTCGGGCGAATTCCAAGGCGTTCGGCCGTAGAGAGAATCAGATCCACCTCGATGGGGGTTTCAATCACGAACACACAATCGATTCCGATCTGCCGCGCGTAGAGACCCAACTCGATGAAACGCTCGTCTTTGTATCCGTTACAGATCAACAAATCCTCCTGATTCTTCAGGTAAGCCAGAGCCGCAATCAATTCCGCCTTGCTTCCCGCCTCGAGTCCGTGGCGGAAACGGCTTCCGTAGTCGCAGACCTCGTCCACCACCTGTTCCTGCTGGTTCACCTTGATCGGATAGACCCCGCGATAATCGCCCAGATAGCCGTATTCCTCCATTGCCGAGCGGAACTCTTCGTTCAAAAGCTCGAGCTGCCTGCCCAATATCTCGGGAAACCGCAGCAAAACCGGCATGGAAATGCCGCGCTTGCGCAATCCCTCGACAATTCGCGGCAGGGAAAGCGATACGCCGTCCTCCTCCGCACGAGGCAACACCACCACCTCTCCCTTCGCATCGATATCGAAGTATCCCGCGCCCCATTCGCGGACCCGGTAAAGATCCCTTGCATCATCGATCGTCCAAAGATCGGAATCGGTCGGCGGTTGGGTCTTGGCCACTTGCATGGCGAACGATCACCGGAAAACCCCGATGGTCGCAAGCGAGAACCCTTGATCCTTTTCCGGCATCAGGAACAGCGGTTACCCGCCGATAAAGCCCAGGCCCAACTGAAGCCAGAGGGGGGTGGTCAACACCGAAAGAACCATCGTCCCGACCGCCACTCTCACCGCAACCTCTTCGCTACCCCCGTAGAATCTCGTAACCACCACCGGGAAAAGCCCGGCCGGCATGGCGGCCTGGATGACCATCACCCGCTGGAGCGGTTCCGGAAAAGGGATGAGTAAGGCCGCCGCCAAGAACCCGATCGGCAGGAGGCCCAGGCGGAGAAGGCAGGCTCCTCCGACAACCGGCCAACCTTTTCGAAACACTTCCGGCCGTAACATTCCACCGATGGAACAGCCCGCCAGAATGATGGCGAACGGGATGGCGATGTCCGCAAGATAGCCGAGGAACGTCCGGATAAAACCGGGGATCTCCCCGTAAAGACCCGTGTAATTCAAAGCCAATGCAACGACCAGCGCCACAGCCGGAGGATTCACCACCCGCCGGAAACTCTCCCGATTAAACCCGCCCTGAAGGATCAGCACCCCCACCGTCCAGAACGCCAGATCGACGCCGACATTGTGAACGAACAAGACCGCCAGCGTCCCGTCGGAGGCACCGTACAGTGCTATAACCAAGGGAATCGGGAGGTACCCGTAGTTGTAAATCCCATTGGTAAAGGCGAAGGTTCTGCGTCCCCTGCCCACCTCGAGCCCGAAGAGAGGGGCCGCGAAATAAGCTACCATGTACCCCACCAGAATCGTCAGAAAGCCGACCGTTACGGCCGCCGCAACCACCCCGACTTGTTCGACGGCCTGCGCCGGGCCGACCGCCTCGAGGATCAGAGCCGGGTAGAAGATGCCGACCACGACCCTCATCAGCGCGCCCTCCCCGTCGGCGGGGAGGAAATCGGAACGCCTCAGGAACACTCCCAGGCCGACCAGAAGGAAGACCGGCAGAGTGATGGCCAGAATCTGAAAAAAAGATCCGTTCATTTCCGGAATCCCGGAAGCGACCGGAAACAAGCCGGACCCGCAACCGGGTTCTATCGAATCATGCCGGCACCGACCGTCTTATTGGTGAACTCGTCAATCAGGACGAAACTGCCGGTGATCCGGTTCTTGCGGTAGGAATCGTAGAACAGAGGCTCCGACGTCCGCAACTGCACGCGGGCGATGTCGTTCATGCCAATGTTCAGATCCGATTCGATTTTGTGGAGCGTATTGATGTCCACCTTGTACTGGATCGATCGAACCACCGCCTTGGCGCTTTTCGTCGTGTGCCGGATGATGTACTTGCCACGGTTTTGGAGAGTGTTCTCCGGCGAAAACCAGCAGATCATCGCATCGACTTCCTGAGCCGAATGAGGCTGGTTGTTCGGCTTGACGATCATATCTCCCCGGCTGATATCGATCTCGTCTTCCAGGCGCATGCTAACCGACATCGGTGCGAAGGCTTCGTCGATTTCCTTTTCGAACTCGTCGATCGCCCGAATCCGGGACGAGAACCCCGACGGCAAGACGGTTACCTCGTCCCCCGGCTTGAAGACTCCACCGGCCACCCGCCCCGCGTAACCGCGATAGTCGTGATATTTTTCCGAGTGCGGACGGATCACCCACTGGACCGGGAATCGCGCATCGACATGGTTCGCATCGGAACCCACATAGACATTCTCCAAATGGTAAAGCAACGGCGGGCCTTCATACCACGGCGTATTCTCCGAGCGGGCCACCACATTATCCCCGTGCAGGGCGCTGATCGGGATGAACGTCATCTCTTTGATATCGAGGCGCGAGGCAAAATCCGTGAATTGCTGGACGATCTCGTTGTACCTCTCCTGCGAAAAATCCACCAGATCCATCTTGTTGATGCAGAGGACGACGTGCTCGATCCGCAGGAGGGAGGCGATGAAGGAATGCCGGCAGGTCTGCTCGATCACCCCTTTGCGGGCATCGATCAGGATGATGGCGAGATTAGCCGTGGACGCCCCGGTCACCATATTCCGCGTGTACTGGATATGGCCCGGCGTATCCGCGATGATGAACTTCCGCTTCGGCGTCGCGAAATACCGGTAAGCCACGTCGATTGTGATCCCCTGCTCTCTCTCGGAGCGGAGACCGTCGGTGAGCAGTGCCAGATTCACATTCGCGTCGCCGCGCTGCTTGCTCGTCCGCTCGATCGCCTCCAGCTGATCCTCGAAGATGGTTTTCGTGTCGAACATGAGCCGCCCGATGAGCGTGCTCTTGCCGTCGTCGACACTGCCAGCCGTTGTGAACCGCAGCAGGTCCATGTCCATGTATCCGTCTTGCGTAGACATCAAAAATACCCCTCTTTCTTCCGGTCTTCCATTGCCGCCTCGGAGCGCTTGTCGTCCGCCCGGGCACCGCGCTCGGTCTGTCGGGCCGAGGCAACTTCCTCGATTACTTTCTCAAGGGTGTCGGCGGTCGATTCCACCGCACCCGTGCAGGTGGCGTCCCCGACCGTCCTGAAGCGGACCCGCCGGATCTCGGGCTTTTCGTCCGGTCCAACGGTAATGAAATCCGTCGTCGCCAGCAAAACCCCGTCCCGGTCGATAACTTCCCGCTCGTGGGAAAAGTAGATCTCGGGAATGGAAATTTTCTCGCGAAGGATATACTGCCACACGTCCATCTCCGTCCAATTGGAGAGGGGAAAGACCCGGAAATGTTCTCCGTGGGCCTTTCTTGCATTGAAAACGTTCCAGAGTTCGGGGCGCTGGTTCTTGGGGTCCCACTGCCCGAATTCATCCCGGTGGGAGAAGAACCGCTCCTTCGCACGGGCCTTTTCCTCGTCTCTGCGCGCACCGCCGACGGCCGCATCGAAGGCGTTCTCCTCGATAGCGTCCAGCAGGGTCACGGTCTGAAGGGCATTGCGACTCGCATTGGGTCCCTTCTCCTCGACCACCCGACCCTTGTCGATCGACTCCTGCACCGATGCTACCACCAACTCTCCCCCGATATCGGCGATGAAGCGGTCTCTGAACGCGATCGTCTCGGGGAAATTATGCCCCGTGTCGACATGCATGAAAGGCATGGGCGGCCGGGCCGGCCAGAAAGCCTTCTGCGCCAATCGCGCCACCACGATCGAATCCTTCCCGCCGGAGAACAGAATCACCGGACGCTCGAACTGGGCAGCCGTTTCGCGAAGGACGTAGATCGCCTCCGCTTCCAACTGGTCCAGGTGCTGTAGCTTGTATGAAATACTCATTAAAACGGGCGATAGAATCAAAATAGGCCGAAGCAGGGAAGAAAATTTTCCGCGGGGGGATCAGAAATCG
>CAZBLJ010000096.1:0-10372 GCA_964492605.1 uncultured Puniceicoccaceae bacterium
ATCAGCGCGGCCAGGGGCAAGAACTTTCTTGGTTTTTCGGCAAATTTGCTATTTTATGAATCGAAAATAGTTTATTGAACAGAATTCCAATGGCCAAAATGTCCCAAACGACCCACGCACGACCCGGCAGACCGCGAAGCAAAAACTCCATCGAGTCTACAAAAACTCTTGATCGCGGGCTCCTGCTCCTTGAAAAACTCGGCAGTGACAGTCTCACGCTTAGTGAAATCTCGAGCCGAACTGAGCTTCATCCCAGCACGGCTTCCAGGCTGATTCGCACCCTTTGCTCCCGGGGTTATGTCGTTTATGACGAACAACAAGGACTCTACCAGCTGGGAAGCCGATTATCCAGCCTGAATGGAGAAACCTCGCCCCAACAGCAGCTCATCGAGTCGGCCCGGCCACTGCTGCAATCCTTGCACGAGGAATTCGACGAAACGGTCAGCCTCACGGTTCGCGAGGAGACCTCGGTGGTTTATCTGGACAATATCCAAAGCACGCAACCCCTCCGGATATTTGCCGAAGTGGGGGCACGGGCACCCTTGCACCCTACCGCTGCCGGCAAGGCACTGCTGATGGGGCAGGACGAGGCCAGGATCACCTCCATTTTTCAGAACAACGAGCTGGAGGCCTTTACCGAGAAGACGATCACGGATGTGGAATCGTTCATTGCCGAAGTGCGGCGTTGCGAGGATCGGGGCTATGCGGTAAATAACGAAGAACGGCAGAAGGGCGTCATTTGCGTGGCCGCACCCCTGGTGTTCGACTCACTTCCCTTGGCCGCAATAACGGTCTCCGGGCCCAGGGACCGTTTACCAGGTGAACGTCAGCTCGAGATTGGGAAGCGTCTGATGGAACTGGCGGCCAGGTAGTTGCTTTGGCTGCCTTCATTTTCGACCGAGCGCGAGGCCGGTAGCGGCCAGAGCTTTCGGTCTTCTCCCGAATCGCGCAGGCGACCGGGTCGCGGGCCGCGGTCCTGCAGGTGCGAAAACAGGGTCCGATCCGCCATAAGAATTCGTGATCTCATCGCTTGAAGTTCAGGACGACTCCATCATATTTCATTCTGTGAAAACGTTGTACCGACTGCTCAGTTCCCTTCGCTTCACCGTAGTGCTCCTTGCGGTGTCAACCTTGCTGGTCTTGCTGGGAACTCTTGATCAGGCCAATTTCGGGATTCATCACGCTCTCGAGCGCTACTTCAATAGCTGGTTCGTTCTGTCCCCGGTCGTTTCTCTGCTTGGCCTGGTTCTTTTCAAGACCTACCCGGCTCACCTGGACTGGCTCGTGTTACCCCTCCCCGGTGGACTGACGCTGGGCGTCTTGCTCGGGCTCAATCTGGTGCTCGCGCACATTCGCTATCACAAGTTCGGATGGAGCAAAGCAGGGATTACCCTGATTCACGGAGGTCTGGTCCTCCTGCTCATCTCGGGCTTCATGGGCAGTTTGTTCCAGAAGGAATGGAACATGGCCCTCACGGAAGGAGAAGGACCTGTCCGACATCTCAGCGCCTTCCGGGGAGCCGAATTGGCCTTCGTCAAGATTGCGGACGATGGAACCGAAACCCACTACGTGGCGGATAAGCCCCTGCTTTTTGCGGGAAACGAATTTCCTCTCGGCGACTCCGGACTCACTGTGACGATCAAGGGATTTGCCGAAAATGCCGCTACCGACCGACGGGGCGTTCTGGCCCGAATGCTCGACGAGGGAAGCATTGACACGGAGGAAGGGGGCAAGGACCGATCCACTCTCCGCACGGAACTGGACAATGAAAACCTGCTCCTGATCCCCATCGACGACAGTGCGCCGGTGTCGGTCCCTTCCGATCGCATCAAAGGCTACGCGGCGGACATTGACGTGGCGGCGATCATCCAACCGCCGACCTATGAACTGAACGACAGCAACATCGCCGCGGGCGTGGTTACGGTGAAGGACGGGGAAAGGGAGCTGGGCACCTGGCTCGTGAGTCCGACCTTCGGGTTCATTGAAGATCTTCCCCCTCAGTCGTTTGAGAAAGACGGAGAAACGTATCGTATCGACATGCGTTTTCCCCGCGCGTATCTGCCCTTCTCTCTTGCCCTCCAGAACTTCGTACACCGTCGTCATCCCAACACCGACATACCTGCCGAATTCGCAAGTGACCTCACCCTGAACAACCCGGAAACGGGGGAAAACCGTCACGTCCGCATCTCCATGAACGAACCGCTTCGGTATGGGGGCTTCACCTTTTACCAGGCCTCGTTTGCCAACAACGACCTCACCTCGGTGCTACAAGTAGTCCGCAATCCCGGCTGGCAACTGCCCTATATCAGCATCGCCGTCATCGGGTTGGGGCTCATTCTGCACTTTCTGGTAAAACTTCTGGGATTTTCGAGCAGAGCGGCCGGGAAAGCCGACACCCGTGACCCGGGTGCGAAAACGGCCGGCTCAGCTTCACGCCCCTCTCAAACCTCGACCAAGGCCTGACCATGGAGTGGATCGTTTCTTACATCATTTTCGCTGTTATCGGGATTCCGGTCATCGTCGTCCTTTGCCGCCGCCCCGTATCCCGCAAGCCGTGGCGCTGGTCGTTCGGCCTCGGTGGAGCCGCTCTGTTCGGACTCCTTTTCTACGCCTTCAGCCTCAAACCCGACGAGCATCCGGGCCAAATGGATGTGGAGGCATTTGCGGAAATACCGGTTCAGTTTCAAGGCCGGATCATGCCGGTTGACACCGCAGCCCGCACGACCCTCCGCTCGATTCGCGGTCGGGAAAGTGTTCCCGCGCCCTCGGGAGAGACCCTCCATGCCATCGACTGGCTTTTGTGGAAAATGGCGAAGCCAGAGGAAGAAGCAAAGCTACCGGTCTTCCGCATCGACCACCCGGAGGTAAAGGCCCTCTTCAACCTCGATGACAGCCGCAAGTATTTCAGCTACGAAGAACTCCTTCCGACTCTGGAGAACATCCGGGAAAACATCGGTGAACTCCCCGAAAACCCGGAAGAATATTCGGTCTATGAGCAACAGCTTGTCAAAACCCTCAACGCCATCCAGCAGTACAACCAAATAGGGAGTTCCTTTCATCCCGGCATCAATCGCCCCGACATCAACGCCCTGGACCTGGTGCAAATCTTTGGAAACTGGAACTCCATCCTTCGAATAGCGGCCAGCAACGCAGCACTCATGCAGCAGGGGCAGGAACTGGGGGAACAAGAGACCCAATTCATGGCGATCCTCCGAACGGTCGTGCCGCTCGTTCAGATGATGGCCGATCCGCGCGGACGCCTCGCCGTCATCCCTCCTGTGGACGCCGACGCCGCAGACGATGAAACCACTGCGGGAGCCCCCTGGCTCACTCTCGGTGGGGCCCTGATGGAAACTTTCGAAACCGGGACTACCTATGAGGCGGTTCAAGCTTATGCGAATCTGATCGTTGCCTACAACCAGGGTGAGGCCGTTGCCTTCGACAACGCAGTGCGGACTCTTCACTCCCTGACCGAAGAGGCTGCTCCCGTGGGGCGTGTCGCGTTCGAGGAGGACTTCAACCGTGTATCGCCTTTCTACACCGGAACGGTCGCCTACGTTCTCGGTCTCGTCCTCCTTTTCCTGAGTTGGCTGCGCTGGCCGGAAAAGTTTCCCGTATCCGAAATGCTTCGACAAGGGGTTTTCTGGCTCTTCCTGTTGACCTTCATCCTGCACAGCTGGGGCCTTCTGGCCCGCATGATCATCATGGAACGCCCGGCACCCGTCACCAATCTCTACTCCTCGGCTGTCTTTATCGGCTGGGCGGCTTGCGGACTGGGACTCCTCCTCGAACAGATTTACCGGAATAGTTTCGGCCTGCTGATCGCGGGCGTAATCGGTTTTTGCACGCTCATCATCGCCATGGGCCTGGGCGTGTCGGGCGACACGATGGAAGCCATGCGGGCGGTGCTCGACTCGAACTTCTGGCTCGCCACCCACGTCGTCACCATCACCCTCGGCTATGTTCCGATGTTTATCGCAGGGGTTCTGGCGATCGTCTTCATTGTCCGCGGGGTCTTTTTCAAGGGAATGACCAGGGAAAACGCAAAGGCCCTTGCCCAGATGACTTACGGTATTCTCGCCTTCGCCCTCATCCTCAGCTTTATCGGAACTTTTCTCGGAGGGGTTTGGGCCGACCAGAGCTGGGGCCGATTCTGGGGTTGGGATCCCAAGGAGAACGGGGCCTTGATGATCGTGCTCTGGATTGCACTGATCTTCCACGCGCGTATCGGTGGAATGATCCGTGAGAAAGGACTGATGGTGCTGACCATCGGAGGTTCCATGATTACCGCCTGGAGTTGGTTCGGCACGAACCAGCTGGGAATCGGTCTCCACAGTTACGGGTTCACCGACTCCGGCCACTTCTGGCTGATGGCTTTCTGGGCCAGCCAGCTCCTGTTCATTCTCATCGGAAGTCTTCCGAAATCGGTCTGGAGAAGCCGTGAGACTCTTTTCTTGTCCCGCCGATCCACCGAGAAACAACAAGCCTGAAACCCGACCCTTCTTTCCTCCGACGCAGGCACCATCTCCAACATTTCATGAAGCATCGTATATCAGCTACATCGTGTCTCCGCGCATCGCTGTTGATTGCCCTACAGTTTTTGACCGTGGCGACCTTTGCGGACGACCAGACCTCGTCGGAAGCATCTTCCCAGACCCAGGACCGGCCCGAAGAAGGAATCATCCACGAGGAGATCATCGAAGCGGCACAGCAGCGTGCCCGCGAACACGCAACCGAGTTGGTCCCCACCATCAAAGCGATCTTCGAACGAAGTTGCCGGGATTGCCACGACAGCTCGATCGCCCGTCCGAAAGGGGATTTCGATGGAATCATGGACCTCGAAACGCTCCGCGAAAACCCGGACTACCTGGTTCCGGGCGAGCCGATGGATTCCGAATTGTACCTGTTGATCATCGATCCGGAGCCCGACTTTCGAATGCCTCCCATCGACAGCGATCATCCGCAGGTCACCCGCGCGGAGGCCCGGTTGATCGAACAGTGGATTCTCGGAGGCGCTCCCGCTTCCGCCTCAACCTTTGCAGCCGAGGAACCACGGGAAGACGAGGGGGATGACAAAGCGGAAATTGCCGTGCAGGACGAATCTCCGCCGTCCGGCGACAGCTTCGACCTGGGACGCACCTTCGCCAAGGCCCACCCCCTTCTCGTTCATTTTCCCATCGCCCTTCTCTTCGCGGGCATACTCGCGGAGTTTCTCCGATTTGCCCGAAAAGGCAGCCCCCGCCTGGCCTTTGCCGCTTCATGGTGTCTCTGGCTGGGGACCGTGGGAGCGGTATTTTCGGTATGGAGCGGATGGCTCAATGCCGATGTGGCCGGGCACTCGGACCCGTCCGTCTTCTTCCACCGGTGGTCGGGAGTAGCGGTAGCCGCACTCGCCGTCGCCGTACTCGCGGTGCGCTCCTTTCTCTTGAGCAACAAAAGGGGTGCCCGCCTGGCGCTTTTTGCTCTGCTGATCATCCTCGCGGCCGGAATTGTCGCGACCGGGCACTCGGGAGGCGAATTAGTTTACGGCGAAGGATATTTTCCCCTTTTTCCCTTCCGGTAAACCCGCTACGAATATTCTCTCTTCTATAAACACCAAAATCAACGACATGAAGAACAACCCGATGAAAACCCTGCCTGTTACACTCGGTGCCCTTGGGGCCACCCTGCTTCTTTCCTTTCTTGCCCTGCCCGCCACCGCAGCGGAGAGCGAAACAGGAGAGGATTCCGAACTTTATCAGAAGATGGAAATGATGCAGGACCACTACCGCACGCTCGGTCGCGGGCTCCGCCGTCCATCTGCGGACGACCTCCCCGAACTGCTGGAGGCCGTTCAGCAACTCGAGCTTCTCACGGTCCAGACCAAAGTCTTGATCCCCTCGAAGGCCGCTTCGATCGATGAAGCCGAGAGACCCACCTTCATCCAGGCCTACCGCATCAAGCAAATCGAAACCCTGGAAACGCTTCTGAAGATGGAACGCGCTCTCCTCTCTCTCGATTTCGACGAGGCCTCCACACAGTGGGACGCCCTCAAGGAGGACAAGGCAGAGGGACACGAGGAATTCAAATCCGAGTAACTCGGCTGGGTCCGAAAGAGAATGATCGACAGCTATCTCCACCTCGGTGGACCTCGATTCGGCTCGGCTGCTCAAGCCGTAAGAGAGATCGAGTCTTTTCAGATCGACTGTGCGAATCTGGTCCTTCCCCCCTCAATGCCCGACTTCGGGCAATTGGAGGCTGCCCGCGACTCATTGGGAGAGCGGGTGCGCCTGATCGGCGTTCCCGCAGGCTCCCAGGAGTGCGAACGGTTGGAACTGCTCGAATGGGAGATCAGCTTCGGCATCACCGGACTGCGCCTGATGCCCTTCGAGCGCGAGTCCAATCTGGATGGAATCGAAGCCTTCGGCCAAGCCGCTCGCTGGCTTTTCTACATCAACCCGTGGAAAACCGCGGACCAGCGCTTCCTCCTCGACTGGCTGGAACGGCACCCCGAGGCACGGATCGCCGTTCCCCATTGTCTGGCGGCGGGAAAGACAGAAGAGATCGTCGAAGACCCTTCCCTCTTCCGCGAATTTCTGGGCCACGACCGCGTTTGTGCCATCCTTTCGCGCCACGGAGGGGCCTCGGCCAAACCCTACCCGCACGAAGATCTCCGCCCGTGGGTGGAATCCGTCATTGAAGCCGCGGGATGGGACTCCGTTTTATGGGGCAGCGAGTATCCCGTCCTCTATTGGCGCGACGAACGGATTCCGCAGGCCGCAGACTGGCTCACGAAACTTCTGGGCGAAGTGGAACTTGATCACCAGCAGGCTTTTCTCGCGGACAACGCTCAACGGCTCTTTTTTGACACTCCCCCACCCCCGGTTGAAGAACGGGCGGCCAATGCGCCCGCCTGGACCCGGCAGTGGGTTGCCGGAGGAGGATCGGCCAGTCCCGTAGCCCGGAATTTCAAACTACCGCCCGAAATACAGCAGGCGGCTATGGCCCGATACCTGGAGATCCCACCCTCCGAACGCCCGGTTTTCAGCGAGTTTCTCGCTACCCTGGTTGGCAAGGGTCTGGAGAGAATTTGATGATGGAAAAAATCCAGTTGGGAAAGACCGGGCGGACCGTGAGCCGCCTGGGATTCGGTGGCGCGCCAGCCGGACTAAAGAATTACCTCGGCCCATTTGATCCGGAAAGCGAAACGGACCAGGCACCCTTCGTCGAAGCAATCCAGAAGGCAATCGAGCTGGGTATTGACTATTTTGATACCGCCCCCGGATACGGTGACGGTGCCAGCGAGAAGCTTTTCGGCCGCGCCCTCTCCGGTCACCCACGCGAGAAACTATTCCTCGCCTCGAAGGTCGGTGCCTGGAAAGAGCGACCCGTCCGGGCCAGCCTGGAGCAAAGCCTTGAGAACCTCGGGACCAGCTATCTGGACTTACTGCAGATCCACGGGACGGTTTTCTGGCCCCACCAGGTCGAATGGATTCTCAAACCCGGTGGCTTTCTGGACCAAATGGAAGAGCTGCGCGGCGAAGGCTTGATCCGGCACATCGGGGTGACCAACGAGGCGGAGAATCCGGGTATCCACGAATTGGTTTTGACCGAGCGCTTCGAGGTGCTGCAAGCCTGCTACAATTTTGTCTTCCAGCACCCCTGGGATCCCAAATGGAAGTGCGGCAGTCTCAATGAAGCCGAGAAACGGGGCATGGGGACTGTCACCATGCGTTCGACCACTGCGGGAGTTTTTCAGAAGTGGATCCGGCGGATTCGTCCGGACGACGATTTCGACTGGCACCGCGCCCTGCTTCAGTTCCAGTTGAGCAACCCCGCCGTCAACGTGGTCCTCGTCGGGATGCGCAGCCCCTCCGAAGTCGAATCGAACGCCGCCATTCTCGCCGACACCTCGGGGCGTATCGATATCGCCGCTCTTCACGATTCCTATCAATGAGCCCTCATGGTGATTTCGCAAATCCTCCAACTGCCTGCAGCCAGCTTTCGTCTCGATGGAGGGGCGATGTTCGGGGTCGTTCCCAAGACACTTTGGGAGAAGGAAGAAAGACCCGATCCGTTGAACCGGATCGCCATGACCACCCGTTGTCTCCTGGTCAGTGGCGAAGGGCGCAATGTGATCATCGACCCGGGTATGGGCGCGATCTGGGACGCAAAGTCGGCGGAGCGCTATGCGCTGACGCAGCCCGCTCCGGACCTTGAGGAAAGTCTGTCAGCACACGGCTTGACGCCCGACGACGTCACAGACGTGTTCCTCACCCACCTTCACTTCGACCACATCGGCGGCTGCTTCCATAAGAAAGAAGGGCAGCTCCGCCTGCGTTTCCCCCGGTCACGGCACCATATCCAGGCCGCGCAGTGGGACTGGGCCCAAGCGCCGTCGGCCAAGGACCTTGGCAGTTACATCCCGGAATGGTTGGAACTACTGGAACGGTCGAAACAACTGGTGCTACATGAAGGGAGTTACAGCCTCATGCCCGGCTTCAGCGCTTTTACCGTCGAAGGACATACAACGGGACAGCAGCTCTGTCGATTGGAGACCAGCAAGGATACTTATGTCTACGGTGGCGACCTTTTCCCCCTTACAGCCCACCTGCGCCTGCCCTGGTTGATGGCTTACGACATCGAGCCGCTAGAGACTCTAAAGGCCAAGACGCGGGTCATTGAGGAACATTTGGGCAATGGCGAGAGTCTTATTTTTGGACACGATTGCCAGACGGCGGCAGCACGCCTGGATTTCTCTGGCAAATACCCCAAACCTGCAGACGTCGGCGACTTTTGCACCTCCGGTTATGATAAGGCACTCTAAATCTCAAAGCCTTTCGGCGCTTTGCCTTTTCTTCCTCACCCTCACTTCTTCTCACGTATTGGGGGGAGATTTGCACGAGGAGATGCCAATCCGTTACTGGGACCGCTCACCCCGCGACTTCACCCGCGACTGGGCGCGAGCCGCCGATCAGGGTGAGCTTCAGCTCGACAACTCCTCGGAGCAGGCCTTTCTCCTATCGGTCCTGGACGAGCTGGGAATTTCCCCGGCTTCGCAGGTACTGGTATTTTCGCAAACCAGTTTTCAAGTCGACCTCATACGCCCGAACCTCCCACGCGCCCTTTATTTCAATAAGGACCACTACGTCGGATGGGTGCCGGGCGGCGACCTGGAGGTCGCCACCGTCGACGGACGGACGGGCATGAATTTTTACCAGGTCCCGGTTCCGGAGGAGAACGCCGCGCCCGAATTCATCCGCAACCGGCAGTGCCTGAGTTGCCACGGCGGCAACCGGGATGTTCCCTTCCCCCGGACGATGCTTTTCTCGGTTTTCGCCACCGAAGAAGGTGCCCAGGTGCTGCGCGGCACCACCCATAACGTCGACCATCGGACCCCGATCGATAAACGCTGGGGCGGCTGGTATGTAACGGGAACGAAATCCGGCCCCCGCCACCGCGGCAATTTTTTCTCCGCTCCCAATCCGGACCTGCCGGAAGAAATCGACCCCACCGCCGGGGATACGGATATGGGAGCCCACCGGCAGGATTTGGCCGAGGTGGTTGATCTTTCCGCCTACCCGGCATCCACCAGTGACATCCTCGCCCTCCTGGTCCTCGAGCACCAGTCGCTGGCTCACAATCAGTTGATGCGCACCTATGGCAATACGCGCATCGCCCTTTGGAGCGATGAGAATTTCTTTTCAGATGGCAAACTGGCCCCGGAAACCATGGATGTGATTCACGAGGAAGTCGATGGCCTACTGGAAGTGTTCCTTTTCAAGGACGAAGCCAGCCTGGAGGGGCATGAATTCGAGCCTTCCTCCGCTTACCGCAAGGCTTTTCTTGCCCCGGCGCTACGCGACAGCCGCGGCAGGTCCTTGCGCGATCTGGATCTGGAGAGCCGTCTGTTCCGATACCGGTTTTCCTTCATGGTGCATTCCGAAGCCTTTGAATTCTTACCGGATGAAGTAAAAGAGGTGTTTTTCGAAAAGCTGGAAAATATTCTTGCAGGGCGGAATCCCGATTACGCCTATCTGCCCGCAGAGGAACGCCGGGCGATTCGTGAAATCCTGACGGAAACCCTACCCGGCTTCCCTTCCACAGAGTAAATAAGCCCGAACATGACCGAAGTCTCCCAAAAATGGTACCACTCCGTCCGACGATGGGGTCAAACAAACCTGACCGAAATCGACGCCCGCAACTACGATCCCGATCTGTGGCGAAAGGTCTGGCGATCCAAACGCACCCAGGGAGTCATCATCAACGCAGGAGGACTGGTCGCCTATTATCCGAGCAGGTTCCAGCACCAATACCGGGCCCGATTTCTGGAAGAACGGGACCTCTTTGGCGAGATCACTCGTCTTGCCCGTGAGGAAGGAATGGCTGTCAT
>CAZBLJ010000097.1:0-10213 GCA_964492605.1 uncultured Puniceicoccaceae bacterium
TCCGGTCTCTTTACTCGTGGCGCAAAGCCGTAATCGGATCCAGGCGTGAGGCGCGGAGGGCCGGGTAGATGCCGAAGACCAGTCCCACTCCGAGACTGATGCCGACCGAGAGAACGAGGCTCCACCAAGTTACCGCCGTTGCCATTCCCGAGAATTGGGTAATCAAACCGGGAAGGGCTACGCCCAATAGAATCCCCAGCAGACCCCCGAGGAACGACAGTACGGTCGTTTCCACCAGAAATTGTCCGACGATCTGGCTGCGCGTGGCCCCGATCGCACGCCGCACTCCGATCTCGCGGGTTCGTTCGGTGACGGACGCCAGCATGATGTTCATGATCCCGATCCCCCCGACCAACAGCGAGATCCCCGCGATCGCACCGAGGACGATGTTGAACCGACGTTTGGTCGCCTCCGCCTGACGAAGCAGCGCCAACGGAACGCTCAAGGCATAATCCTCCTGATCATGAAACCGTTCCAGCATCGTTCGGATCGCCTCGGCGGTGGCGGCAACGTTCTCCTCGCTGTCGACCTCCGCCACGATCTGGTGCAGCTCCACCATTTCCATGGTCCGGCTTCCGCTGCTCATCTCGATGATGATTTCACCGAACCGATCACGGCTGGTGCTCAAGGGAATGTAGGCATCCGTGGGCTGGTCGGGAGTTTGCACCCCGCCCGCCTCGGATTCGGTTTCGACAATCCCGATCACCTCGAAGACGTGTCCTTCGATACGAACGTTCTGGCCGATCGTATTCTCGGTCGCCAGGAGTCGGCGCGCCCCTTGCTCGGTGAGGACGCAAACCGGGCGCGCATCTCTCACATCCCGGTCGTCGAACACGCGGCCGGCAATCACCTTACGCTCGACCAGATCGAACCAGGAGGTCGTCGTGCCCACCACCCGCATTTCCATGGCCAAATCGCCGATGCGGGCGGGTTTCCGCAAATGGCGGGACGGAGCCGTGCGCTCCACCGTGGGTATGGTTTCCCGCAGTCTGAGATCGTCGTCATAGAGAAGCCCGTAGGTGCTGATCCTCTGATTCTCGGCGTTCCCACTATCGTCGACCGGTTCAACGGAGGTCAGAATGATGTTACGGCTGCCGAGTTTCCGAATCTGCTCGATCGCATCGCGGCTGGCACCCTCTCCCACCGCCAGCATGGCGATCACGCTGGCCACACCGAAAACCACGCCGAGGATGGTCAGCCCGCTGCGCAGCCGATGAAGCCAAAGGGTTTTTATCCCCAGCTGGACGTTTCGAACCAGTCGCGAATTTTTCATCACCTCTCAGGAACCGATGCGGTCCACCCGACCGTCCTTCATGTGCATTTGATGACTGGCATAGTCGGCAATCTCATCCTCGTGGGTCACCATGACGATCGTCACTCCCGAACGATGAAGCTCGCAAAGCAACTCCATGATCTGGTCGCCGGTAGCCGAATCCAGGTTTCCGGTCGGCTCGTCCGCCAGAAGGATCGCCGGATCATTGGCCAGCGCCCGTGCTACGGCCACCCGCTGCTGCTGGCCGCCCGACAATTGCGACGGTCGATGCCCCAACCGCGTCCCCAATCCCACCCGGTCGGCCAGCTCCGCGGCCCTCTTCCGGCTTTGCCCGGTTTCCCATCCCTGGTAATAGAGGGGAAGTTCGATATTTTCCTGAACCGTCATCTGGGCGATGAGGTTGAAACTCTGGAAAATGAAACCGATGCGCTTGAGCCGGATGTTGCTGAGGGCGTTGTCGTCCATCCCGCTCACATCCTTCCCCTCCAGTTCGTAAACACCCGATGTCGGTCGATCCAGACAACCCAGCAGGTTGAGCATGGTGCTCTTCCCCGAACCCGAGGAACCCATGATTGCCCAGAATTCACCGCGGCGAAATTCCGTATTCACTCCCGCGAGAGCGTGGACCTCGTTATCGCCCATGACATAGGTCTTCCGCAGATTCTCCATTCGGATGACCACCTCGCGATCCCTCTCCGTCGACAGCGGGGCCGTCGCACTCGCCACAGAATCCGTCATGACCGGTTCCGGACGGAACTCTCGGACGGCCCGACGACCTTCGGAGAATCCTCCTCCGCAGTATCGGCCTCCCCGATCGTTTCCGCCGGATTTTCCTCCACAGGCGATGCCGGTGTCCCGGTATTTTCCCGCCCGGCCAGTTCGAGAGGAGGATTCAGGAGTACCGACATCCCCGGTTCCAAACCCTGTTCGATCCGGATCTTCCGATTGTTATCCATGCCCACCGTCACCGGAACCGGCACGGGCCGACCGCCGTCGCCGGCTACGAAAACGGTCGGACGCCCGTCTACCCGGAGAACCGACTGAAGAGGAACGGCAAGCGCTTCGTCGAAATGCGCCACCAGGATCTCCGCATTGCAGGTCATCCCCGACCGCAGATCCGGCTCGATCCCATCAATGGAAATCGTGGTTGTATATTGTTTCAGATCGGGGTTTCTCCAGCCGCCGTCTTCCGGCATGACGGCAATCTCCTCCACCGTTCCCGAAAACACCCTCCCCGGCAGGGCGTCGACGGTGATGGTCGCCGATTGGCCGACCTCGACCTTGTTGAGCATCGACTCGTGCACGCTGACCTTGGCGCTCATCTGACTCGCAGTCGGCAGGTAGATCAACTCCTGCCGTTCGCGGACGGACGACCCCTCCTCCAGCACCTCGGCGTTCCAACGGTTTCCCTGGGGTGCGTAAACCACCATGCCATCGGTCGGAGCAGTGATCCGGCAATTCTCGATCCGCGTCCGCAATCTCCTGGTCGAAACCTGTTCCCGCTGAACCTCAGCCCGCCGCGCAGAAAACCGGGCTTCGGCCTCCGCAACATTGGCTCTGGCCTTCCGTTCGGCGCGCTCGAGGGCCAGGCGCGTCTGCTCCACGTCACTCTCCAACTGGGCGATCTGCCGGTCGAACTCATAGGTTTCGAGAAGCTCTTTCTCCTGTAAAGCCAGCTCAAGATCCATCCGGGCGCGTTGCATGGCCAACTCATCGCTCTCCAATTCGGTTTCCGAAATATAACGATTGTCGAACAGCTCCTTCGAACCGCCGAGCCGATCTTCCGCTTGCTGGAGTTCCGCCCGGGCGAGCGTGATCTTCGAATTCGCCTTTTTCAGGCTCATCGCATACTCCCCCTCGCGATACTTTTCCAGGTCTTGCTTGGCGAACCGATAATCCAGCTTCGCCTGCGCCACATCAGCCTCCGCCTGGTTTTTGGCCACTTCCAGATTCTCTCTGGCACTGATCAATTCGGCCTCGGCATTTTCCAGCTCGATTTCTTCTTCGACGAGATGGTCCTCCAGCTCACTCGCATCCAGTTCAACCAGAAGATCCCCTTCCGTAACCATGGTTCCCTCCGGAATCAGGAAAATGACGGTCCTCTGGCCCGGCACTTCGCTTTTGATCACGACCCGGTTTTTGGACTCGATCGAACCGGATTCGCTGATGCTGACGGTAAAGGGTTCCAACCGGGTTTCGTACCGCAACCCGGCCATGGCCCCTTCATCGCCGGGCTCTCCCCTTCCCAAAAAAAACAAAAAGCCCGCCAGCAAGAAAATGCTGACGACCGCAACGAACGCGCCGCGTTTCGATTTTCCAAATTTCATCACCGATTCTCCGAATTTCATCATCCTACCTTTACAGTTTTTCAGGCCGAACCTCTTGCCAAAGCCCCTCTTCGTTCACCTCCAACAATCCCAGATTCGATTGCAGTTGCAATTCGGATACGCGGTAATTCACCAATGCCGAAGTGAGAGCGTTTTGCGCGGAGAGCAGCGAATCCTGCGCGTCGAGGACATCGCGGATTTCCGCCCGGCCCAATCGCAGAAGCAGACCCGTGCTATCCACCCGCCGTTCCGCAAGTTTTACCGCCTGCGCCTGGATCCGCAAAGACTCCCGGGATTCCAGCATCTCGCGAAGCTGGTTGCGCACCTCGAGTTTGATCAGATCCTCCAGGCCTTGCAGATCCCGCACCGAAATTTCCAGGTCGATCAGCCGATTGCGATAAACGTTTCGCTCGATGGTCCGCTCGATGGGAAGGTCCAGCCGGAGCAGGGCATTGTAACTCCCGCGGTTGAACCGCACCTCGGCGTCGTCGCTCGTCGCACTGCCGATGGGCCGCCGCTCACCCACGGAACCGCTTGCAAACAAGGTGAACTCGGGAAGAAAACCATCGGCCGCCACCGCCACCTTGCGCATGGAGTCGAACACTCCGCCTTCGGCCACCCGGAGGTCCAGGCGGTTCTCGAACGCGAGAACGATCGCTTCTTCGGGATCCATTTCGAGCGGTCCCCGGTCCGCCGGGTCCGGTTCGACGAGTTCGATGGGGGCGTCGGCCGCCGGAACGTCCTGTTTCCCGTCTCCGCCAGACCCGTTCTCCGCCATACCGGGCAGCACCTTTCGGACGGAGGCGGCCAGCTTCTCGAGCGTATCCGGTTCCAGAGAGACCGACGCGTCCGTCGGTAAGCCGAGGAGAATCTTAAAGTCATCCAGGGCCGCGGCATACTCCTGCTGGGCCGAAATCCATCCGTTTCGGGCCCGCAGTTCATCCTGCAGGGCCTGATCCACCTGGATCTCGGGGAGTCTGCCTTGATCGGCCAGGGCCTGGGCGCGCCGGGAGGAGGTCACCAGACGGCGGTAGTTTTCCTCGGCGTTGGTGACGCCGTCCAATTGCTGAAGCACCCGCAAATACCGGGCGGCCACATCCACCGCAAAATTCCTTTTGAAATTCTCGAAATTGTAAATCGCGTACAGGGCATTCCGCTCGGCCTGGATCAGAGGCTCCGTCACCACCCAGCGCCCCGCCCCTCTCAGTAGCGGCACTTCGATGGAGGCATCGGCGATGATGCCCAGCGAGGAGGCCGTTCCCTGGGTCAACAACTGCGTGAGATCCACTGCAATCCGGCTGGTGAGTTGCGCACCCTGTTTCAGCCGTTTGCCGACGGTTCCTTCGGCGGACTCCCGCGCATTCCTCACCCTTCCGCCATCGGAATTCGCTCCACTGATTTCCCCTTCGATCGGGACGCCGAATTGCGCGTCGAATTCATAGCGTTCGAGATCCAGCTCCAGCGCCGAGCGGAACACCGCCTCCTTCCGGCTCTGGTACTCCCGATTATTTCGCGCGGCCACCTGCAGCGCTTCATTCAAACCGAGGGTCAGACCGGGGCCCGTGTCCCCCAACTCCGCCGCGGAATCCGGACGTCCCTCGCGGTCCTCATCAAGGTAATTGTCGTCGGGCCAGTTCTCGATCGGATCCAACTCGTTCGTGCCCAGCGATGCCGGACCCACGCGCGGAAGATCCTGCTCGACCAGCAAACGATCCCGCAGGGTGTCGGCGGGAGGTTCGATCGTAAATTCTTCAGTCTTCCCCAAGGCTTCTTCCTGCTTTTCCGCAATGATTCCATAGGCGACATCGTCGGCCTGTTCACGGTACTGTTCGGGCGACCGACACCCCCAGAGCGAAAGCAACGCCATCAGAGATATTCCGACCGCTCGATGCGTCCGCCCGCTTGACGGGGTCCGTGGGATGGAACTGGCAAATTTTTCAAACACGGAAAAAACAAAAACTTTAGACGCAAAACCTGCGAAAAAGCAAGTGGCCCCGAAACGAGTCTAGCAGACAATCATGAATTCACGGGGTCTTTACCCCCGGACAACAGTCGAATCTCGAACAGGCATCCCGATCCCGCCAACCACCTGAATGTTACGGAATTTTTCCGTTCCGAGCCCGGCCATCCGGGAAGATTCGTTCGATTTCCCTTGGACGGAGGCGAAAACGGTATTCTGCTGACCCATGATGACAAAACAACCTTCCCAAGAGCCCGACGATGACGAACTGTCGAGTCTGGGTACTCGTTCCTTTCCCTATGGAAGGCTCCAGGAGGAGCTTGTCGAGGATCTCGATGCGGAGTTCGAGCAGGACATGGAGGATATTTTCGAGGATCGCCTCCGTCAGTCCCGGCACGGCGAGGCGGAATCTCCCGCCGATCGGAAGGAGTTCCGCTCCTTCTATTTCCACGAACTCCGGCGGTTGCAGATCGAACTGGTCCGGATGCAGGACTGGATCCAGGAGACCGGTTTCAAGCTGGCGGTCGTGTTCGAGGGCCGGGACGCGGCCGGAAAGGGCGGATGCATCAAGCGCATCACCCACCGACTGAATCCCCGCGTCTGCCGCACCGTCGCCCTACCCGCTCCCAACGAACGGGAAAAGACCCAACTCTATTTCCAGCGCTACACCCCCCACCTTCCGGCAGCGGGCGAGATGGTGCTCTTCGACCGCTCGTGGTACAACCGGGCCGGGGTCGAGTCGGTGATGGGTTTCGCCACGCCCGAGCAGGT
This sequence comes from uncultured Puniceicoccaceae bacterium, assembly GCA_964492605.1. GTDB lineage: Bacteria > Verrucomicrobiota > Verrucomicrobiia > Opitutales > Puniceicoccaceae > Puniceicoccus. The sequence continues at coordinate 6,332 of CAZBLJ010000097.1, forward strand.
CGACCAGTTCTACGAGGACGTTCCTCTCTTCGAACAACTCGTCACGAACGCCGGCGTCATGCTCCTCAAGTACTGGTTCTCCATCGAGGACGACGAGCAGGAACTCCGATTTCTCTGCCGGATCCACGACCCCCTCAAGCAGTGGAAACTCAGCCCGATGGACCTCCAGTCCCGAGTCCGCTGGGAGGAGTATACCAAAGCCAAGGAAAGAATGCTTTTCAATACGAACTTCGACTACGCGCCCTGGAGGGTTGTCGAAGGGAACAACAAGAAGCGGGCGCGGCTGAACTGCATCCGCCATCTTCTCGAGACTGTTCCATACGACGTGCTTCCACAGGAAAAGGTGGAACTGCCACAACGCGTTCACCACGAGGACTACGAGCGGATTCCGCTCCCCGAGGACATCAAAGTGCCCCAGTATTATTGAGCGGCGGTTCCCTCAACTATGAGCAGCAGTGATAAGAGTGAGACGAAGCCGATCGACCAAACCTCCCGGTCGATCAATCATCGGAAGCGGACCACCCTCCACGACCAGGTCCAACGAATCGGCCTGCCGCCGGGCGAAGACCTGCCGTTGATTCCCAGCGATTTCTCCCGCAGCTGCCATACGCAATTCGAAATCCACCGGTTCTCCGTCGATTCGGTGAGTTCGGAGACCACCGACGACCCGGAAAAGGCCGGTCGAATCGCCGACGAGAACGAATACACCTGGATCCATGTGACCGGGATTCACTATGCGGAGAAACTTCGCAAATTCGGCGAAGCCGTCGGTCTTCATCCCCTCACCATCGAAGACGTGATGTGCGCCTGGACCCGCCCGCGCGTCGAGATCAACAAGGGCGAGTTGTTTTTTACCGGGCGAGCGGTGGGGCTGGATCCGACGGCCACGCGACCGAAGGGACAACAGGTATCCATCGTTCTCCGCAACCAGCTCGTGATCTCGTTCGCCGAGGATGACGAGGACATTTTCGCACCGGTCAAATCGCGACTCCGGGTCGAGGGAAGCCGTCTGCGCACGGGAGGCTCCTCGTTCCTCGCCTACTCGTTGATCGATGTCCTCGTCGACCGCCTGCTCGTCCTGACCGAAGCGGTCGAGGAGATCGTGGTCGGCCTGGAGGAAGCTCTGATGCAGGAACCCGAGGACAAGCCGATACCGGTCGACGAGATCTACCGGAAAAAGCGCCTGGTCCTGCGGTTGAACCGCCTGGCCTTTCCCCTGCGCGACGCCATTCACGATCTGAACGACCTCTCTCCCGAGGTCATGGCACCGTCCATGGACGTGTATCTCCGGGATTTGCTCGATCATTCCAGACGCGCGGCGGAGCGTGTCGAGCACGCCCGCGGAATGCTTCACGACCTGCAGGACTTCCACTCCGCCAAACAGGACCAACGCATCAATAAGACCATGCGCCTCCTGACGGTCATCGGCACCATTTTCGTCCCGCTGACCTTTGTCGCCGGAGTCTACGGGATGAACTTCAACCCGGAAGTCAGTCCCTGGAACATGCCGCTCGTCAATTCCTACTGGGGCTACCCCATCTGTCTCGGCGGCATGTTTCTGTTTTCGATCCTGATGGTATTTTTCTTCCGGAAGAAGGGCTGGTTGTAGGAACCCGCAATCGGACCACCAATCCGCGGCGTCCGCCCTGGCGGCAGCGGGATTCGTCGGATACTCCGGATGACGGTTCAGCAGCTTGCCGAGTTGTTTGGACGCTTCGTCCTTCCGATGCTTGCTGACCAGCCAATACACACCTCCACACCCGGATCCTGTTTACCTCTTCACAAGCTTCCGAATTCCCATTGCTCACCCAGCAGAAGCACCTAGCATTTGTGTCTTATGGCACTAAAGATTCTACTCAATGGAGCGAAAGGCAGGATGGGTCAGGCTATCCTTTCGGTTGCCGCTGACGAAGAAGTGGAAGTTTCCGGGCAATGCGATCTCGGCTCGGATCCCTCCTCTCTGCTGAACGGCTGCGACGTAGCGGTCGACTTCAGCTCGCACGACGGCACCCCGGTCCTGGCAAACCTGTGCGCGGAAAAAAGCATTCCGCTCGTGATTGGAACCACCGGGCACACGGAGGAGGAAGCCGGGACCATTCGCGGGGCGGCGAAGAAGATTCCCATCGTCTGGGCCGGTAACTATTCCATCGGCGTGAACGTGCTGCTCCACCTGGTGCGCAAGGCCTCCGAGCTGCTGCCCGAATCCTACCATCCGGAAATCGTGGAGATGCACCACCGGTTCAAGAAGGACGCACCCAGCGGAACGGCCGAAAATCTTTTCGAGGCGGTGATCGAGGGCCGCGGCTGGGAAAAGGACACGGCGGTCCGGGGCCGGGCGGGGTTGACCGGGGAACGCCCCGACCGGGAGGTGGGCTTGCACGCCCTTCGCGGCGGTAGCGTGGTTGGCGAGCACACCGTGACCTTTGCCGGACCCTCGGAACGGATCGAGCTTTCCCACAGTGCCGGAGACCGGGGCATCTTCGCCCGGGGCGCTCTGACGGCGGCAAAATGGGTGATCGGCAAGGAACCGGGTATTTACCGGATGGAAGAAGTGCTGGGGCTGCGATAAATGCCCGGTTCGTTTGCATCCTGCCTCGCTTCACCGAAGGTCGGGGGATGCCAGGTTCACAACCGAAAACCATTCTTGTCCTTGGCGGAGGTTTCGCAGGATTGGAATTTTGCAAGAAATTCCGTCACCGGAACGTGCGAATCCATCTCGTCGACCGGAAAAACCACCACCTGTTTCAGCCCCTCCTCTACCAGGTGGCCACCTCCGGATTGTCGGGACCGCAGATCGCCCATTCCCTGCGCGCCCTGTTTTGCGACCGCCCCGATGTCGAAACCTGTCTGGACGAGATCCTGGAACTCGATCTGACGCAAAAACAGGCCCGAAGCGCGAAGCGAGTCTACGACTACGACTACCTCGTCCTCGCGGCCGGCGCCCGAACCAGTTTTTTCGGGAACGATCACTGGGAAAAGCATGTGCACGGACTCAAGACCCTGAACGACGCCGTGACCCTGCGCAGCCACGTCCTGCGCTGCCTGGAGAAAGCCGAGATCGAATCCGACGAAGACCTGCGCCGGAAGTTGATGACCTTCCTCGTGGTGGGCGGAGGACCGACCGGGGTTGAAATGGCGGGGGCGCTGGCCGAACTGTCCCGCCACGTAATGAAGCGGAACTTCCGAAGAATCGATCCCGCTGCGGTCCGCGTGGTTCTGGTCGAAGGAAGCGACCGCATCCTGGGAAGTTATGCGGCGTCCCTCTCCGAAAAAGCCACCCGGCAGATCGAGGAACTGGGCGTCGAGGTGCGCTGCGGCGATATGGTGGAGGACGTCAGAGCCCGGGAACTGGATGTGGGCGGCGAAACCCTCCACGCCGCCACGATCGTCTGGGGGGCCGGGGTCGAGGCCATTCCGTTGACCCGGACCCTGGGGGTCCCGGTGGACCGCGCGGGGCGGATCAAGGTGGAGCCGGATTGCTCGATCCCCGGTCACCCCGAAGCCTTTGCTCTCGGGGACCTTGCCAACCTGGTGGATGCAAAGGGCAAGCCGGTTCCCGGCGTGTCTCCGGCAGCCATGCAGATGGCCAAACATACCGCCAGAATCCTTCGCGAGGAGTTGAAGGCCGGAAAAGCCTTACCGCCGAAAGATCGCAAACCATTCGTCTATTTCGACAAGGGCAGCATGGCGACGATCGGACGTTCCCGTGCCATAGCGGAAATCGGAAAGCTGCGGATGGCCGGCTTCCCGGCCTGGATGGCGTGGCTGCTGGTGCACCTGATTTTTCTCGTAGGTTTCCGGAACAAGCTCCTCGTTTTGGTCGACTGGTTCTACAGTTACGCCACGTACCGACGCGGCGCGCGGGTGATTGTAGATTGAGTT
>CAZBLJ010000098.1:0-10180 GCA_964492605.1 uncultured Puniceicoccaceae bacterium
CGAGCAGACTCTAGCGCGTTCGAGGTAAAGGTCTCCAGGGTGGCGGCGTTCCTGAGGTCGTTTGTCGAGGCGTGACGAAGGTCACGTCTATCGGTTGTTCGATACGACCTGACATTGGGGCGATTCGGGTCTCGATGGGTGCGGTTTACATTGCACGCAGATGTGCCTGCTCCATCATTTTGCTTTCGGAAACAGGCGAGATTCCTGCTTGTTTGACCGTCACCAATCCTTTTCCAGAACCCTAAGAAAAACGATGAAGCTGATTCTACCCTTCCTCCTGCTGGGTCTCTTCATCCCATGGGCATCGGCGGCTCCCCGCGAATGGACCTCTTCCGATGGCCGCACGATCAACGCCGAGCTGGTAGATGCGAGTTTTTCCAAGGCTTTTCTCTGGCGTGAAGACATCAACCGAGAGGTCACCGTCGATCTCGAACTTCTGAGCGTCGAAGACCGGAAATATGTTGCCGCATGGTTGGAAGGCCGGAATTCGCGCGGCCGAACGGATGTCGAGGCTCACCCGGCTTCGATCGAATTCCAACCACCGGTTTTAGGTGACCGGATCGATCCGGATCGCAACAGTCTGCTGGATCGCTATTTCGAGGCCATCCGGAACCTTCCGCTGGACTATGGCAAGGTAGGGTCGGTTCTTGAGGCCATTGCTTTGGTGCTTTTGCAGGAACAGTATGCGGAACCCGATTTCGCGGTCTACACCGGGATCCAATACGAAAGCCGCTCTGGCCGGACTCTCGGCGAGTTGGACATTGTCATCTGGGATCGGAAAACCCGTCGAGCCCTTGCGGTCTACGAGTGTAAGTTGACGCGCAATTTCCAGAGAGCAGGGAAAAAGAGTCGCGAACAGCTTGATCGGTTCATCAATGCCTTGGCGAGGGACGAGATAGGCGGCATGCGTTCCGAGGTGGGAAAGCGGTTCGATCCGAGCCAGTTCGAACATGTTCTTGTCTACGGATTCATCGGTCCGCACGGCGCATTGGATGCCGGTTGGGAACTCCAAATCGACATCTCCCGCGAGGAAGGCGACATCCTGCAGGCCATGCTGCGATGAATCGACTGGCGGGAGTGTTCCCGTGAAAACAATCGATGCGTCTTTCGGTCCTTGCCTGCGCCCATCGAAAGGGTTTCGCCCTTGCGCGCTCCTTCGTCGATTTGCCCGAGGGTCAGCTGAGAGCAAATGCCCTGTCCGCCCTTATGGAGATACGGCGCCGCAGCGACCCGCACTCGTAAGGAGAAACAGGGCCCGGCAGCGTGCGTTGTTGAATGCGCAGGAGCGGCGTTGCGATTCTTCCATGCAACCGAAGACTCTCCAGCCGCAGACTCCTTTACAGGGAAGCGGAAGAAGACCCATATAGCCGAAAACATCATCCAGAGGATAGCCGAGAGCGACCCCGATTTCGTGGGGCAGGCGACCGTGGAAATCCCAGCGTTCCCGGAGTTCGGCCATAAACGATTCGGCCCGCAGGGGGTGGCTGTAATTGAGTTTTCCGCACATCACGCAGTAGGGCGCATCGTCGAGAACCTTTTGCAGCCGGTCCCGGCGGTAGACAACGAACTTGGTGGATCCGTTGCTCTCGTTCATGATCTGGGAGTCGAAATTCCATGTTTCGGCGAACCGGTCGATCAGATCCCGGACGTCTTTGCTACCCAGGTCGAACTCCGAATGCGGCAACGTCAAAAGCTCGCCGGTCTTGTCCGCCAGAAGAACGCCGGCGGCGTTGAGGAAGATCCACTCTTCCAGTTTTCGCTGGTTCTCCGGTTTCTCGATCACGTCGCTGCGCCAAGCCTGGAAGCGCTCCAGGTCGGGGAGGTTGAGTGGATCTACAATCACCGTCTTCATTTGAGAATGGGTCACAGTTACGCTGAAAGGCGGGAAGTGCAAGCATGAATTTTTCTAATCCTGAGATCTTTTTCGGAGAAGCTTTTGAAAAAGGAACGGCGACTTCAGTCGCCCCTTTGGAAACGGAGAACGGACATTCCTGTCCGTTGGTGGTTCTGACTTTGATTGGAATCACACCCGTCGGCTCAATTGATGTCGAGGATCGAGGCGAAGTCGGGGTCGAACCACTTCTTATGATACCGGACGGCCTGGCCGTCGGTCAGGCCGGACAGGAAGTCGCAAACCAGGCGGGCCTGAAGGTCTTCGCTGGCGGCTTCGACGAAAAGCCTGTGTTCGATATCCGGTACCAGTTTCAGGCGGCGGGCGCGCGACGAAGACGCGTAATTCTCCATCATCGCCTCGAACAGGTTCTCCAACAGGCGGCTCCCCTTGAATTCGATCTGCTGGATTGTGGTCGATTGGAAGATCAAATCGTTGGCGATTCTCTTGTAGAGGTTCGCTTCCCGCAGGGCCGCCGGATCGACCTGAAGTCGGTAGCGGTAACGGTTGGTCCGGTCGGAGAAAGCTCCGTCCGAATCCACGATGCGGGTGGCGTTGATGAAGGAGCCTACTTTGCTGCTGAACTTCCGTTCGTAATAGCCTTCGCGGATGGAGCGTTTCAGGTCGTCGATCAGCTTGAAATCGACTTCCGCCAACTCCTCATTCTCCTCCGTCCACCGGTCGACCGTGTGTTGGGTGATATAACGGGCCTCGATCCCGTCGACGATATCGTTCAAGGAATAGGCGGCGTCGTCGGCCCAATCCATGATCTGGCATTCGATGCTGCGGATCCCGTTCAGGTCCGCGAGGGAGTCGAGTTCTCCCGGAACCAGGCCGGAGCCCAGTGCGAAATCGCGGTAAGACTCCTGGTCGTCGTAGATGAAGTGGTTCTCCGGATGCCCGCCGTGTTCTTTGCGCCGCTCGCGGTAGAGAAGCTTGTACTTCAGCACGCCGTCCAGAAAGGCGCGGGTCGGGTTCATTCCTTCCGTTCCCTTCTCCCTGGCGTAAATCAGGCGTGTGAGAATCCGCAGTGTCTGGCCGTTGCCTTCGAAACCTCCGTGGGCGGCCATCAACTCGTTGAGCTTCCGTTCGCCGATATGGCCGAAGGGCGGATGCCCGAGGTCGTGGGCCAGGCAGATCCCCTCCGTCAGGTCCGGATCCAGGAAGAAATCGCGCTCGAGAAGGGGAGAGCAGCTCGCGAGAAACTCGCAGATCGACCGTCCGATCCGCGCGACCTCCATGGAATGGGTGAGACGGGTGCGATAGAAGTCGAACTCCCCCGATTGAAAGACCTGGGTTTTCGATTGCAGGCGACGGAACGCATAGGAGAACACGACCCGGTCCCGGTCGATCGCAAAGGGAGAGCGGTGATCCTCCGCGGGGCGTTTTCCGCCCGGCAGGGGTTCGCGATCGAAATCACCGTAGAAGCGGTTCTCCTGCCAGCCGTGCATGTATGGGAAGAGAGAGGAGAAGCCGGCGGTCGGTCTTAGAGGAGGTTCTTTACCATTTCGCGCTCGCTCGACAGCTCGGCGACGGAGGCATCGATCTTCGCCCGGCTGAAGTCGTTGATCGGCACCCCGTCGGCGATACTCCAGTCGGTCCCGTCGGATACGATGGGCAGGGAGGTGATCAGGCCGGATTCGGTGTCGTATTCGCCCTTGGAGCATACGGCGACACTGTGCCAGTTTCCGTCCTCGGTGGGGGTGGTCAGGGACCGGACCGTATCGACGACCGCGTTCGCCGCGGAGGCGGCCGAGGAAGCGCCCCGGGCCTTGATGATGGCGGCCCCGCGTTGCTGCACGACCGGGATGAAGGTCTCCTTTAGCCAGGACTCGTCACCGATCACCTCGTCGGCCGGTTTGCCGTCGATCCTGGCGTTGTAGAAATCCGGATACTGGGTGGCCGAATGATTCCCCCAGATCGTCATGTTGGTGACGGAGGTGGAGTGGACGCCCGCCTTCGTGGCGAGCTGGGTGATGGCGCGGTTCTCGTCGAGCCGGGTCATGGCGAACCAGCGGTCCTGGGGAATGCTCTTCGCGTTGTTCATCGCGATCAGGCAATTCGTGTTGCAGGGGTTGCCGACGACGACGACCCGGACGTCCGGCGCGGCGTTCTTCTCGATCGCCCGGCCCTGGCCGGTGAAGATCTTGCCGTTGATATCGAGCAAGTCCCCGCGTTCCATTCCGGCTTTCCTGGGGACGCTGCCGACCAGGAGCGCCCAGTTCACGTCCTTGAATCCCTCGTCCAGGTCGGACGATCCCTTTGTATCGACGAGGAGGGGAAAGGCGCAGTCGTCCAGTTCCATTTTCACCCCTTCGAGGGCACCCATGGCGGGCTCGATTTCGATCAGGTTCAAGGCCACCGGTTGGTCCGGCCCGAACATTTCGCCCGAGGCGATACGGAACAGCAGCGAATAGCCGATCTGCCCGGCGGCTCCAGTGACAGCAACGCGGATGGGATTTTTGCTCATAGACAGGAGGTTTAGAGCTTCGAATCCAGGAGGCAACCTTTCTCGGGGTCGCCGATCAGAAAATTCTCTAACCGGGTCGATTAGCGGTTCTTTCGGCACGTCCTTCGAATTGGCCTCGAACCTCCGGTTTTCGCAGAAGCGACAGGAACATCCAGCCGGAAACGGCCAGCAGGCCCAGGCTGAACCAGCTCAGCGTTTGCGGAGTAAAGAACGGCAGCAAACTATACGCGATGACGGGGGAAAGGACCCCGCGGATGCCGGTCAGGCTCATGTGGACGCTCATGTATTCGGACACCTTTTCATCCGGAGCAATCCGGGTAACCCACAGATTCCAGGCGAGATTGCCGCCGCCCATTCCGAATCCGAAGAGGGCCGAGCCGAGCCCGATGATCCAGAGGTTCGAAAAATTGAAATAACAAAGGATCGCCGAGAACAGGAGGCCGTTGATCAACACGCGGAAGGCCAGGAAATTCATCTTCTCGAAGATGAGGCCGAAAAACTTCAGCCCCACGATACGGGCCAGTGCGAAGACGACGACGGTCAGGAAGATGACCTGGCTGTTGGGCAGGTTGAAGCCGTAAACGGGATTGGCGAGAATCTCCACCCGGAGTGGGAGGAGCGACAGGTTCGCCAGGCCCAGCACCATCCAGGCGGTCAACATCTTCCCGAACAGACGGTCTTCGAAAATCAGGGCGTAATTCCCTCCGCGGCGTTTGGGCCGCACCTGTAGCGGCTCGCTGGGAATGCGTGAAACGGCCAGCGCGCTGACCAACGCCGCCGCAGCCATGAGAAGAAAAATGGTTCCGAACGACTCGGGATGGATGTCGAGGTATTCGCCTCCGAAAAAACTCAGGAAGGCCCCGACGATCGCGGCCAGAATAAAGGTGTTCGATACCAGCCGGCCTCGGTCGCGATGGTCGTAGTTGCGGGCGTAGACCGTGACGAAAAGGCTGGGGATCTGGGCGATCAGGCAGTTCGCCAGAAGGAAGGCGACGACAAAGACGGCCAGGGTGTCCGCGCGGGAGGTGATGCCATACCCCACCGCTGCGAAGAGGAAGCAGAGGGCTCCCACCCTGGCCACGGGCAGTTTCGTGGCCGCGGCGACCCGCTGCCCCATCGGAGCCACGAATAGCCCGAAGGCGATCCCCGCGCTGAGGAGACCCTTGACGAGATCCGGTGCGTCGAAGGAGCGGATGGCCGCGAGAAGGCCGAAGGAAAGGGCTCCGACCTCCAGGATGCCGCCGAACGCACCGCGGATCAGATCGTAGCGGTACGTTACCTTGCGAAGAGCCTCCCGTTGATACATGGAATGGAGGCTGGGCAATTTCTTCCGCTCTTCCAACCCGGATTTCCCGACGAAACGCTTTTCCGGGGTTGTCAATTCCGCGCCCCGCTCGCAATGTGGCCTGCTATGAACTCGCTCGACCAACTCAAAAAATTCACCAAAGTCGTCGCCGATACCGGCGACTTCCAGAGCATCAAGGCTTACGAGCCCCAGGATGCGACGACCAACCCGACGCTGATTCTAAAAGCGATGGGAAAGCCCGAATACGAACCGCTCGTCGAACAGGCCGTAGCGGATGCAGCCGGGAAGAACGGAAACGGTCCGGAGATAGAGACCGTGATCGATCACTTGCTGGTTCACTTCGGCTTGGAGATTCTGAAAATCGTCCCGGGCCGGGTTTCCACCGAGGTGGACGCCCGTCTCTCGTTCAACGTGACCGGGAGCATCGAAAAGGCGAAGGAGTTGATTCGTTTGTACGAGGAGAACGGCATCGACCGCGAGCGGATCCTGATCAAGCTGGCGTCCACATGGGAGGGGATCGAAGCCGCCCGCCATCTCCAGAAGGAAGGCATCAACTGCAATATGACCCTCATGTTCTCCCTGGCGCAAGCCATTGGGGCGGCCGAAGCGGGTGCGAAACTGGTATCGCCGTTCGTCGGTCGCATCCTCGATTGGTATAAAGCCGCCGAGGGGAAAGACTTCGCTCCCGAGGATGATCCCGGCGTGAAGAGCGTTCGCGAGATTTACACCTATTACAAGAAATTCGGTTTCGCGACCGAGGTCATGGGGGCCAGTTTCCGCAACAGCGGCGAAATCATTCAGCTCGCCGGTTGCGACCTGCTGACCATCAGCCCGGACCTGTTGAGCGAGCTTCAGGAATCCGACGAAACGGTGGAGGAAAAACTCTCCGAGGAGAAATCGCTGAACGAGCCGGTGGAGAAAATCGAAGTCGATGAGGAGAGTTTCCGCTGGATGCTCAACGAGGACCAGATGGCGACCGAAAAACTCTCCGACGGCATCCGTCGCTTCGGGGCGGACATGAACAAGGTCCGCGGCATCATTCGCGAGCGGATAGGTTGATCCCGTGACACCTGCCGAGAGACTTGCCAAACACCTCGATTGCGAACCGGTCGTCCCGGACAGTTGCTGGGTGGCCGGCACGGCGTCCATCTACGGTGATGTCGTGCTGGGCGAACGTTGCAGCGTCTGGCCCTCGGCCGTCGTCCGCGGGGACATCAACTCGATCCGGATCGGAGAGGATACGAACATTCAAGACGGCGCGATCGTCCACTTGGCGGATGAGTTTGGTGTGGTGATCGGCGCTCGGGTGACGGTGGGGCACGGAGCCATCGTCCATGCCTGCGAGATCGGCGATGATTGCCTGATCGGCATGCAGGCTACGGTTTTGGACGGGGCGAAGGTCGGCAAGGAATGCGTGATCGGTGCCCACGCCCTCGTCACCCAGGGGATGGTGGTTCCCGACGGGTCCATGGTGCTGGGGGTCCCCGGAAAGGTCGTGAAGACCCTGTCGGAGGAGGCCCGGGCGGACCTCAAGCATTGGGCGCTGAAATACGTGGACGTCTCCCGGGGCTTCAAGGAGCGCGGCCTCCGGTAATCGCGACGGTGGGATATTCCGGAGGCGGCTCGGGAATTGACCCCCGCGCGCTTTCCCGTTCCTCTGGAGCGATGCCTGACACTGATTTTGATCTTCTGGTTCTGGGCGCGGGTCCGGGGGGATACGTATGCGCCCTCAGGGCCGCTCAACTGGGCCTGAAAGTGGGTCTGGTCGATAAGCGACCCACCCTGGGGGGCACCTGCCTGAATGTCGGGTGCATTCCGAGCAAGGCTCTGCTGCACTCGACCGAGGTGCTGGTTGCCGCGAGGGATCACGGCGAAAAGCACGGGATCGCCGGGAAGGTGGAGGTCGACCTCGGCGCCTTGATGAAAAACAAGGATTCCGTCGTCTCCAAATTGGTCGGCGGCGTCGCGCAACTTTGCAAAGGGCGCAAGATTACGGTGTTCCAGGGGACGGCCTCTTTTCTGGAGTCGAACAAGGTCAAGGTGAGCGGGGAGAAGGAGTCCGAGGTGTCCGCGAAGAATATCGTGATCGCCACCGGGTCGAAATCCGTCGAGCTGCCTTTCCTCCCCTTCGACGGGGAAACGGTGATCAGCAGCGACGAAGCGATCGCGCTGGAGGAGGTTCCCGAAAAGATGGTGGTCGTCGGGGCCGGGGCGATCGGTCTCGAACTCGGGTCGGTGTGGCGGCGGATGGGTGCCGCGGTGGATGTGGTGGAGTTTTTGCCCAGGATCGCCCCGAACTATGACGAAGAGGTATCCAAACTCTCGGAGCGCATCTTCAAAAAGCAGGGCCTCAAGTTCCACAAATCGACCAAGGTAACCGGTATCGAGAAGGGAGAGAACGGGAAGGTTCTCCTCAAAGCGGAAGGGAAAAAGGGAGAGGTCACGTTCGAGGCGGATAAAGTTCTTGTCAGCGTCGGCCGCGCGCCCGTCACGGACGGGCTCGACCTGGAGAAGGTCGGAGTCCGTTTGGATGACGGGAAAAGGGTCGAGGTCGATGATCGCTTCTCGACCGGAGTCGAAGGAATCTACGCCATCGGCGACGTGATTCGCGGACCCATGTTGGCCCACAAGGCCGAGGAAGAAGGGGTTGCCTTGGCGGAACAGCTGGCCGGTGGCGTCGGTCATGTGAATTACGGGGTGATCCCGAACGTGATTTACACCGACCCCGAGATCGCCTCGGTGGGCCTCACCGCCGCGGAAGCGGAAGAGCGGGGGATCGAGATCAAAACCGGGAAATTCCCCCTCGCGGCCAATGGCCGGGCCCTCGCGACGGATGCGACGGACGGAGTGATGATCGTCCATGCGGACGCGAAGACGGATCGCCTGGTCGGCGTTCAAATGGTCGCCCGGAATGCATCGGAGATCATCGCGGCGGCCGTCACGCACATGGAATACGGAGGCAGTGCCGAAGACGTGGCCCGGACCGTCCATGCGCATCCGACACTATCCGAAGCTTTCAAGGAGGCTGCCCTGGCCGTTGACGGTCGCGCCCTCCACTCGATGTGATTCGTGCCGTCCGCAGCCGTCTTTCCACCGGGTTGCGGGCCGCGACGGCTTTGCTGGCGAGTCTGTTCGCCGGAATCGGTATGGCTGGAGCGTCGGCGGATGGCGACCAGCCGGTACTCGTCGCCTATGTTCCCGTTTGGGGGGTGGAACGGGTCGCCGCATTGGACCTGCGGGGAGCCGGGCTGACCCATCTCGTTTATGCGTTCGTCAAGCCTGTGTATGATGCGGAGAGCGGGTCGGTGGAGATCCTGCTTGATTTCCCCGGAAACGGGGCGGGAGAGGGACGGAGTGGCGGGGATGCGTTGCGCGCTTTCCGGGAAATCGCCGAGAAGAACGGCCTCCGTAAGCTGGTGTCGTTTGGCGGGTGGGGGTCTTCGGAATATTTCTCGGATATCGCCGCGGATGAGTCGGCGAGGCGATTGTTTGCGGAAAAAGCGCGTGCCTTCGTGCTCGAACACGATCTCGACGGCATCGACCTGGACTGGGAGTATCCCCTGGAAGGCGGGGCCGAGGGGACCGCTTATCGATCCGACGACCCGGCGAATCTGGTCAAACTGGCGCATGCGGTCCGGCGTGCCTTCGAGACCCATCCGGAGGCGCGGGACAAAATCCTGACCGTAGCCATTCCGGGGTCTTACGAACCCCTTTCCACCCGCTACCGCTTGAGACCTCTTGCGAAGCAGGTGGACTGGTTTCATCTCATGGCCTACGATTTCGCCGGACCGTGGTTGGCCGGGGTAGGGCACAACGCGCCCTTGCTCGCACCGGGGCATCCGCCCTATCGATCGCCCAGCGTCAGCGGGGCACTGGCGTCTCTCCGCGCTCTCGGCGTGCCGCCCGGGAAAACGGTACTCGGTCTATCCTTGTCCGGAGTCCGCTTCGAAGGCGTGCGCATCGACTCCGAAACGGTGAAAGGGGCCTCCTACGAAGTCGTGGACCAAGAGGCGGCCCGCGATGGCTGGAACGACTACCGCTATCTGATCCCCCGAGTATTCTATCCCCTTGATGTTATGGATTGGGCGGTCGTCGAAGACTTCGCGAGCGAAGCGGATTTCCTCGTCTCGGAATCCGCCGGGACAGCGATCAGCTTCGAATCACGACGCGCGGCGGCGGCCAAAGCCCGCTTCGCCCGAAAGCAGGGTCTCAGGGGGTTGATGTTTTGGAGCCTGGACAAAGACGGGGACGCAGTGCCCTTGATCCGGGAGGCCAACGCCGCCTTCGGAGGGGAAGACCGGTAGCCCGAAAGGTGCCTCAAGGGAGCACGGGTTTCCCAACCCGTGTGAAGCTGAAAGGGAGCATGGGTTTTCCAACCCGTGTGAAGCTGAAAAGGGGCACGGGTTTTCCAACCCGTGCAAACCCGGGGGAGGAGATCGGCCTCGTTCTACACCATTAGGGCCAAACCGTCCGGATGGTGTTATCCGGAAGAGTCGCCTTTCAGCTACGGTCG
>CAZBLJ010000099.1:0-10079 GCA_964492605.1 uncultured Puniceicoccaceae bacterium
AAATCGCGAAGAAGACCAAGGACGATTATTACGCGAACGAGTCGAATCTCGAACGTCGCCGGAATCTGATAAACGCCGATCAGGCGGATTTGGCCGAGAGCATCTCGGTGATCGATTTCAGCGAGGAGTATTGGCGGGAACGTGTTGCACCACTGAAGGCCATGTTCGACCGCTATATGGAGGTGACGACGGAGATGGGCGAGCGGCTGGATGCTCTTGCCACCGAAGTTCCGGATGCCACGTTGGCGGGTTACGAGAAGGATGTGGATAAGTTCCGGCGACTTCTCGTCAAATACACCGACCAGTTTCCCGATTACGCGGAAAGGTTGGAAACGTGGCAGCAGTTCGAGCCGATCCCGATCTATCGTTCCGTCCTCGCTTTCCTCTTCGGGAAGCGCTGGTTGACCGGAACGGCGTGGCAGGAGTTTTACGGAATTCTGCCTCTTCTCTCCGGGTCCTTTCTGATCGCCGTCATCGCGATCTGTATTTCGGTGCCATTCAGCGTGTGCGCCGCTATTTATGTGAACCAGATCGCCCATCGAAGGGAACTCAATATCATCAAGCCGTATATCGAGTTCATTGAGGCCCTGCCATCCGTCGTTCTGGGCTTCTTCGGCATCGTCGTGTTCGGCGAGCAGATTCAAAACTTACTTGGGTTGGAGCAGCGGCTCAACGCCTTCGTAGCCGGGGTGCTTCTGGCGCTCATGGCGGTTCCCACGATCTTCACCCTTACCGAGGATGCCATCAACAACGTGCCCAAGGCATTCAAAGAGGCCTCGTTCGCCATGGGGGCGACGTCGTTGCAGACGACCCTGAGGGTCATCGTGCCGACTGCGCTTTCCGGGATCATTTCCGCCTGTTTGCTGGGATTCGGCCGGGTGATCGGGGAAACCATGGTGGTCCTGCTGGTTGCGGGGAATCGAATCAAGATTCCCGACCTCGGCCTGGGTCCGGCCGTCATTTTCGAACCGGTCCACACGATGACCGGCATCATCGCCCAGGAGCTTCCGGAGGTGGTGAACGGGAGCCTTCATTACCGCGCCTTGTTTATGGTCGGGATCGTGCTCTTCTTCATCGCCCTGCTGATCAACTTCCTGGCGCAGAAGATTGTGAAACGTTTCAAGTTGTCGGCTGACTAATCCGTTCGTGGAAGGAGAACAGTGAAATGAGCGCCACCCAAACAGATAAGGATTTTGTCCGGAACTCCGCCTTCGGTCGCAGGCCTACGCCCGCGAAACGAATGCAGACTGCGGCATTCTGGTTTTTCCGACTGATCACCTACGGGATCATCGTGTTTGCGACCTACATCTTCGCCGACATTACCATCAACGGATCCAAGACTGTCTTCCGTTCTTCTTTTCCGTTTGTGAATACCGAATTTTTCACGGGTTTTCCGGAGACCCTCTATGTATTCGACTGGTACACGGTGGAAACCGGAGACGGGGCCGAGGAGGTTTCCGGAGAGAAACTCAACGAGCTGGTCCGCGAGGAAAACCGGAAGATCGGCCAGATCGACTACCACCACGGAAAGTTCACCTATCTCTTTAATTATGAAGAGCAGAAGCCTTTGGAACCGGCGGAGTTTTTCGCATTCCTGAAGGAGCAGGGAGTGACTTTGCGGATTACGTCCTATGAAGAATTCGAGATGGCTTCGCAGACATTCGACAAGTGGCGGAAGGAAAACGGGATTCCGGCCTCCGATTTCGTGGGTGCCGAGAACTACTCCTATTCCGGCGGAGGAATTCTGCCAAACATCGTCGGAACGTTCCTGCTAACGATCGGAGCCGTCTTTATCGCGTTGCTGCTGGGCACGTTGGCCGCAATCTTCCTGAGCGAATATTCCAGGCCGGGGCGGATGCTGAACACGATCCGGCTCTCCATTCTGAATTTGGCGGGAGTTCCGTCGATCGTTTTCGGCATCTTCGGATTCGGTGCTTTCGTGCTTACCGCCCCGATTTTTACGGATACCCCGAGCGAAGACACGCTTTTCAAGTTCGCAACCCCCATCAAAAACTACGAAACGGTGGAGATCCTGCCCCGCTCGGAGGCGGAGGGTATGATAGACGACGCCGAACTCGAACGCGCTCCCGATGCCGAGGCCTTCGAAGTCACATTCGAATCATGGAAGCTCTTCGGGATTCCGCTTCCGGGGCGTGACGTGACTTCTTCAATTGCGGCTCCGGTCGACGAGATCAGCGATGCCGAAACCGAAATGGCCGGAACCGTCTACTTCAGTTTCCAGGGTTGGAACGTCTCCTTGCTGGCGGGTGCGTTCACCCTGGCGTTTATGGTGCTACCGGTGATTATCGCGGCGAGCGAGGAGTCCCTTCGGTCCATTCCGCAGGGATTCCGGGAAGGCTCTCTGGCTCTCGGTGCGACCAAATGGACCTCGATCCGAACCAACGTTCTTCCCTATGCAATGCCGGGTATTTTAACCTCATCGATATTGGGAATCACCCGGGTGGCGGGCGAGACGGCCCCGATCATGTTTACCGCGGCCTATGCGTCGGCCCCCGGTATGCCTTGGGACAAAGGGTTCTTTAATATGTTCATGGAACCCGTCATGGCGTTGCCTTATCACATCTACGTGGTCAGTCTGAAGATTCCGCAGAACGAATACACCGAGAAGATGCAGTACGGTACGGCTTTCGTCTTCATGGTCATCGTGGGCCTGATCGCCCTGTCTTCCATTTTGTTGCGGATGCGAGCCCGCAAAAAGTATCAGTGGTAACCTTTTCCCTCCAGAATATGAGCGATAACCCATCCTCCAACGAAACGACGGTGCAGTCTCCTCCCATCATCGAAGTGAAGGACTTCGGATTTGCCTACGGTGAGAAGGAAGCATTGTTCGATATCAACCTCGAGATGCTCGAAAAAGAGGTCACCGCATTTATCGGACCATCCGGGTGCGGGAAGAGTACCCTGCTGCGCTGTTTGAACCGGATGAACGATTTGGTGGACATCGCCCGGATAACCTCGGGGCAGATCATTATTCACGGTGTGGACATCAATCACAGCGACGTCGATGTCATCGAGCTGAGAAAGAGGATCGGGATGGTTTTCCAGAAATCGAATCCGTTCCCGAAATCCATTTACGAGAACATCGCTTACGGACTTCGGATTCAGGGTGAGAGGAGCCGAAGCCGCCTGGATGAAGTCGTCGAGAAATGTCTCCGCGGAGCCGCCCTTTGGGATGAGGTGAAGGACCGTCTGAACGACAGCGCTCTCGGGATGTCGGGTGGTCAGCAGCAGAGGCTCTGCATTGCCCGGGCTCTTGCAGTCGAGCCGGATATCCTCCTGATGGACGAGCCTTGTTCCGCCCTCGATCCGATCGCAACAGCCAAAGTAGAGGAGCTGATTGCCGATCTGAAAAAGGACTATACGATTGTAATCGTGACGCATAACATGCAGCAAGCGACCCGGGTCTCGGATAAAACCGCCTTTTTTTACCTGGGTAAGCTGATTGAATACGATCTAACGGAAAGAATCTTTATGAATCCCAAGGAAGAGCAGACCGAAGCCTATGTATCGGGTCGGTTTGGTTGATTTTCCGCATTCGCATCCCCAACCGACCACCTACCATGAACAGAACCTTTCACGCGGAACTGGAGAAAATTCGCGACAATCTCGTGCTGATGGCCGAAAAAGCCATGCACAATACGAGGCGTGCGATGGAGGCGCTCGAAAAGCGCGACGCGTCGATCGCCGACGAGGTGATTGCGGCGGATGTCGAGGTCGATGAGATGGAACTTGAGGTGGATCAGGCTGCGGTCCGTTACATGACGCTCTTCCATCCGGTTTCGGCCGACATGCGCTTGATTGCGGTGGCGATCAAGAGTTCCCACGATATCGAGCGGATCGGGGACGAGGCCTCCAGCATCGCAAAGCGGGTCGGTCGGATTTTAAACGCTTCGTCTAACGGGAGCCGAGTCCCGGAAAATCTGATCTCGATTCCTTCCTCAGCCCTCATGGCGGTCAACATGCTGAAAGAGGCGATCGAAGCTTTCGTCGACGAAGATGTGGAGCGGTGCGTGGCGATTATTCGCCAGGACAAACAGGTCGATTCGATGAACCGGAGCAATTTCCAGGGATTCACCTCGATGCTCGCGGAGGGAGAGTATGCGACCGAGGTGCTGCTGGAGCTGGTTTTCATCTCGAAATCGATCGAACGGATTGCCGACCACGCTACGAATATCGCCGAGGAGGTCATCTACCTCCTGAGCGGGCAGGAAGTCCGGCATCTGGGGATTAAAAAGGGAGCGCCGAGTCCCACGGAGGAATAGCCTTCCCGGGTGCCTCCTCCGGATTTGTCTGGTAAACCGGAAACGAGGGGCCTAGACCTCTGCCATGGAATGGGAAGTCGTCCTCGTTGTTGTCGCCGTTTTCGCGGCCGTGGTGGGTTTCGGGTTTTTCCTTTCCAGAAGATCCTGGCGCTCCATCCGTGCGAATTACGGGAAACTGGCGGAGGAATACGGTCTCGAAATAACCCAACCGGAGGCCAAAGGATTCGGTTTGTTTCAAGCCTCCCCGTATCTGTTCGGCGAATGGAAAGGGAGAAAGATGAGCATTCAGACGGTCGCGTCCGGGCTCAAAGATTCCCGGCAGGCGGAAACGGCCGTCCATTTGGAGACCGGCCTGCGGGAGGATTGCGTTCTGGTGATCCGTTCGAAAAGGGGATTGAATCGGCTGGAGCGTGCCGAGTTCAAGAAATTGGTCCGGATCAAGGGTCCGAACGAAGAGTTCGACAAACGCCTCACCATCGCCTCGAACCGGCCGGACTGGATCAGCGAGAGGGTTTCGTCAGCCATGTGCGAGCGGATTTTGGAGGACCTGGGCGGTACGTCGGGGACGCTGCTTTTGGTGAAGGGACGCCTGACTTATCGCGAGACCGGGCTTCTTTCCGGGGCTTCGGCTTTGAAACGCATCGGCCGAATGGCGGGGATGCTTCTGTGGTTTGCCGAGACGATGGAAGGAGACGTCGGGGACGAGGACCCGCCTAACGGGCCTGCTTCGGACTGAAGCCGCGCCGGATCATCCGTTGGGGAAGCCATTTGCCGGGGAGCGGTGCGCCCGTCGTCAGATGGTTCGCCAGGGTTTCGCACAAAAGGGGTGCGTAAAGGGTGCCCTTCGACCCGAGGCCGTTGCAGACGAAAGCATTCGGAAGCTCCGGATGGGGTCCGAGGTAGGGGATGCGGTCCCGGCTGGCCGGACGAATGCCCGCGCGTTGATCCAGGACCTCCAGGTTCGCGGCTTCCGGGAAGATCTCCCGAATCGCCTCGAGAAGCGCGGCACGGGCTTCCGGGGATTTGCGGGGGACCTTCAATTCGTTCCGTGCCCGGAGGCCCTCTCCGCCGAGATCGATTTTCTCGTAGGTGGAACCGATCCGAAAGCGCCCGTCTCCGAGGGACAGGACCCATTTCCCGTGCTGGACGACCTCGGGGAAATCGGGGACACCGTCCATCCGGACGGTGAGGGTTTCCCCGGCCACCGGTCTGAACGGCAGCCATCGGAAGAGCGGATTCCGGATCACGGAAGCACCCTCGCAGCACACGAGAATACGGGCGGAGATGCCGTTCAGACGGAAACGGTCTTCCCGGCATTCGAGGGAATCCCAATCGGCGTCTTCTTCCCGGATTCGCCCGTTCAGACGGGCATGGATCGCTTCGAAGACCGGCTGTAGATCGACCACGGCCGCGCCGGCGATTTCGAAACTGCCGAGCGGATCGGCGATCGGCAGAGTGCTCTTGCCGGGGGGCAGACGATGGGCCAGATAGTTGCGGAACTCTTTTGCGTCCTTTCTTTCCTCGAATCCATCCGCTTCCTTTTGATTGAGGAAGTAACGGCGAATCTTCGTCTTTCGAAAAGTTTCCGTCCGGGCGGGGATCCCCGTGTAAGTCGCCGCCGCCTCGTCGAAGAAGGCTTCGAAGTCGGGAACGCGGGCGAGTCTTCTTCCCGTCACCGGGTTGAGGACCCCGGCAGCCACCACCGAGGCCGGTGGAAAGCGGCCCTGGAGCACCCGGACCCTTGCCTTGCCCAGTTTCCAGGCCAGGAGAAGACCGGCGACTCCGCCGCCGACGATCAGGATATCCGTATCAGGTTCGGCCATTTTTCGAGATCAAGCGGGGAAGCACCCCTTGAAAGCCGGAGAATCGCAGGGCGGCCATCACCCCGAGGGCGATCAGTCCGCCCACGGGGATCACCCAGAGGAGGTGGAGGAGGAGTTCGGCGCGCGGCGTTCCGGGGGCCGGCTCGGGGATCCAGCAAAGGAAAACGAACAGCGCGGCCGATCCTGCGAGAACCTTCCATAGCTCGGGGGGGATCCAGTTTCCCCCGGCGTCGGTTTTCCGGTGGAGGGAGCGGTGGAGCAGCGCCACCTGGAGAACGGATGCGAGACCGTTTGCCGCAGCCAGCCCGCGGACTCCGAACGGAAACATCAGCGCCAGACTGAGGACGAAATTGGCCGAAAGCACCCAGCCCGCCACCCGGACCGGGGTTTTCATGTCCTGCCGCGCCTGATGCGCCCGTGACAGCAGGGTGGCCTGCGCATAGAAGGGCAGACCTGCCGCGAAGATCGCGAGGACCGGCGCGGCGGCGGACGCATCGTCGGCGTCGAACAATCCCCAGGCGAACAGGCCCCGGAGAATCGGGTCGGCCAGGGTGGCCAGCCCCACGAACGCGGGAACGGTTATGGCTGCTACGAGAGCGGAACCGTTCCGGTAGGAGGTGCGAAACTGCTCGTGCGAGGAGGAGGCGGCCAGCCGGGATAATTCGGGAAAGAGGACTGTCGCGGCCGCTATTCCGAAGATCCCCAGCGGGAGTTCGACCAGTCGGGCCGCCAGATAGAGGAGGGCGACACCATCGGCCTCGACGAAGAAGGCGAACCCGCGGGACACGAGAATATTCACCTGGAGGATGGCCGCCCCGGCGACTGCGGGAACGAAGAGGGTCTGGAGTTTCCCGAGGGCCGGATCGGGGCTCGGGTCGAATCCCGGTCGCCAGCCTCTACGCATCAGATCGACGGCGGGGAGCGCCAACTGTAGAATCCCTCCGAAGAGAACGCCGACCGAGAGCCAGACCGCCTTTTCGAAGACGGTGTCGGAGAACCAGATCCCCGGTCCGATCAGGAAGCCGATCATGCAGACATTGAGAAGAACGGGGGTAATGGCCGGGGTGAAGAAGCGCCCCAGCGTCTGCAAGGCACCTGAGACCAGGGCGGCGGCGCAGATCGGCACCACGTAGGGAAAGAGGAGGACCCCGAGGCGAACGGCCTCTTCATAGCGGGAGCCTTCCCAGTGTCCGAACCACAACAGGGCCGTCATGGGCAGGATCAAGGCGGCACAGAGCAGGCCGAGGACCAGAAGGAGGCGCGAAAGGGTGCGGTTCAACAGCCGGAATGCGGCGGGCCGACCGGCCCGCCGGTCTTCCTCCGCAAGCACCGGAATGAGAGCGGTGCCGAGCGCTCCCTCCCCGAAAAGCCGCCGGAACAGGTTCGGGAGCGTAAAGGCCAGGAGAAAGGCGGAGGTCGTGGGGCCCAGTCCCAGCTGCGCATACAGGAGAATATCCCGGAACAATCCCAGGATCCTCGATCCCAGCGTCGATACGGAGACGGTCAGGATCGACTGTATGTTTTTTCGCATGACTTTCGCGGAGGATTTGGGCATCTTCCGTGCTTGAACTCAATACAGGGATTTCCGGCTTTCCAAAAAACATTTTCGCACCCCCCATACATATGCCACTCATACAGAAACTTACCGAAAAACTTTCGCGTCATCCGAAGCGGATCGTTTTTCCCGAGGGAAGCGACCCGAGGATCATCCAGGCCGCGCGCCTGTTTGCCTCGCGAAAACTCGGCGTGCCGATTCTCGTGGGAGACCGTGCGCTGATTAAAAGCAACGCGAGGCGTCTGGGGATCTCCCTCGACCATATTCGCCTGATCGAGCCGAAGCGGAGCGAGGAATTCGCAGGCTTTGTCGAACGGTTTCACGGGCTCCGGCGGTTTCGCGGTCTCTCGGAGAAAGAGTGCCACGAGTACGTGGCCGACCCCAATTACTTCGCCACCCTGATGCTGGCGACCATGCAGGCCGACGGGATCCTCTCCGGGGCGACGCGTTCGGCTTCGAGTGCGATTCGTCCTCTGCTGAAGATCATTCCGAAGCAGGAGGGGGTCGATACGGTTTCCTCGCTGCAGATTCTCGATTTCGACGAGGACACGTTGCGGTCGGAATTGTTCCTCTCGGACTGTGCGGTGGTTCCGGATCCCACACCCGAACAACTCTGCGACATCGCGGTCACGGCCGCACGTATCCGCCATCACCTGACGAACGAGAGATCGAAGGTGGCGATGCTCAGTTTCACGACCCACAACGCAAACAGTCGCAACCCCTCGGTCCTCAAGGTTCGATCCGGCACCACCATGGCGCAAAGGAGAGTCCTGGAGCACCAGTGGCCGATCGATATCGACGGGGATCTTCAGGTGGATGCGGCCCTCGATCCGGCGACGGCACAGGTAAAAGGGGTCGGAGGAGACGTTGCGGGATATGCGAACGTGCTTATCTTCCCGGATCTGAACAGCGGAAACATCAGTTCGAAGATGATTCGCATTCTGGGTGGCGCGCATTGCTACGGCCATATCCTCAGCGGGCTGAGTCGGCCTGCGGCGGAGATCAGCCGGGGGGCCAGCGCCCATGACATCTTCGGCACGGCGGTTCTCGTCTGCGCCCAGGCGATCGAGCGCTCTTTCCTGTATCCTCTGCGGGACGATCAAGACGAATGAGCAGCAGTGCCTCCCAGAGGGACTCGGAGAACGAGGACGAATCCCGCTTCGATTCGCCCCATTCCCTGTCGATTTTCGCTTCTCCGGGCGAGGGGTTGCTGGCCGCGCCCAAGAATTCGAGCACCAAGCGGATTTTCGTCGCGGCGACACGGCAGAACCAGGGAAAGACGACGACCTCGTTGGGCCTCTTCGACGCGATGAAGCAGTTTTCTCCCAGGGTGGGTTACATCAAACCGATCGGGCAGCGATTCGTTCAGGTCGACGGTCAGAAGATCGACGAGGATCCGATTCTCTTCAACTCCGTGTACGATCTGGACGTGCCGATCGGGGCGACGAGCCCGGTTGCGATCGATCAGAGGATGACCCGTTGGTATCTTCAGAATCCGGGACGCAAGCTCGAGCATTTGATCGACCTGGCCTGCCGGGCTTTCGACCGTGCGGCCTTCAACAAAGACTACATCATCATCGAGGGGAGCGGTCATGCGGGCGTGGGGTCCGTTTTCGATCTCTCCAATGCGGCGATCGCCAAGATCTTCGGAGCGAAAGCGATCATCGTGTCCGAGGGGGGGATCGGCTCCCCGGTGGACGAGATCGCAATGAACAAGGCGTTGTTCGATAAATTCGGCGTGGAGGTGATCGGGGCCATCCTGAACAAGGTGCTTCCCGAGAAAATCGATTTGATCCGCGAATTCGCGGGGCGCGGGCTCGAGCGTCTCGGCATTCCCCTTCTCGGAACCGTGCCGCTCCGCAAGAGGCTTCAGGCTCCTACCTTCGCGCAGGTCGTCAAGGAGATCAACGGCCGTTGGTTGAACGGTGCCGAATTCGGCAAGACCGAACGAATCCTGCGCGTGGTGATCGGGGCCATGACGGCGAAAGGAGTTGTCGATTACATTCAGCCCGGCGTTTTGATCATCACCCCCGGGGACCGCGAGGACGTCCTCTTCTCGGCGATCGCCAGTGCGAATATCTCACGCAAGCAGGTCGTTTCCGGCATCGTTCTCACCAGGAATATTCTTCCCCATCCCAAGTTGATGGATCTCATCCGGCAGACGGACATCCCGATCGTGATCTGTAGCGACGAGAGCTACACCGTCGCTTCGAAGATCAACAACATGACGGTGAAAACCCAGCCGACCGATAAGGACAAAATCCCGATCATTCAGGAGATCGTGGCGCAAAACACGGACATGAAACGGATTCGGGACGCGTTCGTTTGAGACCCTCCGAAGAGGAGGGCCGCGGAAGTGGGGGCAGGGGCCTTTCATCTGGCTCGCAGTGGGTCGAATTCCCAAAAGGAACTCCGCCT
>CAZBLJ010000100.1:0-10022 GCA_964492605.1 uncultured Puniceicoccaceae bacterium
GCCGGACGGTTCGGTCCGGCCTTGTGCGCGGTGGGCGCTGAAGCAACCCACCCACCTGATTTGGCCATCCCGCCCTTGCCAGATTCGGATTCAGCAGATATCTCCCGGGTTTATGGGTGAATCGTCCGAGCGCGCGAAGTTCAATCTGAGGCGGATTGTCGAGGGGGCCGACCTTGATTCGCTGGAAAAGGCCCTGCGGCCCAAGGCTGACGGGGCCGAAGTAGAGCATCCCATGGGTTTTTCGGCGGATGCCAAAGAAGTTCTCCGTCGACGACGACTGGTCGGTTTGGATTCCGCGGTTTCGTCATCGCTCGAAGCTTACTCGGACAATATCGAGAACCTTATCGGGACGGTGGAACTTCCGGTCGGGATCGCGGGACCGTTGCGGGTGAACGGGCTCCACGCACAGGGCGATTTCTTCATTCCGTTGGCGACTCACGAGGCGGCCCTGGTCGCTTCGTTCCATCGCGGGGCTCTGGCCATTACCCGTGCCGGCGGTTGCACGGCCCTTTTGCTGAACGAGGGGGTCTCCCGTTCCCCCGGATTTGTCTTTCCCGATCTGGTCGAAACCGGAAAGTTTCTCGCCTGGGCCTTGCCGCAAGAGGACACGTTTCGGGAGATCGCCGAGTCCACAACCCGCCACGGAAAATTGGTGGATATCAACATTACCATCGAGGGGAATCATGTCTATCTTCGTTTCGATTATCATACCGGGGATGCCGCCGGGCAGAATATGGTGACCATCGCCACCCAGGCGGTTTGTGACTACATTGCGGAGCATTCCCCGGTCCGGCCGGAGGCGATCTACGTGGAGGCGAACCAGTCGGGAGACAAGAAGGCCAGCAGCCAGTCTTTCCAGCACGTGCGGGGAAAAAAGGTGACATGCGAGGTCGAGTTGAGCGGGGAGATCCTGCGGAAGTATTTTCGGGCGGGTGCCCGGCAAATGGAGAATTATTGGCGGATCTCGGCGATGGGGGGAGCGCTCTCGGGAACGATCGGGATTCAGGGACAATACGCGAACGGACTTGCAGCACTCTTCATCGCGTGCGGACAGGATGCTGCCTGCGTGGCGGAAGCCTCGGTGGGGATTACCCGATTCGAGGTGAGGGACGAGGCGCTTTACGCCACCGTGACCCTTCCGAACCTCATTGTCGGCACGGTCGGAGGAGGAACTCATCTCCCGACCCAGCGGTCGAACCTGGAGATTCTCGGTCTTCACGGGGAGGGGAAGGCAAGGGCCTTTGCCGAAGTTTGTGCAGGCGTCGTTCTGGCCGGAGAACTCTCCATTATCGCTTCCCTCGCGACCGGGAATTTTTCGCGGGCTCACGAGGTTCTGGCCCGTCTTCGCAAGAACCGAAAATCATGAGCAATCGCTGGTGGATTTATCAGAAAGAGCGGTTTCCCCTGCTCCGCCACGGGATTCTGGTTCTGGCATTCAGTATTTCCGCGCTGACCTTTTCGCGGCTTCTACGCGGCGAAGATTCCTTTCCGCCGTGGTCCGGGGCAGTGGTGGCCTTCGCAACGGCTCTCGCCTTTTTTTTCCAGCTTCGTATCGCCGACGAGTTCAAGGACATTGAGGAGGATACCCAATACCGGCCCTATCGTGCGGTTCCCCGGGGTTTAGTCACTCTGCGGGAGCTGGGCTGGATCTTTGTCGCCTGCGCGGCTGTACAGCTACTTCTGGCGCTCTGGCTTCATCCGCCGTTGATCCTTCTCCTCTCCATCACCTGGCTCTACCTCGCCGGGATGAGCAAAGAGTTCTTCGTGCGGGAGTGGTTGAAGACCCGTCCGCTTCTCTACCTCTGGAGCCACATGTTGATCATGCCTTTGGTCGATTTGTATATGACTTCCTGCGACTGGCTGGTCCATGGACTCGACAAGCCGCCGCCGGGGATCTTCTGGTTTCTCGTCGTAAGTTTCTGCAACGGGGTCTTGCTCGAATTCGGTCGGAAAATCCGCTGCGCGGAGGAAGAGGAGGAGGGAGTCGAAACCTACACCTCCTTGTGGGGGATCGACCGGGCGGTTCTCGCATGGGTGATCGCCCTGAGCGTCAATCTGGGAGCGGCTCTTATCGCTTCCGCCCAGACGGAGACATTTTTTCCAACGCTGGCTTTGCTGGCGGTCTTCTATGCAACGGCCGTGGCCGTTGCTTTGAACTTTCGGCGAAAGCCGACCGGTCCCAAGGCGAAACGAATTGAAGCGATCTCGGGAATTTGGACCTTGGCGATGTATCTGACTCTCGGCCCACTGGCGTTGCTCTACCATCTGCTATGAAATTTGAAATTCTATCGCCCGGGGACGAGCCCTCCCGGGAGCGAATGGGGGGCAAGGGTTGGGCCCTGGCGAAATTGACCTCCGCGGGGTTCCCGGTGCCGCCGTGGATCGTCCTGCCGCCTTCGGAACTCGCCGAGGAGAATATTCGGAAAGGCGGAGGCCGGGATTTCGTATGGCCGGAGGCTTTTCGAAAACTCGTCCGGGAACGGTTGAGGGAGATCGCTTCCGAAGTGGACCGGTTTGCCGTGCGGTCCTCGGCGGTGGAGGAGGACGGAGCGGGCTCGTCCTTCGCGGGTCAGCTGGATAGTTTTCTGAACGTGGAACGGGACGAGGTCCTGGACCACGTTGCCAGGGTATGGGACTCCGGCTTTTCGGAGAGGGTCGAGTCCTATCGGCGGGAAACGGGCGTCGAGGGGATGCTCCGGCTGCCTGCTGTCGTGATCCAGAGAATGGTGCCCGCGGCCCTCTCGGGGGTGGCTTTCAGTGCGGACGCGGTGAGCGGACGATGGGCGACGGCGGTGGTCGCTGCCGTGCGCGGTCTGGGTGAAGCCCTGGTATCCGGCGAAACGAATGCCGATACCTGGCGGGTGACCCGCGACGGACGAGTCGGAGAGTGGCAGGGTGGGACAATAGACGGCGACCCCCTACTGACCGAATCGCAGGCAAAGTCCGTGGCGAAGCTGGCACGGGATTGCGAGCGGTTTTTCGGGTGCCCGCAGGATATCGAATGGGCCTGGGTGGACGGAGAATTCTTTTTATTGCAGTCCCGACCGATCACGACGCTATCGAAAATGGCCGACCCGGACGGGATCCTGCGGATCTGGGATAACAGCAACATCGCGGAAAGCTACGGCGGCGTTACGACACCGCTCACCTTTTCCTTTGCCCACTACATTTACAAGGAAGTCTATCAGCAGTTTTGCCGGATGATGCACGTTTCGGCCCGGAAGGTGGAAGACAACCGGGCGGTCTTCGACGGAATGCTCGGGCTGATCCGGGGACGGGTCTACTACAACCTCATGTCGTGGTATCGGGCTCTGGCTCTTCTGCCGGGGTTCCGGGTCAACCACCGCTTCATGGAGCAGATGATGGGAGTGAAGGAAGGGATGCCTGAGAGCGTCCTGGAGGAATTTCGAGATGACCGGCCTGGAGCACGGGTCAGGGACGGACTCCGCCTGGCCTGGGCGGTCGTGGGTCTGGCCAAGGCGCAGCTCCTCCTGCCCCGGATGGTCCGGAAATTCTACGCCGAGTTCGAAGAGTCGCTGAAACTGGCGGCACCACTGGAAGAGATGAGGGCCGACGAGCTGGCCGGGCATTTCCGTCATTTGGAGGCGAGGCTTCTTAGTCGGTGGAATGCCCCGCTGGTGAACGACTTTTTCGCCATGGTCTATTTCGGGATTCTCCAGGCGATCGTCAGAAAGTGGTGCGGGGATGAGGACGGCGCGCTGCCGAACGGTCTTTTGTGCGGGACGGGGAACATCGTCAGCGCGGAGCCGGCCCGGAGAATCCACGAGATGGCCGCGGTGGCCCGGACGCGCGAGGGTTTCGTACGGATTCTTCTGGAGGCCGGTGCATCGGAGATCGAAGCCTTCATGAAAGACTTCGGAGAGTTCGCAGCTCTCTACCAATCGTACCTCAGCCGCTTTGCGGATCGATGCCTCAGCGAGTTGAAACTCGAGAGTCCCACCCTGCGGGATGACCCGCTTCCGCTCTTCCGCTCCGTCGGCAGCCTGGCCCGCAGAATGGAGAAGGGTCGGACCGTCGACCGGAAACCGGAGGAACAACTGCAGCGGGAGGCTGAAACGACCGCGGCGGAGCGTTTAAAGGGGCGCCCGGTTAAACGATGGATCTTTCGCTACGTTCTGAAGCAAGCCCGGCGTCGCGTGGAGGGCCGGGAGAATCTCCGCTTCGAACGGACCCGACTCTTCGGCCGGATCCGATCCATCTTCATCGAGGCAGGCAAACGCCTGGCCGCGGTTGATCGGCTGGAGAATCATCGTGACGTTTTCTACCTTGAGGTCGAGGAAGTCCTGGGATTCGTCGAAGGGACGGCTTCGACAACCGATTTAAAGGGTCTTGTTCGCCTGCGGAGGGAAGAGTTCGCTGGTTTCGAGGCGCAGAAACCGCCGGCGGATCGGTTCGAGACCAGAGGATGGGTTCACGTCGGAAACCCGTTCCAGCCCCCCTCCGCAGCCGTGGATGTCGAGCCGATGAGCGATGTGTTGAAAGGAATCGGGTGCTGCCCCGGAGTGGTCAGGGGAAGGGCGCGGGTGATTCGAAACCCGACCGCTGCCGAGATCGGAGAAGGCGAGATTCTTGTCGCCGAGCAAACTGACCCGGGATGGATCATGCTCTTCCCGGGTGCCTCGGGAGTGCTCGTGGAGCGGGGAAGCGTATTGTCCCATTCGGCGATCGTATCGAGAGAGTTGGGCATTCCGGCCATCGTCTCGGTGCGAGGTCTGCTTTCATCGGTCGCAACCGGCGATGAGATCGAGATGGACGGTTCCACCGGAGTGATCCGTTTTAGGAGTAGAAAAAATGAGTAAGACTGCGGTCGAGGCTTCGCAGAAAGCCGATTTTTCAAAGATTCGCTACGCGCAAGTCTGGGAGGATGCCGACGTTCTCGTCGAGGCCCTGGCGATCCGGGAGGAGAGCGTTTGCCTCTCCATCGCCTCGGCCGGAGACAACGCGTTGGCACTCCTGTCCCGGAACCCCCGCAAGGTGATTGCGGTCGATTTGAATCCCGCCCAATTGCATTGCCTGGCCTTGCGGGTCGCCGCCTTCCGCCACCTCGGGTACGAGCAGGTACTGGAACTGGTCGGTTCCCGCGCTTCCTCTTCCCGGGGGCATCTCTACCAGCTCTGCCGGGAATCCCTCGACAGGGATGCCCGCGAGTTCTGGGACAAGCGACCTGCGGAAATCGCCGCCGGATTCGGATCGGTGGGAAGGTTCGAACGTTACTTCACCCTTTTTCGGACGAAGATGCTTCCGCTCGTTCACGGACCGAAACGGGTAAAAGAGTTGCTCCAGCCGAAAGATCCGGAGGATCGGAGGGAGTTTTACCGCGTTCGGTGGAACACATGGCGTTGGCGTCTCCTCTTTCGGATCTTCTTCTCCCGCTTTATCATGGGGAAGGTGGGGCGGGATTCGTCTTTTTTCCAATATGTCGAAGGAAGCGTTGCCGAACGCATTATGGAGAGAACGAAGTATGCGCTGACCGAGCTTCAACCCGCGGAGAATCCTTATCTTCGCTGGATTCTCTGCGGCGAATTCGGAGAGGCGCTCCCTCTGTATTTGCGGGAAGAGAATTTCGAGACGATCCGAAGGAATCTGGATCGGTTGGAGTCGCGACTCGCCTCGGTCGAGGAATTTACGGCAGGCCTCCGCGAACCCGGAATCGACGCCTGCAACCTCAGTGACATCTTCGAATACATGTCGGAGAAGAATGCCCGTGATCTGCTGGAAAAGTTGTATCGGGTATGCCGCCCCGGAGCCCGCCTGGCTTATTGGAACATGCTGGCACCCCGATCCCGGCCTGCGGAAATGGCGGATCGACTGAAGTCGCTGGACGAACTTTCCGAGAAACTGTTTCGGAAGGACAAAGCCTTCTTCTATAGTCGTTTCGTCGTCGAGGAGGTATGCCGATGATATCTTCCTGGGTCGGAATCATCCTCGTCGTCGCAGTCCTGGGCGGGCTGCTGGCGGCGCTTTCCGGTGCGCAAAAGGTTTGGCGGATTCCGCCGGAGATCAGCCGCAAGACCGTTCATGTCGCCATGGGGCTTTGCTGCCTCGGGTTTCCCACACTGTTTCACTCCCTTTGGCCCGTGCTGTTCCTTTGCGTCGTCTCTGCGGGCGTTCTCGTCTGGATTCGCTCTTGCAGAGGGGGTCTTCGCAGGGTCCTTCACGGGGTGGACAGGATTTCCTGGGGCGAGATCTGTTTCCCGGTTGCCGTAGCGTTGTTGTTCTGGCTGATGGAGGACCCGGTCCTCGACTATGTAGTGCCCCTGCTGATACTGACTCTTGCGGACGCCGTCGGTGCCGTGGTGGGCATAAAATACGGAGTGTCATCCTACACGACTGACGAAGGCAGCAAGAGCTATGAAGGTTCACTCGCGTTTTTCGTGGTGGCGTTTCTGAGCGCACACCTGCCGTTGCTTCTGTTCACCGGGATCGACCGGGTGAACTGCGTACTGATCGGAGTTCTCCTCGGCATCCTTGTCATGATGCTGGAAGCGATCGCATGGCGCGGCCTGGACAACCTTTTCATTCCGCTCGGGACCTACCTGATGTTGCAAATTTATCCCTGGATGACCACCGCGGAACTCAGCGTTCGTTTGGGGGTGCTGTTCACGGTGATGCTCGCCCTCCTGGGGGTGCGTAGATTCACCTATGCCCGGGACGGCACCTTGATTGCGGCGGCACTTCTTCTCTACCTGATCTGGGTTGTTGGAGGGATGGAATGGCTGTGGCCCCCCGTTGCGCTGCTCATCGGCTATTGCATTCTCTGCCCTCCGGCTTTTCGAGCGGAGAGAACGCAGCACGGTCTCGCCGATCTGGGAGCCGTTGCCGGGATGGGGTTTCTGTGGTTGTTTTTGTCCGTGGGCCTCGGGACGGAAAGACTTTATTGGGCTTACACCTATTCGTGGGCCGCGCAGTTATCGATGATCGCCTGCGCATACTTGCTCTGGAAAATTCCTGGCCTTCGTGCGGCAGCCGCGATACCGAGAGCGGCTCTGTTCGGCGGCCTCATCTTTCTCGCCCCCATTCTGCTGACGGGTCTTCGACCGCAGACCGTAGCGGTTTTTCTGGGACTCGTGGCGGCCTCGATTGTCTCGCTGATCGCCTACTGGAAAGGCGAATGGATTCGGCGCGGGGGAACAAACTCTCCGGGGCGGGCGGAGCGGCAGTTCGCGTATGGTGCCCTTGCCTCCTGTCTCGGCCTGGTATTTCTGTGGATTTGAGAAGATGGGAAAATTATCGGTATTCAACGATCCGGCTCAGTGGATCCCATTGGCTGGAAAGGAAGGGATCCCGGCGCTTCCGGATACCGAATGGCACCGGTTGTCGCCGGTCCACCACTTCGTGCTTCACGAGAATCGTCGAATCCTGGCCCGCTGTTCGGTTTGGACCGATTCGCTTCCGGAATGGAACGGGAAGATTCCGGGAGCCATTGGTCACTTCGAAGCGATTGACAGAATGAGTGGGAAGGAAGTCCTGGAGGCGGCCACCCAATGGTTGAAATCCTGCGGAAGACGCTACGCGATCGGTCCCATCAATGCGAATACCTGGAATCCCTATCGCCTGATTACAAGGAGCGACGGGCGCCCTCCATTCTTTATGGAGCCGGATCATCCCGCCTTCTACACGGATCTCTGGCATTCGCTAGGGTTCGAGCCGGTCGCGGGCTACCTCTCGGCGGAAGTGCCGCTAAAACTGAGAGAGGATCCGCGGCTCGAGCGAACGGTCGACCGACTTCGAAAAGTCGGCATAGGAATCCGGAACCTGGACCCGAAGCACTACGAAAACGAGCTTCGGGGTATCTATTCGGTTTCCTGCCGGGCGTTTGCGGAGAACTTTTTCTATACCCGGATCGGAGAGAAGGAGTTTCTGGAACTCTATTCGCCGTATCGGGAGAGGCTGGACCCGCGCCTGGTCTTCCTTGCGGAAAAGGACGGAAACGTCGTCGGCTTTTTGTTCGGGGTGCCGGATTTGCTGCAGGCAGGTCGCGGAGAAGAGGTCGATACCGTCATCTACAAGACGGTCGCAACACTCCCGAAACGGGAGTTGGCGGGCCTGGGGCTTTGGTTGAGCCATATGGGTCACGGTGCGGCAGCGGATCTCGGCTATCAACGCGTTGTCCACGCCCTGATCACTTCGCAGAGTCGACTCGGGGATTTGCAGTGGGACGATGTGGATGTATTTCGGGAGTATAGCTTGTTCGGAAAAAACCTGTAGTCTCATGAACCTTGCCGAATTGCTGGAAGAGAATGCCATCCTGAGATCTGATCAGACCGCCCTGATCGACGGACGGGCAGGGAGGGAGAGGAAGACTTCTTTCCGGAGTCTCCATCGATTGGCCGCCGCCTCGGCCGAGCGTTTGTCGATGTCCGGGATCGGAAGAGGGAGTCGGGTGATCGTCCTCGTGCCCATGCGGACCGAGTTGTACGCCACCTTGATTGCGCTATGGCGCCTCGGAGCCGTGGCGGTGTTC
Organism: uncultured Puniceicoccaceae bacterium; assembly: GCA_964492605.1. Taxonomy (GTDB): domain Bacteria; phylum Verrucomicrobiota; class Verrucomicrobiia; order Opitutales; family Puniceicoccaceae; genus Puniceicoccus. The sequence continues at coordinate 8,486 of CAZBLJ010000100.1, forward strand.
CTCGATCCATCGGCGGGACGGAACCTTATCGCCGATTGTTGCGAACAGACGGAACCGCAGGCGTTGATCGGAATACAGAAGGCGCGTTTGCTGGTTTGGACGCAATCTCCGCTTCGGGCAATTCGGAAACGGTTTTATTGGGGAAGTCAGCTTTCCCGCGCGGCCGAGCCGCAGGGCAACGAAGGGATACGCGATCTCCTTCCGGAGGAGCCGGCGATCCTCTCTTTCACCAGCGGCAGCACCCGGGAACCGAAGTGCGCCATTCGATCACATCAAGTTCTACTCGCCCAGTTCGAGGCCTTGCGAAATTCGATCGACCTGATTCCCGGAGAGTGCGATCTGGCTACGATGCCCGTTATCGCCCTGGCGAATCTCGCCGGCGGATTGACGACCCTGATCCCGGATGTGGACCTTCGGTCTCCCGGGAGAATCAAACCAACACCCTTGTTCCGACAGATCCAGAGATGGCACCCGACTCGTTGCGGAGCTTCCCCGGCGTTTCTGCTCGCGATTTGCGAAGAGGCTCGCCGGAAATCGGTGGAATTACCGTGTTTCGAGAAGATCTACACCGGAGGCGCTCCCGTATTTCCAAGGAGCCTCCGTGAGTTCTCGCGGACCTTTGGAAACGCCTCGATCAACGTTCTCTACGGATCGACCGAAGCGGAGCCGATCAGCCACGTCAGCCTCCAGGATATCAGCGAGAACGACCTCGAGCGAATGCGGAGCGGACACGGACTGCTGGTCGGTCGGATTTCGAGGGAAACCGACCTGAGGATCCTCCCCGACCGCTGGGGTCAACCCTACGAAGAGACGAGCCGAAAAGCGTTCGACGGTCTTGCACTTCCTCCGAATGCGGTCGGGGAAATCGTCGTCAGCGGAACCCATGTGGTCCCCGGCTATCTGAATGGTCGTGGAGATGCCGAGAACAAAATCAAGGTTGGAAACCGGATTTGGCATCGGACGGGTGACGCAGGCCGATTGGACGAGAACGGTCAGTTATGGCTGCTGGGGCGCTGCTCGGAGAAGATGAAGATGGAAGGAAAAACCGTTTATCCTTTCTCCATCGAGTGCGCGGTCGTGGAAACGCTGGATGTTCGGCTCGCCGGATGCCTTCCGACCCAAGGGGGTTATCTCGTGGCTGTTCCCGCGACAGGGCGGGACCTTGGCAGGATTGATTTTTCCGGAGGTATTCCGAACCCGCAGAAGGTCGTTCAGCTGAAGAATTTCCCGGTGGACAAGCGGCACAATGCCAAGATCGATTACCGCGGGCTGAGAAAGCGTTGTTTTCGGTAGTTTGATTCTATCCGCGGGCGGATCACCTTTGGCTTCCGCAATTCTTCTATCCTTCCAGGGGCCTTTCATCTGGCTCGCAGTGGGTCGAATTCCCAAAGGGAACTCCGCCTTCAGGCGGAGAATAAGCCCGAAGTGGGGCAAAATTCCTGAACAAACTTCTGTTTTCTGCCAGATGAAAGGCCCCTGTCTACCCTTCGCAGGCCGCTCGCATGACGCTTGCGTCTACCGATTCTCCGGTCCAGAT
>CAZBLJ010000101.1:0-10009 GCA_964492605.1 uncultured Puniceicoccaceae bacterium
GAAAAATCGGCCGTCTTCCAGATCATCCGCCGAAACACCTCCCTCTCGGCCGCCCCAAACAAAGCCTCCCCGTTCACCGTCCGGCTCATCAAATGATAATACCCAACCTGACCCTCTCCAACCTTCCTGCGCTTTCGTCGTTTCATACCGGGAGGTTCCGGGAGTGATTCGGAGATGTCAAATAAAATAGAACGATTCTATTATAACTATTAGAACGGTTTTGGACAAAATCTATCGGCGCGCTCCTAATGCTTCAGCAACCAATCCGCAAACGTGGCGACGCTTGGGAATACGGGGGGGGGCTCTTTGACACCATCGGGGCCGACCTCCGGATCAATTCTCGCTCGGTGCACGCCTGCCCGTCGGCCGGCTTCCACGTCGCTCGGTTTGTCGCCGACCATCCAGACGGTTTTTGGATCGAGGTTTCTCGCCTCCATGGTCTCCAGGATGAACCTTGGCGAAGGTTTACGGTAAACGGGTTCCTCGTCAGGCGTTTCCGGTGCGATGCAAATCCCGTCAAAACCTTCCTCCAGCCCCAGCCTTCTCTCCGTCTCTCGATTGCAGGCTTCCGCCACGGACAGCGGAAAATATCCACGACCCACACCGCTTTGATTCGTGAAAAGGAATAACAGAACCCCGGCCGCTTTCAGCTTGGCGACAGCCTCCGCCGCCCCCGGAAGCGGGTTCACCCTATTTGGATCGTCCAAATAATCGATATTCTCGATCAAGGTGCCATCCCGATCAAAAAAAACCGCCCGGACGGCTGGCTCCCCGTGCATTTCCATCATCACCGAGAGTGAGTATTCCCTTCCGATTCGGCGAGGTCAGGATGCCGACTCAAATAATCGAGAATCTCGCCGGTAGAAACCGCCGCCGTTCCGACCTTCCCGACGACCACGCCCGCAGCCAGATTCGCCAGTCGGGCCGCGCTCGCCAGATCCGCGCCCGCCGAAAGCCCCAATAATAAAGAAGCGATCACCGTATCCCCCGCTCCGGATACGTCGAATACCTGACGCGCAAAGGTGGGGATGAGTCGACCGACCTTCCCTCCCTCGCTCAATAGGATGCCGTCCGGACCCAAAGTGACGACCAGATGCCTGGGCTCAAAACGCTCCAAAATGCGATGGCAAACTTCCTCCGCGGGGAACGGACCCCGCATCAACGGAGAGAATCCGGCCAATTCCAGCGCTTCCGAGCGGTTTGGCGTCAGAAGATCAACTCCTTTGAAACGCAGCTGGCGGCGAGGTTTCGGATCCAAGGCAACGGGGATTCCCTTCCTCTTTCCGAGGTCCAGCAGTCTCTCGACCAACTCCTCGGTGACACTCCCTTTTCCATAATCGGAGATGAGAATACCTTTCACGTCGACGGCAGCGTCTTCAATCGCGGCAAAATCCGATTCGAGACGAATCTCGTAGGAGTCCGGTCCGTTCTCCCGGTCGATCCGGCACAGTTGCTGATTGCGCACCATCACACGGGTCTTGCGAATGGTCGGAGCGCTCGCTCTCCTGCGGAAATGGTCGACCCGCTCCACCCCGACCCGAGCGAGCAACCCGTCCAGATTCTCCCCTCCTTCGTCCACCCCGGTCCATCCGGCGAGAACCGGACAGGCTTGCAAGGCCGCCAAATTCACGGCCACATTCGCAGCCCCGCCCGCCGCAAAGGTATCCCTCGTCACATCCACCACCGGCACCGGCGCTTCCGGCGAAATCCTGCTGGCATCCCCCCAGATGTAATGGTCCAGCATGACATCTCCGACCACAAGCACCTTCGTCCCGGCTACCAATTCCAGAAGCGTTTCGATTCTCATGCAATCTCCCATTCCAACGGGTGCGACGACAGCATTTCGATCCCGCTCTCCGTCACGGCGACCACATCCTCGATCCGGCATCCTCCGATTCCCCGGTAATACAGACCCGGCTCGACGGTGGTCACCATCCCCTCCTCCAGAATGCTCGTCGTCTTCGAGATGCGAGGTTCCTCGTGAACCTCCAGACCCAGGCCGTGGCCGGTTCCATGAAAGAATCCCTGGAAGCCATCCTCAGCCCGGCGGGTTTCATAACCTTTCTCCTCGAAACGGGCCACTACCGCTTCGTGCACGCTCTTCCCGTCGACTCCCGCGCAAATACGGTCCAGGGCGATTGCCTGGGCATCCCGCACGGTGGCAACGAGTCGGGCCGCTTCCTCGGTCGGTCGCCCCTTGCAGTACGTCCGCGTCATGTCGCCGAAATACCCCGTTTGCTCGTCCCTCGGAAAAATATCCACGATGATGAGTTCGTTTGCACGAAGGGGACCTCGACCTCTCTCGTGAGGATCACAGGCCTGATCTCCCCCGGCCACGATGGTCGATTCCGCCATGCAACCGTTGGCGAGACAATTCACGGCGATCTGCCTTCGAAGGAACTCCGAAGTAAGCACCTCCCCCTCAAACCTCAGGGTGCCGTCTTCCACCGAGGAAGCCCCGAGAATCTCTTCGACCAACGAGAAACCGCTGCTGACGACCCGGTTCACCCGGCGAACGTGTTCCTGCTCTGCCTCAGATTTGTGCAGGCGCTCCCGGCAGGCAGGCCGGGGCAAAAACTCCAGCTCGTAGTTTCCGCGCTCCCTTAATCCAAAAGCCGTCCGGGCCGGAAAGTCCTCGGGAAGCAAAATGCGGGAGGCGTTTCGTTGTCCCGCAAACCAGAGAATCCGGGCCGGAAGATCATTGGCGGAGTCCGATTGCTCGATCACGTCTTCCAGAGACAGAACCTCGTGGAAGCGACCCTCCCGCAAACCCCGATCAACCTCCAGCGAAGAAAGCACGGCAATTCGGGACCCTCCGATCTCGAAGGCCAGGAACGGATCGGGAGCCCGAAACCCTCCGAAATACAAAAGGTCGGCATCCGCCTCCGGCGAAGCGTAAAATACTTTCAAGTCCATGGGTAAAATGAGAAAGGGCCTCGCACATCTACACGCGCCCCCTGTTGATAAAATATCGTTGTGAGATTGATTCGTACTTGCCTCTTGCGCAACGCGCAATCTCCCCTGAAAAGATTTGCCCGATCCGGCCCTCTGCGGTTTCCTGTAAAAAATCGCGGGCCGAACCAGGACCCCGCTTCTCTCCGAGACCTCTTCTCATGCCTCTGTCTTCCACCAACATCAAAACTTTCCTTCTCGCCGGCTGTATTTGCCTCGCCGGTTGCGACCTGTGGGACAACAGCTCGCCGGAACCTTCCCAGTTTCCCATTTCCATCGCCAACCGGGAGGCACGGCTTGAGCTGGCGCTCACGATCTCCGAGCGGCAGACCGGGCTGATGAAGCGTTTGGATCTGGGCGAGAACGAAGGTATGGCTTTCATTTTCGAACGTCCGCAGCAGGCGAGTTTCTGGATGAAAAATACGGAGATCCCCCTGGATATCGGTTTCTTCACGGGTGACGGCATCCTGCGCGAAGTCCACCGTATGCTTCCCAATGTGGAGGTGCAGACCCGCTCGTTTCGCGATGACATCGTGATCGCGGTGGAGATGAACGAGGGATGGTTTGCGAAACGCGGCATCGAAGTGGGCGACCGCCTGGATTTAAGCGCTTTGAAACGGGCCATGCGGGCGCGCGGAGAGGATCCCGCGGACTATCCCCTGAGTGCAAGTAGCAGTCTCGTCCAGTGATGGCAGAGGAACACCCAGAATCCCCCTCCGGTTCAGACGAGGGGCAAACCCACTGTTGGTACTGCCTCCGTTCGAAGACCAAGCAGGAGCACATTGCCGCGCAATTGATCCGCAGTCGGGTCGGTATCGAAGTGTTCGCTCCCCGGATCTCGTTTACCAAGAAGACCCGCGTGGGCAAAAAACGATTCACCGAAGCCCTGTTTCCCGGTTACCTTTTCTGCTTCTGCCGAATCGACGAACACCTTCGTCACCTGCTCTCCATCCAGGGAATCATCGGAGTGGTTCGCTACGGCTCGCGCATCCCTCCGGTCCCCGGAGAATTCATCCGCGACCTGAAAAGCCGCATCCCTGACGAAAACTTCGAGAGTCCGGACCCGGTCATCGAAGTCGGTTCGGAAGTCACCGTGGTCGAGGGCCCCTTCAAGGATCTCGAAGCAGTCGTCACCCGAGTCCTGGCGGCACGGGACCGGGTGAGGATTCTTCTCGATTTTCTCGGACGCCAAGCCGAGATCGAAGTGCCCCTTCAGGCCGTCTTCCGGGATGACGGACAGCCGAAAAAGGCACCGTAAGCCTCAACAACACCTCCGCTCATTCGGGAATCCCCAAGCGGGTGAAATCGATCATCGAATGGCTGATCGCTCCCTCCTCCAAGGCATGAATATCGGTCCCGGGGTAGTCGTTCGGCATCACCCCCGGCTGATACCGGAAGACAAATCCCTCCCCCTTCCGCTCGAACAAGCCGGCCATTTTCATGTTTACCGGCACGGTCCGGCGAACCGCAGTCGCCGCGGTCGTTCCGATCGGAAAATTGATGTTGTGGACCACCCCCCGGCTCCACTTCCAGTTTCCCGAGATCAATTTCTCCGCCATCTCCACCGCGTGGGCGCCGGCGCATTCCAGACTCTCGAAATAATCGCCCTCCACGAAACCATTCGAGGAGCGGATTTCCTCAAACATCTCTTTCGGGATCATCTTACTCAGGGCGATCGCGGGGATGCCGCTGAACGATCCTTCCAGGGCTCCGGCGATGGTTCCCGAACTGAGCACCAGCGGGACGGTCGTATTGAACCCCAAATTGATGCCCGATACGACCGCATCCGGAGGCTCTTCGCAGAGGTACTCCAAAGCGATGTTGACGCAGTCCGTAGGCGTGCCGGTGACCCGCCAGCCGGGACACCCGAGCGAGTCATCGGGATCGGCGCTCACACTCCCCTGACGGGAGATCCCCCGTCCGATCCAGCTTTGCTCGGAATCGGGTGCCACCACCGTCACCTCGAACCGCTCCAGTAAGCGATCGACCAGCACTCTCAGGAAAAACGAGTCAAATCCGTCATCATTGGTCACCAATACGCGTCGTTTCGACATGCCCCCACTGTGCCCGAAGTGCCCCCTGTCCCGCCAGAAAAATATGATTTTGCCTTTGCCGATGTTTCCCCCACCATCCACCGCTATGGATCTAGAAAATACCGGACTTGGAACCCGTGCCCTTCACGCCGGACAGGAACCCGATCCCTCGACCGGATCGCGCGCCGTCCCGCTGCACCAGACGACCAGTTTCGTCTTTCGGGATACCGAACACGCCGCAAATCTTTTCGGGCTCAAGGAGCTGGGCCACATTTATACCCGTCTGAACAACCCCACCAACGATGTTCTCGAGCAGAGGCTGGCGGCTCTGGAAGGGGGGGTAGGGGCGCTGGCCCATTCCAGCGGGCAGGCCGCCATCACCGACAGCATCCTCAATATCATGAGTGCCGGAGACCACATGGTTTCCGTGTCGCAGCTCTACGGCGGCACCTACAACCTCTTCCACTACACCCTTCCCAAGATGGGCATCGAGGTCTCCTTCGTCGATGTAGACGACCCCGACGGGTTCCGGAAAGCGCTGAAGCCAAACACCAAACTTTTCTACGGGGAAGGGCTCGGGAATCCCCAGCTGAACATTTTCCCCCTGGAAGAAGTCTCCGAGATCGCCAAAGAGGCGGGCGTGCCCCTGATCATCGACAATACGGCGGTCACTCCGATCCTGAACCGTCCGCTCGAATGGGGAGCCAACATCGTCGTTCACAGCACGACCAAATACATCGGCGGCCACGGAACTTCGATCGGCGGGATCGTGGTCGACGGCGGTAACTTCGATTGGGGCTCCGGGAAGTTCCCGGGGTTCACCGAGCCGGATCCGAGTTACCACGGTCTGGTCCACTGGGACACCTTCAAGAACTTCGAACCCATGGGAGGAGCCAACGTCGCCTACATTCTGAAGATGCGCCTGCAACTCCTCCGCGACATCGGCGCTTGCCCTTCCCCCTTCAATTCCTGGATGAAGCTGCAGGGGCTCGAAACTCTCCATCTGCGGATGGAGCGGCACTGCCAGAATGCCCTGACGGTGGCTCAATTCCTCGAGGCGCACGAAGAGGTCGAGTGGGTTAACTATCCGGGCCTCCCGTCCAGCCGTTACCATGATCTGGCGCGGAAATACATGAAACCGGGCCACTACGGGGCCTTGATCGGCTTCGGCATCAAGGGTGGCCTCGAATCCGGCAAGAAATTCATCGAGAGCCTCAAGCTGTTCAGCCATCTCGCCAATATCGGCGATGCGAAGTCCCTCGCCATTCACCCGGCGACGACGACCCACAGTCAGCTCACCGCCCGCGAACAGGCCGACTCCGGGGTTACGGACGACTACGTTCGTCTCTCCATCGGCCTGGAGGATATCGACGATATCATCTCGGACATCCGACAGGCCCTCGAAGCCTGAGACCGATGCGTTCCCACGATTCCGAAACGGCACGAAGAAGCCGGGACCCCCGCAGGGGTTCGTCGACCCTTGCCATCTGGCTGGGAGCCTGGGGCATTGTCGTCAGCCTCGTCTGCATCTACGTGGCATTGGACGCGAGAAACGTCGCCAAAGATTCCGAGAGACGGCTGCAACGAAACGTCGAACTGCTCCAGGAGAGCCGGGAAAAAATCGAACGCCTCGAGGCATCGGTGCGGGAGACTCTGCAATTGAGCGAGGAAAGACTCGAGAAACTGGCTTTCGAAGTCCGCAAAAACACCACCCGCATCGGAACCAACACCGATCAGCTCGCTTCCACCCGGAAGGTTGCTTCGGAACTGATCGACAATCTCTCGAACCAGAAAGAAGCCCTTACCGAATTGGCGACCCGTATTCCGGCGATCCCCGAGGGCGTGCAAATCGGCAGAGTTCGGACGGAGCCGCCGCCGACACAACCAGCGGAGCCCGCCCCCGAACCGGACGGCCCGCCCCCCGCAGAGTCCCGACCGACCCCGCCTCCCGACACCTACACGGTAAAATCGGGGGACACCCTCGTGGATATCGCCCGCAGGAAGAACCTGAGCGTTCCCGCCCTGCTGGATGCCAATCCCGACATCGACCCGAATCTCATCCGGGTCGGCCAAAAACTCAACCTTCCGGAATAACCGGACTCATCCCATGCATACGGACTGCAAACAGTACGACCCTGCCCGCATTGAACCCTTCTGGCAGGATTATTGGAAACGCGAGGAAACCTTCCGCGCCGAAGATCCGGACGGGCGTCCGAAATTCTACGGTCTGGACATGTTTCCCTATCCTTCCGGGGCCGGTCTCCATATCGGCCACCCCGAGGGTTGGACGGCCACCGACATCGTCTGCCGCTACAAAAAGGCGAAGGATTTCAACGTTCTCCACCCGATGGGATGGGATGCCTTCGGCTTGCCCGCCGAACAATACGCCGTCAAGACCGGCACCCATCCCGCTAAAACGACCGCTCGGAACATAGACAATTTCCGCGAGCAGATCCGTCGGATCGGATTCGCGATCGACTGGTCGCGGGAAATCAATACGACGGATCCCGGCTACTATCGCTGGACCCAGTGGATCTTCCTGCAGTTGTTTCGCCTGGGTCTCGTCTACGTCGACGAACGCCCCGTCTGGTGGTGCCCGGAACTGCGATCCGTCCTCGCCAACGAAGAAATCGTCAACGGAAGGTCCGAGGTCGGGAACCATCCCGTCGAACGTCGCAACCTGAGACAGGTCGTCCTCCGGATCACCGCCTACGCCGACCGCCTGTTGGACGGTTTGAAGGACCTGGACTGGCCCGAATCGACCAAGCGCCAACAAGAAGCGTGGATCGGTCGAAGCGAGGGGGCGGAGGTGGTTTTCACCTTCGACACGAAAGCGCGGCAGGAGGTGACCGTCTTCACCACCAGACCCGACACGCTGTTCGGAGCCACCTATCTCGTGCTCGCTCCCGAGCATTCCCTGGTCTCGGAGATTACCGATCCCTCCCGCCAAAAGGAGGTGGACGCCTATGTCGAGCAGGCCCGCCGAAAGAGCGATCTCGACCGAACCGATCTGGCCAAAGAGAAAAGCGGGGTCTTCACCGGCACCTTTGCCACCAACCCCGTCAACGGGGCCCGGATTCCGGTCTGGATCGCCGACTACGTTCTGGCGAGCTACGGCACCGGTGCCATCATGGCGGTGCCCGCGCACGACGAACGCGATTTCGAATTCGCCGGGCAATTCCAGCTTCCGATCCAGAAAGTCATAGAACCTTCCAGGTCGGGTGGCAACGGTCACTCCCCCGAACTACCCTTTACCGGGCGGGGAGTTCTCGTTCACTCGGGTGATTTCTCCGGACTCGATTCCAAAGAGGCGGCGAAAAAGATCACCCGGACTCTCGAAGATCAGGGCAGGGGGCGCGCCTCGGTCAATTACCGCCTGCGCGATTGGATTTTCTCCCGGCAGCGCTACTGGGGAGAACCCATGCCCATGGTCTGGGTCGGAGAAGACGCCTACGAACGGGCTGCGGCGGATCGCGCCACTCCGGTGGGCCGACTGCTGCCGGAGTCTCCGGTAACCGCATCCGCGAACGGGGAAACCCTCTTCGCCCTACCGGTTCCCGAAGAGAAACTTCCGCTGTTGCTCCCCGAGGTGGAGACCTTCCAACCGGCCGGCACCGGGGAAAGCCCTCTCGCCAACGAGGGAGACTGGCTCAACATCTGGCTCGATGTCCGGACGGGCGACACCCGCCCCCTCTCATCGGAAAAACCGGACGGAGACGACTGGGTGGCCGGAAGGCGCGAAACCAACACCATGCCCCAGTGGGCGGGCTCCTGCTGGTATCACCTCCGCTACATGGACCCGGACAACCCGGATCAACCGGTCGCCTCCGACAAGGAAACCTACTGGAAAACGCCGGACCTGTACATCGGCGGCAGCGAGCACGCGGTCCTCCACCTCCTGTATGCCCGTTTCTGGCACAAAGTCCTCTACGATGTCGGCGCGGTAACGACGGACGAGCCCTACCACAAACTCTTCCACCAGGGAATTATCCTGGGGGAGGATGGCGAAAAGATGTCGAAAAGCCGGGGCAACGTCATCAACCCCGATGTGGTCGTCGAAGAATACGGTGCCGACTCCCTGCGATTGTTCGAAATGTTTCTCGGACCGCTCGAGGACATGAAGCCGTGGAATCCCTCCGGAATCGAAGGCGTACACCGATTCCTGAAAAAGACCTGGCGAACCTTGATCGGCCCGGAAGGGCGGCCTTCGGACAAAATGACCGCCGGGGGTACCGATGAAGACCCCGGACTCCTTCGACAGCTTCACGAAACCATCCAGAAGGTCACGGACGACATCGAAAATCTGCGGCTGAATACCGCCATCTCCCAGATGATGATTTTCATGAACGCCCTCGCGAAGGCGGAAACTTTCACGGCTCAGACCGCAAGAACCTTCGTCCAGCTATTGGCTCCATTCGCGCCCCACATCTCGGAGGAGCTTTGGGCACGCCTGGGCGAGACGCCCTCCGTTTCGAGCGCACCGTGGCCCGAAGCCGACACCTCCCTGCTGACCCGCGAGACGGCGAAATATATCGTTCAGGTAAACGGCAAAGTTCGCGGCGAGTTGGAAGTGGCCAAGGACACCCTGAAAGACGAAGTGCTGGCCGGTGCTAAAGAAATCGAAAAAGTTGCATCTTTCCTCGAAGGAAAAGAAATCCGTAAGGAAATCTTCGTTCCCGGAAAGATCGTGAATTTCGTGGTGTAGGCGACGGACCGTTCGAGGTCGAAAGTCTCGTCCAGAAAGCCTATTGATCTTTTTTGCCAACCGGTTCGGCGCTTTCCACGCTTTCCTTGGGCGTTTCGGCTTTTCCGACGGAATCACCCACTTGCTTCGGAGGATTCGGCTTCTCGGGCTCTTCGTTCATCGCGTTCTTGAAGTCGTCTTCCACCTCCGAAGTGGCTTTCTTGAATTCTCGCAGAGAGCGGCCCATGGATTTGGAAAGCTCGGGCAGTCTTTTGGCTCCGAAAAGAAGCAATACGATCAGGAGGATGAGGAAAATTTCCATCGCCCCCAAATTTTGAAT
>CAZBLJ010000102.1:0-9901 GCA_964492605.1 uncultured Puniceicoccaceae bacterium
CTTGGACGATTCCCATGGGTCGTTTCTTGCTTTCTCTGCTCCTGGTGTCGGGGTCGGGCGTTTTCGCCGACTCCGGCAAACCGGTTCCCCCTGCGAAGATCCAGGAATGGATGGACCAGTATGTCGGATCCTGGCGCGGGGAAGTGCGGATCGAGGACGGCGAGGGTCAGGAGTTAAAGCGCATACCCACAGCCGCCGAGTATTGGCGTGTGGGGAACCGGCTCCGGGCGTTGACGGCCTTTGAACTGGAAGAGGGGCTGACTTTTGTCGAATCGGTCAGTTACATTCGAAACAAACTCCTCTTTTCCGAGGTGACCCAGAACGGGGAGGAAGTCCTCTACCGCGGCTACTTGAAAGACGATTCGCTGCTTTGGGTGCCGTATGATGCGAAACTCGTCACGGAGAGGAGAATGAAAGAATGGTTTTCGGAAGAGGAAGGGAAAAAGCTACTGCACATTCGCGGTATCGAGATTCTCCGTTCCGGCGAGAAAAAGGCGAAAGTCTATCTGAATGCGGTTCTGGAAAAAGGGCGGTAGGGCAGTCGCGCGAAGGAGAGGGTGATCCGGTAGGGGCGGGTGAGGAGAATCGGCACTACCAGAATTCAAATCTGGAATACCGACCCCTCACTCCTCCGCCATGCCCGCACCCCGATGATGCTTTGACGGGGGGCGCTAAAGCAACCTACCCACCCCCCGATGATGCAGGGGGTGGGCCCGCGGTGTCGCGCAAGCACCTCAGACGGGCGCTTTGTAACGGAACCGATCTAGTTCTTCCGGTAGCGGACGATGCCCCAGCGCAGGAGACCGTCGCGTCCCGCTTTCACCCAGTGCTCCAGACCGCTCAGCATGCGATCCACGTAGGCTTCGCTGATCTCCCCTTCAACGCGGTCCCGCCGCTTTTCCAACTCGTCGTGAACCGACTGGTAGTGGTTGGGAAGCTGTTCGGACAGGTCGTCGAACCCAACGGAGGTCCAGCCGAGGTTCTCGGCGGTCGATTCATAGAATTCGAGCGATCCGAGCGAGGGAAGGTGGATCCGGTCATAGACGGGCTGTAGCCTCTCCTTGTCGGCGGGCTCCCGCTGCATGATGTCGGTGAACACGAATATGCCGCCCGCTTTCAGAACCCGGTCCACTTCCCGGAAAACGAGTTCCCGCTTGCCGCTGTGGAGAATGGAGTCCTGGCACCAGACGATGTCGTAGCTGTCGTCGTCGAAGGGCAGATCTTCGAAGTTGCCGTCGTGCACGTCGATCTTGTCGTCGAGACCCTGTTCCCGGTTCATCTGGCGATCCCGTTCGTTCTGGACCTCGGAGAGGTTCAGGCAGGTCACCCGGCAGCCGAAGCGTTTGACCAACGCCCGTGCGGAACCGCCGTAACCGGCTCCGATATCCAGGATGCGGGTTTCTTCCGTCACCTCGTCGGAAATCAGGTCCGCCATGCGGTTCACGGTCCGGGCGCTGGCATCGAAGATCGAATCCCCCGGCCCCTGGTAGAGCCCGATGTGGATGTCCTCGCCCCCCCAGATGTTGAAATAGAAGCGGTCGGCGTCGTCACTGTTGTAGTAGTCCTGCGCCTTGCGCACGACATCGGTGGATGATGGATCGGACATGATTACTCTTCTCCTTCTTCCTGAATGAATTTCTTTTCGGCGATGTGTACGTAGAAGTCGGGATCATCGGTATGGTAGGTCTCCTTGAAATCCCCGAAGGTCGATACCTTCTGAAAGCCGACTTGCTGCATCAGATCGCTCACGTAATTCTTCCGCAGCGGAAACATGTTGAGATGGAAGACGGACTCGTCGGGGAACTCGTAGCGGAAACGCGCGAGACCCTCGTCGACGTACTCCGGCTCGGCCTTCACGTTGTCGCCGCAGTAGTAGTAGGTATGCTTGCTGGAAAACCCTTCGTCCAGCATCTGATCGTAATTCCGGTGGTCCAGGATCAGGACGCCGTCATGCCGAAGAGCGGCGTAGAATTCGGCGAGAGCCTTGCGGCGGTCCTTTTCGGAATGAAGGTGGGTGAACGAATTTCCGAGACAGATAATCGCATCGTACTTGCTGTGGACGTCCCGATTCAACCAACGCCAGTCCGCGTGAATGATCCGCAGGATCTTCTTGCGTTCGCAACCGTTGTGGAAGGCCTTTTCCAGCATCTCCGGGCTGCCGTCCACGCTGACTACCTCGAAGTCCTCCTGCATGAGGCGGATGGAGTGGAACCCGGTGCCGGTCGCGACGTCGAGGACTTTCTTAACACCGCGCTTTTTCAGCTCGTCGATAAAAAACCGACCCTCCGATTTCGCCCGGGCGTCCCAGTCGATCAGGTCGTCCCATTTCTCAACGAAGGATTGTATGTATTCCGACTTATACTTGTCGGTCTCTCTCACTTCGATCGGATTGTTTCCGTAATCTTGCTTCATTATTCTATTGGTTTCAGGTGCGTTACTAAAGTTTATTGTGACCGGTCCATTCCCGACACCGTGCTCGCGGCCATCGCTTCAATCGCCCGGTTACGGAAAACTGACAGCCCAAGAGGTGTCGCGCCCGAATGCAAGGGGTTAAAAGCAAAGATTTCGAAAAAAGAATCGAACCTTTTGCTTATGAAGTAGTTAAAAATTTTCTTTTATCCGTTGGGCGAGCGCCTCCACCACGAGAGGATGGTCGCCCAGCAATTCCGTGGTGGCGATTTCGCCATTGCCGGTCTCCGCGACGGCGGCGTCCCGGATCTCCGCCACGTCTCCGCCCTCCCCGGCATGACGGCCCGGAAGGAGGAAAAACATGGCCAGAACGACCGGACGCTTCGCCGCGACGGGACGTCGCAGAACGTCCTCCAGAAGCGGATCGGTAAACGCATAGGCTTTCCCTTCCCGTCTCTCCATCGATGCCGGCACGACCGCGAACACTTCGTCGCGGAGGATCGCCTGGACCTGTCCCGCAACGAAATTGCGGACCTGTGCCGCCACGGGCAGGGGACTCCCGTGATCGGTCAGCACCACCAAAGGTTTTCGGGAACCACATTCCGGGATCTTTTCCCGAATCCGTCCCGCCACCGCCCGCGCGAGAACGTCCTGGTCCGGACCCTCCTCTTCGAAGAGGAAACGGGCGAATCGGACCCGGAGGCCGGGCCGCAGACGGCACGCCTCCCCGATGACCTTCTCGACGCCGCGGAAGATGGCTCCGCGGTTCCCGAGAAAGATCGGGACGATGACCGTTTCCGCATCCGGGGTAAGTTCATCCGAGCCGAGGAACTCCGGCAACGTCCGGGCCGGGACGCCTTCCAGTTCCTCCGGATCGACCCGGTCGCTGTAAGCCAGCGACACCGGATGGACCGTTACGCCCGAAAGCCGGCTTACCCGGCGGGCCGTCTCCCGGAGAGCCAGGGTCGAGGCGGCCCGAATCGAACCGTTGTCGACCAGAAGAAACGTCGGCCCTTCGGATTCCCCCACGGCTTCCTCTTGCGCCGGATCAGCCGGCATCCCCGTCCGGGGCCTGCGGTTCCACCGGGATCTCGGTGTCTCCGCGTGTTTCGCCTGCGGCCTCTCCCTCGGACTCCGCCGTCTCCTCCTCGGATTCCATCGCTTGTTCCTCGGGTCCCTCCGTTTCTGCGGCAGGTGCCTCGACCACGGGAATGGGCACGCTCTCCCGGTAATAACGGAGCCGGTTCTGCCACACGGCCATACGATCGACTTCCGCCAGCGAGTCGCTCCATTGCTCGAACGCTTGCCGATCCCCCGCCGACAGGGCCTTCAAGGCGAGAAAATACATCGCCTCCGCCCGGGCCGCCGGAAACGCTTCCTCGTCGTTGGCGAGAGCCTCGAAGACGCGGATGGCTTCGGCGTCCTCGCCCAGCTTCGTGCGGGTGACCGCCAGGCCGAGACGGGCCTTTCCGTGGAGAGGATTATCGGCCAGGGAATCCACCGCCACGATGTAATACTCCAGCGCCCGGTTCCAGTCGTCCTCGCCGAAGGCCACGTTCGCCGTCCGGAGTGCCGCCACTCCGGCCAGGGGATGCCCGGCATGATCCAACGCAAATCCGTCGAGTTCCTCGGCGGCGAGAGCCTCGTTGTAGGCCGCTTGCAACTGATCCACCTGCGCTTTGCGGTAGCCGCGAAAGCCGAAGACGACGGCCGTCGCCACGATGGCCAGGATCGCTCCGCTCACGACGGACCGGCCGTTCTTCTGCCACCAGTCGTGCAGCGGGTCGTCGAACGCTCCGTCGGGGTGGTGCTGCGCGCCGGCGAGCGGCTCGTTCGGGTTCGCGGATTCTGGATCTTTCGGCTCTTTCATGGATGATGGGTAAACGCGGATCAAAACATTGCTCCCGTCAAATGTGCAACCCAGAAGCTTTCCGCTCGTAATGCCCGCTCGCACCCTTCTACAACGAACGAATGGAACTTGTTTTTCTGGGAACCGGAACTTCGCAGGGAGTACCCATGATCCAACAGCCGGACGGTCTGTGCGACCTCCGGAACCGCAAAAACTGGAGAACGCGCTCCTCGATCCATGTTCGAATGGGCGAGACCGACATCCAGGTGGATGCCGCCCAGGAGTTCCGCCTTCAGGCCATCGACAACCACATTCCCGCCGTCGACCTGTTCATCCTGACCCACGGGCACGCCGACCACATCCTCGGAATGGACGACCTCCGACGTTTCTGCGACCTGAGAGACGGCAATGCGCTTCCCGTTTACGGAACCGAAGAGGGTCTCCAGCGCATCCGGACGATTTTCCCCTACGCGATCCGCGAGAAGGCGGCGGTCAAGGGATACCCCGCCTTCGCCCTGGAACGGATGCCCCCCGTTCTCGACCTCCCGAACGGCCGGATCCATTCGACACCCCTCCCCCACGGGGCGATCCATGTCCTCGGGCTGGTTTTCGAATCCGGCGGCAAACGGATCGCCTACTTCACCGATTGTTCGGAGATCACTGCGGAAGCGGAGGAACTCGCCAGGGGCGCGGATGTCGCCATCCTCGACGGCCTCCGCCAGCGACCCCATCCGTCGCACATGACGATCGATCAGGCGGTCGAAGCCGCCGGGAGAATCGGCGCGGCCACCACCTATCTCACCCACATGACCGCCAGCGTCGACCACGAGACCGTTTCCGCATCCCTGCCAGAGGGAATCCACCTCTCCTTCGACGGTCTGCGCCTCGAGGTGTAGGGGTCGCCGGAATCTCCTTCCGCCCCTCCGTCGGGCTTGCAATTCCCGGAAAACCCAAAAGTCTCTTCCGACAAAGTGGATAAGGAGATACTCATCGGCCTGACCTGGGTCATTTTTCTGGGGACCCTCGCGCAGTGGTGCGGTTGGCGCTTCCAGATTCCGTCGATTCTTCTCCTCCTGGGCTTCGGTTTGCTCGCCGGACCGGGCACCGGAATCCTCGCGCCGGACCAGCTTTTCGGCGATCTGGTTTTCCCCGTCGCATCCATCGCGGTCGCCATCATCCTGTTCGAGGGCGGTCTCTCGCTCAACCTGAAGGAGTTCAAACAGAGCGGAGGGATCATTCTCAGGCTCATCAGCGTGGGCTCCCTGGTCTGTTGGGCGCTATCCACCTTTTTCGCCTATACTCTCCTCGAGCTGCCCATCGAGATCGCGCTTCTGGTCGGCGCGCTGCTCATCATTACGGGCCCCACCGTCATCGGTCCGATGCTCCGGCAGATCCGTCCGAGGGGTCGCATCAACCACATCGTCAAGTGGGAGGGCATCCTCAACGACCCGGTCGGCGCCATTCTCGCCGTGCTGCTGCTGGAAACCGTCCTCTCCGGGGGAATGAGTTCAGCCCCCTCGACTTTTCTCCAGGGCATGGTGGTCACCCTTCTGGTCGGAATCATCGGGGCGATTCTGGGAGCTTTCGTGCTGATCTTCGCGATGCGCCACCGCTGGCTGCCGGACTATCTCCACATTCCCGTCACGCTGACCGTCGTGATCGCGCTCAACTCGGTCTCCAATCTGTTCCAGGAAGAGTCGGGCCTGGTCTCGGTGACGCTGTTGGGAATCATTCTGGCCAATCAGAGAACCTTCCCGGTCAAGCACATCATCGAGTTCAAGGAAAACCTGCAGGTGCTGCTCATCTCCGGCTTGTTCATCGTTCTCGGCGCGCGGGTGGATGCGGACACCCTGTTGCAGGTCGGTTGGCAAAGTTTTCTCTTCCTGCTGGCCTCCATTCTCATCGTCCGGCCGCTTACCGTCCTCGTCTCCGTCGCCGGCTCCCAGCTGAACTGGAAGGAACGCTTCTTCCTCATGTTGATGGCCCCCCGCGGGATCGTCGTAACCGCTCTTGCCTCGGTTTTCGCCTTCCGGCTGAGCCAGACCGGCAATCCGGATGCGGACCGCATGTTCGCGGAGATCCTTTTCGTCATTCTCGGAACCGTCCTCTTTTACGGAATCGCCGCGTCCGTCTACGCGCGAAAAGTCCGGATCGGCAATACGAACCCGCAGGGTCTCGTCCTCGTCGGGGCGCACCCGTGGGCCCGGATGATCGCCGTCGCCCTGCGCCGGAAATCCATCCCCGTCGAATTGATCGATTCGAACGCGCACCACATCGATGCCGCCCGCGAGGTCGGCCTGTCCGCGCACCGGGGCAACATCCATTCCTCCGATTTTCTCGAAGAAATCGACTTTTCGGAGATCGGTCGCGGATTGGCCCTCACCGCCAACGACGAAATCAACGCCTTCGCCGAACTGGCGCTGGGCAAGCACCTGGGGAAAACCCATGTCTATCACCTCGCCTCCGGTGAGATCGGCGCAAAAGCGAGAGGCGCCTCGGCGGAACGCCAGCAGAACGTTCTGTTCCACGCCGAAGCCACCTTCGAGAAGATCGAAAAGGAGTTCTATTCCGGTGCAGTGGTGCGCGAACTCACCCTGACGGAAGACTGGGATTACGAAACGATGCGCCAGAACTTCTTCTTTTTCGTTCCCCTCTTCGCCATCAACGAAGCCGGGCAACTCCGCGTGTTTTCCTCCCGCAGCACTTTCGTTCCCAAAGCCGGGGCCACGATCCTGGCCCTCGCCCGGAACAAGGTAGCCACCGGCGAGACCGCAAGCCGAAAAGCCGGAACCGGGGAGACCACCCCCGTTCGCAACCCATCCGATGCATCGAAGCCGGACGCCGCCGATTCGACAGAATGAGCGATCGCAAAGACGACAGGAAGACCCGAATCGAAGAACTGCGGCAGCTCGTCACGCGGCTGGATGAGAAGTACTACCGGGAAAGCGCCCCGGAGGTCTCCGACCGCGAATACGACCGACTGAAGGAGGAGCTTCGGGAACTCGAGGATTCCCTGCCCGGCGAACCGCCGCCGGAATCGCCCACCCAGCGCGTGGGAGACGACCGGAGCGAGGGCTTCGAGACTTACCGGCACCTCGAGCCGATGCTCAGCCTCGACAACACCTACAACCGGGAGGATCTCTACGCCTTCGACCAACGGCTTCGGAAACGGTTTTCCACCGAAACCCTCCGCTACACGATCGACCCGAAGATCGACGGGCTCGCGATCAGCTTGACCTACGAGAACGGGACTCTCGTGCGTGCGGTTACCCGCGGGAACGGAACGGAAGGGGACATCGTCTCCAGGAACGCCCGCACCATCCACTCCCTCCCGACGGAGTTGACCGCCGACGACCCGCCCCGGCTCATCGAACTCCGCGGGGAAATCTACCTGACCAACGAGGAGTTCCACCGCATCAACGGCGAACGGGAAAAGAACGGCGAAAGCCTGTACGCGAATCCCCGCAATCTGGCCGCCGGGACCCTGAAACTCCTGGACCCGGGCCTGGTCGCCAAACGGCGGCTCGAAATCGTCGTTTACGGCCTCGGCCACTGCGACCCCGACTTTCTCGAGACCCAGAGCGACCTGCAAACGCATCTCCGCAACTGGGGTATGCCCGTCGTCGAACGCTACTGGACCGCCGACGGCATCGACGAGGTCTGGAACTCCATCGAAGAACTGGACCGCATGAGGGAGTCCTTCTCCTACCCGACCGACGGAGCCGTCGTAAAACTCGACCAGCGCTCCCTGCAGAAGGAAGCGGGTCGCACCGCCAAGGCCCCCCGTTGGTCGATCGCCTACAAGTTCGAAACCGAAAAGGCCTACACCCGCCTCCGCAAAATCGCCCTCCAGGTCGGCCGCACCGGTGCCGTCACCCCGGTCGCCCATCTCGATCCCGTGTCCCTGGCCGGCACCACCGTATCGCGCGCCACGCTCCACAACGAAGACGAAATCCGTCGCAAGGACATCCGCGTGGGCGACCGGGTGCTCGTGGAAAAGGCGGGCGAGATCATCCCCCAGGTACTGTCCGTCGACACCGACAGCCGCCCCGGCGACAGCGAGCCCTTCTCCTTCCCCAAAGAATGCCCCGAGTGCGGCACCGCCCTGCGCCGCCTGCCCGACGAAGCCGCCTGGCGCTGCCCCAACGCGGCCTGCCCGCCGCAGATCCGCGGCCGGATCGAGCACTACGGCTCCCGCGTCTGCATGGACATCGAGAACCTCGGCAAAGCCGTCGTGGACCAGCTCGTTTCCCGCGAACTCGTCGCCACCCTCCCGGATCTCTACCGGCTGAAAGTGGACGACCTGACCGGACTCGAAAAATTCGCCCGGAAATCGTCGGAGAATCTCGTCCGCGCCATCGATCAAAGCCGCGACCGCGAACTCTGGCGTCTCGTCCACGGCCTCGGAATTCCCAACGTCGGGACGGGCATGGCCAAGGATCTCGTCCGCCATTTCGGCAGCCTCGACGCCCTCATGGAAGCGACCCCCGAGGACCTCGTAGCGATCGACGGCGTCGGCGAAGTGCTGACCGCAAGCATCCGTTCCTTTTTCGAAGAGGACAAGAACCGCCGGATGGTCGAAGAACTGCGGGACTTCGGCTTGCGTTTCGAAGAGGAAACCGCGGAGACCGGGGGATCAGCCGCCCTGGCCGGAAAGACCTTCGTCCTCACCGGCACCCTTCCCAACCTGACCCGCCAGGAAGCCTCGGAATGGATTGAAGCGCGCGGCGGCAAGGTCACCTCCTCGGTCAGCGGCAATACCGATTACGTCGTAGCCGGAGAAGAAGCCGGATCCAAACGGACGAAAGCGGAAAAACTGGGCGTGCCCATCCTCGACGAAGCCGGCCTCCGGGCTCTGGAAACCTGATCCGCAGCGAGTGCAGCCCGCTGCCGCTTCTCGTCGCATCGACGGAGAAAACGGTCTCGGCGGGGAGTTTCGGGGCGTAAGGTCACGGATTTCTCCTCCGGAACGACCGCCCAACCGGGGTTATCCTACAGAAAGGCACCCTCAGTCTTCCAGCCGGTCCCCCGCCTTTACGTCCTCGGTCTGCTTCTCGCGGAACGCCCGCAAGCGTTCGCGCACAGCCTCGTCCGACAAGCCGATGACGGCCGCCGCCGAGAGCGCCGCGTTGACCGCCCCCGACCGACCGATCGCCAACGTGGGGACGGGAATGCCCGCCGGCATCTGCACGATCGACAGGAGGGAATCCATTCCGCTCAGGGCCCTGGATTGCACGGGCACCCCGAACACCGGAACCAGCGTCATGGACGCCACCATCCCGGGAAGATGGGCCGCCCCTCCGGCACCGGCGATGATCGCTTGCAAACCCCGCTCCTCGGCCGACTTTGCGTATTCGTAGAGGCGATCCGGCGTCCGGTGGGCGCTGACCACCCGTGCCTCGTAGGGCACCCCCAGATCTTTCAAAGTCTTCGAGGCGTTTTCCATCGTCTCCCAGTCCGACCGACTCCCCATAATGATGCCGACGAGCGGTTTCCCTCCATTTTCAGAAGCTTCCATGCCGGAAATCATTCCGCCAAAGTCCATCTTTGGCAAGAAATCCTCGCCCCACGCCATCCCCATCCATCCGCCCCCGGGAGGGCCGGTCGTCCCCGACCGCCGTTTCCGGGAGGGCCGGTCGTCCC
>CAZBLJ010000103.1:0-9637 GCA_964492605.1 uncultured Puniceicoccaceae bacterium
GCAGAATCTGGGTTGCGAACGAATCGATCCCATCTAGGATATGCCCCTATGGTTAAGAATTCTCTATCTTTTCGCTGCATCTCGGGGCGCGTCCCGGGATTGATTTGTCTGTCGATACTCCTTGCCGTTCCAGCCTCCGCCGATAACACGGGGGCGCTGGATGAAATCGCGATACGGAGTGTCGTTTACGAGGTCGACGGCACTTCCTTCGAAAGCACCATCGTCTGGGATGCGGACGAGGATGATCTCCGGCCCGGAGTGCTGATGGTGCCGAACTGGATGGGACCGACGAGGCCTTCGATGGAGAAAGCCATCGAGATCGCCTTCGAGGGCTACGTCGTCATGATGGCGGACCTCTACGGCACGGACGTTCGCCCCGAGAACACGGATCAAGCCGCCGAGGCGGCCGGCTTCCTGAGAGGAGACCGCACCCTGATGAGAGAGCGCACGGGCAAGGCTCTGGAGGTTCTGAAGAACGAGAAGGGCATCCCTCTCGACCCGGAGCGTATGGCCGCCATCGGGTTTTGCTTCGGAGGCGGCGCGGTGCTCGAGTTCGCCCGGACCGGTGCCGATCTCGATGCGGTCGTGTCGTTCCACGGCGATCTGCTGTCCCCGACCCTCGAGGCGGATAGCGGGAAGATCCGGGCCAGCGTTCTGGTGCTACACGGCGCGGACGACCCGTTTGTTCCGCAGGAAAACGTGCAGCAGTGGATCTCCGTCATGATGGAAACGGATGTGGACTGGCAGCTGGTGCAGTTCTCGAACACCGTCCATTCGTTTACCGACCCGGGGGCCGCGATGGAGGGCAAGGCCGAGTACAACGCCCTGTCCGCCGAACGCGCCTTCGAGTATATGGAAGAACTGTTCGAGGAGAAGTTCGGCGAAGAGTTCGACGACTAGAGTTCTACTCGTCCCCCGGGATGCCTTCGGGCAGGAGCCGGACGTAGTCGTCCAGGGTTCCTTTCGAGAGGCAGCAGTCGATGATTTCTTTGCCCAGGGGCATCATCGACGGGTCGCGGAACTGCTTCAACTCCTTCTCGAAAAAGTCGCGGAGGATTTGTGCGCCTTGATCGTAGGCTTCCGGGCCGACCTCGGGCTGTTTGTCCACGTCGAAGAACCAGGAGCCGATCGGACGCCCTTCCACCACGATGGAATTCGGGTTCCAGCCGAGAAGGTCGCAGCGCGAACGCTTGACCTGCTGCTTGGTGAACCGGGCACCTCCGCGCCGGGTCAGATACTCGCGGGCGATCCACTGCGGCATGAAGCTCACCTTCCAGCAGCCGATGTGCTGGTTGGGAACCAGAACGTAGCGAACCGCCGGGGTGTCCAGAATCTGTTGCAGGAGGAGGTTCGCCTGGTCGACCCGGCGACCGGTTGCGAAGGGCCAGTAGGAGCCGACTCCTTCGCTGGTCATGCCCTCGGTCTGCACGATGCTCGGGTTGGCGTGTCCCCGGGGGGCTACCAGACGCCATAGCCACGCGAGGGCCGGGGGCAGGATGTGGAACATCCCGATGATGCCGAAGCTGGGGTCCTCTTTCGTGCACGGGGGGCAGCGGACGCCGAAACTCCGGATGTCCACCGGCACGGGTTTCTTCACGACGCCGGGAATCGAGTCGCGCGGGATGATGACCCGCGGGTTCGGGCAGGGCTGTCCGGGCGCGTCCTGAATGTGTTCCCAGATCAAGGCCGTGCTTTCCGGCTTGGCATCGATGTTGAGAAAGAGAAGGGGATGGGAGGGATGGATGGTCGTCTTCTCCAGATGCGGATCCACGCCATACTCGGTGATGTGGTTTACGCGGACGAACCAGGCGTCTTCCGCGTCCGTCAGGACGAGTTTGCCGCCCTTTCTCTCAAACGAATGATGGCAGAGCGCCATGTCGTCGGTCACCGGGTGGAGGTCGCAGGCTTGCGGCAGGCTCAGCGAGCGTTGCTCGCCGGTCACACCGTTGCGACCGAGAAGCAGGGAGCCGTCCGCCTGACGGTGGACCTGCTCGAGCATCTCGCTCTTCCCGCCGCCGCTGGCACCTTCGTGGGAGATGACGACCTTGGTCTCGTAAGGGGTGACCACTTCCACCGTCGAGCAGTGCATGGTGACCCATTTTTCGCGCTCGCCGAGGTTGAGGAGTACTCCGTAGATGCCCTTCTTGGCGCTCGGCCCCGGATACAGGTTGTAACTGAAGAGTTCGTGCATTCCCTCGAGCCGATTGTGCACGACCACCTGCTTCCCGTCGAAATTGGTGTGCCGGAAAGGAGGCGCCACGTAGATGATGGCCTTGGGGGAGAATCCCTCCGGAACCTCGTCCGGCGGAAGCATCCCTTGAAGAAGGGCCAGACCGAGAGCGAAAAATCCCGCGTTGTCCGGAGCGATCACGAGAGCATCCGTCCCTTTGCCGGCAAGCCCGGCGTTGAACGGGTAGAGGGCGAGCGGCTGCTTCGACAGCCATTCGAGGGTTTCCTCGCGCAGCGGGTCGAAGGATTCGCCGAAGCGCTCCTCGAAAGTCGGTTTGTCCGTCGGCAGCTTGTCCCCGATGACCATGCAGTCCGGATCCCTTCTCCGCATGTAGGTTTCGAGGTAGTTGGCCGCGATCCCGTTGTTGACCCGGCACACTCTCGCCTCGGTCACTTCACCTTTGCCCGGCACTTCGTAGCGGACGTCGTGGTAGCCGGTTTCATCCGCGTCCCGGACGGACAGCTCGATCAAGTCGTCGACCGAGTCCGGAAGAATGGCCGAAGGAGCCTCGGCCAGGAGTTTTTCCACTGCCGCCGGAACGGGAAACGGGAGTTCTTTGATTGTTTTCGCCATATGGGGGCATACTATCGGAATTGCTCGTGGAAAACTCCTCTTTCTTTGTCGAAATACGCTTTATTTGACAGCAAATAAGGATAAAACCGGGAATCTTATGCCGACGGTAGCCCGCCACACCCTCTTTCGCCGCTTGCGTTCCAGCGGAATGCTGGAGGAAGTTCAGAAAAACTTCCGCCTGGCTTGCCGTATGAGGGTGGACTTCGCCGAATCGCATCCGGGGGCCGGATCTTTGGCGGTGCCGCTGGAGGTGGGCTCCGTTCTCGTCGGCTGGTTCAGGGTCAAGGGGTCGAAGGGAAGCGAAATAAGGGACGCCGCCATTCGCCGACTGCTCGAGGCGGTCAGCGAGCAGATCTCCTTCCGTCTCGCCCACGACGGCATGGAAGCGGCGGCTCCGGCTCTGCCGGGTGCCGTCGCAAGGGGCGCGATCATTCTCCAGGACCGTTTCCGCGAGCCGATCACGCTGCCGGTCGTGGCGGGGGAGGTCGGTTTGAGTCCGGAGCGCTTTTCGCGGCTCTTTCACGCAAGCCTCGGGCTCACATTCACGGAATACCGGAACCAATTGAGATTGGAGGAATGCCGGCGCGGGTTGATTCAGTCGGACTTGTCGATCACGCGGATTGCCGGAGAAGCGGGTTTCCAGTCCCTCTCCCAATTCAACCGTCGCTTCCGCGCGGCGGAAGGAATGAGCCCGAGGGAATTCCGGGCGAAGCACTCGCAGGAAAAACATATCAACAAATCCTGATTCGTTGATGGATAAGAGTTGCATCCGGGTCCCGGGTCGCCAACCTTGGAAGAATGTCAAAGTTCAAAAAAGTTTCCGAAAACGCAGCCTTCGAGAAATTGCGCGGTCTGTTTTCCGAACGGATCGTATTCCTCGACGGTGCCATGGGAACCATGATCCAGCGCCATAAGCTGGAGGAAGAGGATTTCCGCAACGAAGAGTTGTCCAGGGTCTCCAAAGATTTGAAGGGGAACAACGATCTCCTGAGTATCACGCGCCCGGAGGTGATCAAGGAGATACACCGCGCCTTTTTCGAGGCGGGAGCGGATATCGTCGAGACGAATACCTTCAGCGGTACCACCATCGCACAGGCGGATTACGGTCTCGAAGACTGGGTCGACCGCATCAACCGGGAATCGGTCCGCATCGCCCGCGAGGCTGCGGACGACGCGGAAAAGGCCGACGGCAAGCCCCGTTTCGTCGCCGGTGCCATGGGCCCGACCAACCGCACGGCGTCCCTTTCCCCGGACGTGAACAAGCCCGAATACCGGGCGGTCTCTTACGACGAGTTGAAGGAGGCTTATGCGGACCAGGCACGCTCACTCCTCGAAGCGGGGGCCGATCTTTTGCTGCCCGAGACCACCTTCGACACGCTGAATCTGAAGGCCGCCCTGCATGCGATCGAAGATTTGTTCGACGAGCGGGGCGAACGCGTGCCGGTCATCGCCTCCGTGACGATCACCGACCAGTCGGGCCGTACCCTGTCCGGGCAGACCGTGGAAGGGTTTTGGAATTCGATCCGTCACGCGAAGCCGTTTTGCGTCGGGCTGAACTGCGCCTTGGGCGCGGATCTCATGAAGCCCTTCCTGGAGGAGCTTTCGCGGGTGGCCGACACCTACGTCCACGTCTATCCGAACGCGGGCCTCCCGAATCCGTTGAGCGACACGGGGTATGACGAAACGCCGGAACACACTTCCAGCGCCCTTGCGGGCTTCGCCAACGAGGGCTTGGTGAACATGGTGGGGGGTTGCTGCGGGACCACCCCGGAGCATATCGCTGCGGTGGTGAAAGAGCTGGGGCATTACTCGCCCCGCACGGTTCCGGATCAGCCGGTCCGCCTGCGCTTGAGCGGGCTGGAGCCATTGAATTTCGATCCGGCGGCGGGGGAATTCCTCCTGGTGGGGGAGCGCGCCAACGTGACCGGTTCGCCGAAGTTCAAAAAGCTCATCAAGGCGGGCGATTTCGACGGGGCGTTGAGCGTTGCCCGCACGCAGATCGACAAGGGTGCCCACATCCTGGACGTGAATTTCGACGAGGGGATGCTCGAGGGAGAGGAGTGCATGCGCCACTTCCTGAACCTGTTCGCATCGGAACCCGACCTCTCCAGGGTGCCGCTCATGGTCGACAGCTCCAAGTGGTCGGTCATCGAGGCCGGTCTCCAGTGCGTGCAGGGCAAGTCGATCGTGAATTCGATCAGCCTGAAGGAAGGTGAAGACGCATTCCGGGAGCAGGCCCGCAAAGTTCTCCGCTACGGTGCGTCCGTCGTGGTGATGGCCTTTGACGAGGAGGGCCAGGCCGTGACCATCGAGGGAAAGGCGAAGATCGCCGAACGGTCCTTCAGGATTTTGACCGAGGAGGTCGGTTTCGCGCCGGAGGACATCATTTTCGACCTCAACATTCTCACGGTGGCGACCGGAATGGAGGAGCACAACGACTACGCGGTCAATTTCATCGAAGGTGTCCGCGAGGTGAAGAAACGCTGTCCGGGGTGCCTGACCAGCGGCGGCTTGTCGAACGTCTCCTTCTCCTTCCGGGGCAACAACCCGGTCCGCGAAGCGATGCACGCCGCCTTCGTCCACCACGCCCGCAAGGCCGGTCTGGACATGGCGATCGTGAATCCGGGGCTCCTGATGGAATACGGGGACATTTCCGAGCCGTTGAAGACGCTGGTCGACGATGTGTTGCTGAACCGGAACCCCGAGGCGACCGAGAAGCTGATCGAGCACGCCGAGGCGATCAAGGAAGGCACGGTCTCGCTATCCGGCGGAAGCCCCGAGGAGCGGGTCAATGCGGCCATGGTCCGCGGGATGAAAACCCTCCAGGAACTTTTCGAGCGGGCGTCCAGGGAGAAGAACCCCGAAATCCTCGAGAAATTTCTGTCCGGCGGCGAAGGTGCCGTCCCGGCCGGCGAACCGGGGAAAAAAAAAGAAACTGACTGGCGGGAGTTTTCTCTCGAAAAGCGAATCGAGCACGCCCTCGTAAAAGGGATCGCCTCGCACATCGAGAGCGACACCGAGGAGGCGCGCCAGCAGCTCGACCGTCCGCTGGACGTGATCGAAGGCCCGTTGATGAACGGGATGAAGGTCGTGGGGAAGCTCTTCGGGGATGGAAAGATGTTCCTGCCCCAGGTCGTGAAAAGCGCCCGGGTGATGAAAAAGGCCGTGGCTTACCTGCTCCCCTACATGGAAGAGGAAAAGGAAGACTCGGGTTCCGCCGGAACTTTCCTGATCGCCACCGTGAAGGGCGATGTCCACGACATCGGCAAAAACATCGTGGCCGTGGTGCTGGGGTGCAACGGTTACAACGTGATCGACCTCGGTGTGATGTGCGACTGCGAGAAAATTCTGGCGGCGGCCGAAGAGCACAAGGCCGACTTCATCGGCATGTCCGGATTGATCACGCCCTCCCTGGACGAAATGATTTCCAACGCCAAGGAAATGGAACGGCGCGGAATGAAGGTGCCGCTGTTGATTGGCGGGGCGACGACTTCGAAGGCGCACACCGCCATCAAGATCGCACCGCACTACAGCTCGCCGGTCGTTCACGTGACGGATGCCTCCCTGGTGACGGGAATCTGCAACCAGCTCGTCAATCCGAAGGAGAAGGATGAGTTTCTCCGCCAGTTGAAAGACGACCAGGAAAAGGCCCGCGAACGTCATGCATCCGGAGGGTCGTCGAAGGCCCGCTACCTCCCGTTGGAGGAAGCGCGGGACAAAGCATTGAAGCTCGACTGGACCGGCTACGAGCCGCGATTGCCGGAAACGTACGGAACCCGTCTCCTGGAGTCCGTCTCGCCGGAGGAAGTGGTCGAGTATTTCGACTGGTCCCCCTTCTTCCACGCCTGGCAGTTCCGGGGGAGATTCCCGAAACTCCTTTCCCACAAGGAGCGCGGTCCGGAGGCGACGAAACTCTACGACGACGCCCGCCGGGTGCTGGAGGATCTGGTCGGCAACGACCGGCTCAAACTCCGCGCGACCTGCGGCCTCTGGCCGGCGAACTCGGTGGGCGACGACATCGAACTGTACGAAAAGGCGGATCGCTCGCGGATCCTGAAAACCCTGTATTTCCTTCGTCAGCAGAAGGAGAAGACCTCCGAAGACGAGCCGCACCTTTGCCTGTCGGACTTCGTTGCCCCGAAGGACGGGGAGATCGTCGACTGCCTCGGAGCCTTCGCCTGCACCGCGGGCGAGGAGATCGAGGACTACGCACGGTCTTTCAAGGAGAGGAATGACGATTACAACGCCATTATCATTCAGGCCCTGGCCGACCGGTTCGCCGAGGGGTTGGCCGAATACTGTCACAAACTGATTCGCGACGAGTGGGTCTACGGCACGAAAGAGCCATTCCGGTTCGGCGAACGTCTGGACGTCGTTCCCGGCCAGGTCGACCCCCGTGTGGACTGGCTGATCAAGGAGCGCTACGAAGGAATCCGTCCGGCGGCGGGGTATCCGTCCGCTCCCGACCATACCGAGAAACAGGCGATCTGGGACCTGCTCGATGTGGAGAACACGGTGGGCATCTCCCTCACCAGCAGCTACGCGATGTCGCCGCCCAGTTCGGTGTCCGGCCTGTATCTCGCGCATCCCGAGTCCCGGTATTTCGCGGTCGGAAAAGTCACAAAAGACCAGGTCGAAGATTATGCGGCACGCAAAGGCCTTTCCGTCGAAGAGTGCGAGCGCTGGCTGAGTTCGGATCTCGCCTACGAACCGGAAGCGGAACCGGTCCCGGCCTAGTTTCGAGGATAGCCGCGAAAAGGCGCAAAACCGCATAAAAATTCTCCATCCGCCGCATCCGTAAACAGGTTTCCAACCCGCAGGCTATCTTTAAAGGGGAACGGGTTTTCCAACGGGGCACGGGTTTTTTAACCCGTGATTTGTTTCCAACGGGGGCACGGGTTTTCCAACCCGTGATTTGTTTGCATAAAAGGAGGCACAGATTTTCCAACCCGTGGGCTGTTTTCAAGGGGGCACGGGTTTTCCAACCCGTGGGGTCCTTCCAACCCGTGATTTGCACCCACCAGAAATTGATTCTCCACCCCGTTTTCACCATCCTCTCCATTCTGGAAAAAACGGACAGGAATGTCCGTTCCCCCGTTGCGCCACCCGGAGCGCGGACACTCCTGTCCGCGAGCGTGTCCACACTCCTCCTTCTCTCTGCCCACTCGGACACGCCGACCCGCCAACTTCGCCAACCGGGCTTGATTCTTCGTCCCCGGCCCGTCAAACCATGAACCGTATGGATTGCGAATCATCTTCCCTCTCCGCAGATGCCGTGACGGCCGTCCTCGAGCGGACGGATGTTTCCACCGGGGACGCAGCCCGTTTCAGGAACTGGGTCGAAGAAGAAGGGATCTCGGCGGTGCAGTGGAAGAAAATGTTGCGGGAGGTGGACGAATCGCCCTACGGATTCGGCGACTGGGTGGAGGCCTCTCTATTTCTACGGGATCGAATGGTCTCGGAAGGTCGTCCGACTCCCGGGATCGGTTCGGTGTTCGGATACGTCGGTTGTTGCTGTTCCCTGGCGGAGGGAGTTTCGGTTCCGCCCGAACTTCTCGGTGTCGTGAAGGATGCATTGTCCTCCCATGGATTCAGCGGCGAAGCGGAGTGAAGCGGGTGGGGGACCCGTGAAGCCGCTTCGCTGCATCGAAAGATTCCGGTGCGGCCCCGGGCGGACTCGGGTACGCTCCGGTTGGGCGGCGGGACTCCTGGCCGGACTGTGCCTTACGGCGGTTTTCCCGCAACAATCCCAGGCCCAGTTCCGAGTTGTTCTGGACGAAATCATCGACGACATCAGGGGAATTGCCGGGGATGTATTACGATCCGAGGAAATCGGATCGGCTTACGCGGCGATGATCAATTTCGCGGGCAATCCGGACGTGTCGACGGCGACCTACTACATCGATGGCGGGCTCGGGGAGGATGCGACCCTAAACGTCTTTCGCGCGAGCCTGCGTCATGAATTCGGACACCCCCGCGACCAGTGGAGACCGTTCGTTCAGGTGCTTCTTCCGTATCAGACGCTCGAGTACTATGACACCTGGGATGTGGAGGACCGTGCGCGGGTCGAGTGGCAGGCGTTCGGTGCCGTGGGTACATTGGGGTTTCAGTATTCCTTCAGCGAACACCTGAAGGTGACACCGGCCCTCAATCTGGGTTCGGTTCGTTTGAAGACCAACGCCGGCTATCAGGGGGTATTCGCGGAGACCATCCTGGCGCCCGCCCTCCGGGGGCTGGCCTATGACTGGACGGCTGACGCCGTAGTCTTCGGGGGGACCGTGTGGTTGGACTACAAGTTTCCGTATGAAACCTTCGACATAGCCGTTCATGCGGGTCTGACCCAGAACTGGATCCGCTCGTATTACGTCAGCGACGAGGCGATCAGCTTTTCCAGCTTCGCCACCACGCTGTCCGGCAACGTGGAAACCATTCATCCCACGGGAATTCAGCTCGGCGGCTATCCGCTTTCCCTCGTATTGAGCGGCGGTGGAACCGCCTTTCTCGGACCGGGAAAGGATGCCCTGGGATTCGACCGCTTTGCGAACGCCGGCGTGGCCTTTCAGGCCGACATCTCCCGGATCGGCCTTCCCGTACGAACGCTCCGGCTCGGTGCGATGGGGATTGCCGGACCGAACGTGCTCGGATGGAGCATCCTTTTCAATTACGAATTCTAAGCGTGGTAAGCCCCCTCCGCCGACCAAGAGAGCGCAACACCCCGGAGGACGGACCCTCCCGTCCGTTCCCCCTTCAAAGGGGAACGGGTTTTCCAACCCGTTTGGGGCTGTTCCCCATTCAAAAGGGGAACGGGTTTTCCAACCCGTTTGGGCTGTCCCC
>CAZBLJ010000104.1:0-9617 GCA_964492605.1 uncultured Puniceicoccaceae bacterium
GGAAAGAGTTCCCCAGGGGCCTTTAGGGAATTGACGTCCTTACGAAGAACGGACATTTATTCTCCCCGAAGAATCAGCCTCCGTGGAGCGATTCCCTCCGGAGCGCTCCTCCAAACCAGAACCCTGTCCTACCCATGATCGAAGAAATCGCCTCCCCCTCCGAAAAAGTCCTTTGCTTCCGCTTGTCGGGAAAGCTTCATGACGAGGACTACAAAACTTTCGTCCCCAGGATCGACGAGGCGATCGCCCGCGATGGAAAAGTGCGCATTCTCGTTGAGTTCCACGACTTCCACGGCTGGGACGCCGCAGCGTTATGGGATGACATAAAATTCGCCACCAGCCACTGCAATAAGATCGAGCGCATAGCGATGGTTGGAGATAAGACGTGGGAGAAGTGGATGGCAATTGTCTGCAAGCCGTTCACCCTCGCGAAAGTGAAGTATTTCGAGTCCGAAAAGATGGCGGAAGCCCAAGAGTGGCTTTCGGAATAATGGCGAACGGAGAATGGACCCGGAGGGGCCCAACCCCACCCGAAACCGTCGTCGACCCGAGGGAGATCCCAGTCGGCAGACCCTCCCCAATGAAGCGGTGAAGCGGCTATGGGACGAGTGAACCAAGCGGTTCCGGCGGCACTTTCGACCGTAGGCGCCGTGGCGTTTCTTCTGGTTTTGCTGTTCGCTTTCAGTTCCCTGTTCAGGCCTGACTTGCGGGAAGAAGCCGTCGCCCGGCACTCCGCCGAGGCCATCGCGGAAGCGCTCGATCTCAGGGACCCCGACTTTCCCGAGGGCGACCCGCCGCGGGTGCAGGTGCCCGTGGATTACTCCCTCGGTGACGAAGCGACCTGGTATCCCCGGGGAGAAAGCCCGATTCTGGCCGAACTCGTCCGGGAGGGGCGCCTTCCGCCGGTCGCCAAACGGGTCGGAAGCGAGCCGATGGTCATGCAGGGGCCGGAGGGCATCGGCCGCTATGGGGGAACCTGGTTGCGCCTGATGCCCAATGCCAGCGACCTGCGGGTCATGGATAACCGGATGGCCGGGGACACGCTGGTGCGCTGGTCGCCCCTGGGCTACCCGATTGTGCCGGGGATCGCCAGGGGTTGGGAAGTAAATGAGGATGCGACGGAATGGACCTTTCACCTGCGCCGGGGGATGCGCTGGTCCGACGGGCATCCTTTCACCAGCGAGGATATTCTCTACCGCTACGAGGCGGAAGTTCTCGATCTCAACCTGTGGTCGGACGGGCTCCTGCGCGCAGATGGAGAACTCGGGGAACTCCTCGCGCCCGACCCACACACGATCATTTTCCGCTTCCCCGCGCCGAAATACGGACTACTGGAGGAACTCACGACCGACTGGCGCATTGCCAGCCCGGCGCATTACCTCGAACCCTTCCACCCCTCACGGGGAGACTCCGCGTTGATTGAAGAAGAAATGGAAACCTGGCGACGCCCGACGCCCCGGTCTCTTTACAATGCGGTCAGCGCATTCACCAACCCGGAGTGCCCGAGCCTGTCTCCCTGGATTCTCCAAACCCACACGGCGACGCCGCCCTTTGCCTTCGTCCGCAATCCCTACTACTGGGCGGTCGATGTCGAGGGCAACCAGTTGCCCTACATCGATCAAGTTCTGTTCGAGGTCAAAGATGAGCGGCTCCTTCCGATCTCTGCGATCGGCGAGGGGGTCCACATGCAAACGCGCTATGTGCGTTTTGAGGATTACACGCTGCTCATGGACGGCAGGGACGAGGGGAACTACCGCCTGCTCCACTGGTTCCCCGCCACCCGCTCGCTCTGGACTCTCTTTCCCAACCTCAACAAGGCGGTTCCGGACGGCGATGAAACCGCCCGGCAAAAGCGCGCGTTGCTGCGGGACAAGCGATTTCGGCAGGCTCTCTCGCTCGCCATCGACCGCGAATCTATCATCCGGGCGGAGTTCAGCGGTATCGGTGAGCCATCGCAGCTCTCGCCGGGCCGGGAGTCGTTTTTTCACGACGAGAATTTGATGAAAGCTTTTACCGAGTATGCTCCGGCCCGCGCCAACGCACTGCTCGATGAGCTGGGCCTGGTGGAGCGGGATGCCGAGGGCTTTCGCACGTTTCCAGACGGCAGCCGGATGACCTGGATCATCGACTACACCCAGTTTACCGGACCGGGCGCGGTCCAGTTCGTCGTCAGTGACTGGGCGGAAGTCGGCATACGGGCGATGCCCAAGGAGCGCAACCGCCCACTCTTCGTTCTGCGGTTTCAGGGAGGACAGTCGGACTTTGTGGTTTGGACTGGGGAGAGTGAGTTCAACCCTATGGTGCAGCCGCGCAATTTCGTGCCTACTTACGGGTGGAGCCTTTTCGCGCCGGGCTACGGGGAATGGTTCAGCCGGGGCGGTATGCGCGGAAACCCCGCTGCAGATGGGCGACCGGAACCCGAGCCGGGCAGCGACATCCGCAGAGCAATGGAGCTTCTGCAAGAGGCGTCGCGGCAGCCCACACGGGAGGGGCAGCGGGAGGTTTTTCGCGAGATTTTCAAGATCAACGCCGAGAACATCTGGTCGATCAACATCGCCACTCCACCCCCGGCACTGGTCGTCGTGGCCGACGATTTTCGCAATGTGCCGAAAAATGCACTTGTCGGCTATAACTATCTGACCCCGGCCAATACGGGGATGGAAACCTTCTATTTCGAGAATGCGAACCAGTCGCCGGAGGTCGTCGCCAAGATTCAAAAAGAGATGACGACGATCACGCCGGTGGCCGGCCTGATAGATGGGCAAGGCGAGCCGAGCGAAGATTCGATGCTGGGCAAACTGATCCGGTGGCTGCTGCTGGGGATTCTCATTGCGGGACTCCTGCTGGTCGCCATCCGCCACCCGTTCATCGGACGCCGGATCCTCTGGGCGATCCCGACTCTCGCGATCATTTCCGTCATTTCCTTCACCATCATTCAACTCCCGCCGGGCAGTTACCTGGAATCGCTCATCATCCAGCTCCAGGCGACTGGCGACGAGGTGCAAGAGGAGGAGATCGAGGAGCTGCGCCTGATGTTTCACCTCGACGAATCCCCGGTGCAGCGCTACCTGCGCTGGGTGGGGCTTTACTGGTTCATCTCCTTCGATGAGGCAGATACCGGGTTGCTACAGGGTGATCTCGGCTTGTCGATGCAGACGCAGCAGCCGGTGAACGAGATGGTCGGCGACCGGCTTGTCCTGACCGTGGCGATCTCGGTGGGCACGATTCTTTTCACCTGGCTGGTGGCATTGCCGATCGGGGTTTACTCTGCGGTGCGTCAGTATTCAGTGGGGGACTACTTTTTTACTCTCGTGGGCTTTATCGGGCTGAGCGTGCCGAATTTCCTGCTCGCCCTGCTCTTGATGTTCGTGAGCCATGAGTGGTTTGGCGTGGCCGCCACCGGGTTGTTCTCCCCGGAGTTTGCCGCACAGCCCGGGTGGAGCTGGCCCAAGTTCGTCGATCTTCTCAAGCACATCTGGGTGCCGATCGTGGTGCTGGGGACGGCGGGGACCGCCGGGATGATCCGAATCATGCGGGGCAACCTGCTCGACGAGCTGCAGAAGCCCTACGTGACTACGGCACGGGCCAAGGGGGTGCGACCGGTCAAGCTTCTGGTCAAGTATCCGATCCGGCTCGCGCTCAACCCCTTTGTATCCGGCATCGGCGGGATTTTCCCGACCCTGATTTCCGGCGGATCGATTGTCGCCATCGTCCTGAGCTTGCCCACTGTCGGGCCGCTCTTGCTAGAGGCCCTGCTCTCCGAGGATATGTATCTGGCAGCCTCGATGCTGATGATTCTGAGCCTGCTGACGATCTTTGGAATCCTCGTGAGCGACCTGCTGCTGCTGGCGCTCGATCCCCGGATCCGCATGGAAGGAGGCCGGAAATGAGCCAACCCGCACCTGCACTCGGTTCGCAGGATCCGCTCGACCTCGGCGCTTTGTCCCAGTGGCAGTTGATCCGCCTGCGCTTCCGCAAGCACAAGCTCGCCGTCTTTTCGCTGGCCTTCATCAGCCTGCTCTACTGCGTGGCTCTCTTCGTCGAGATGGTCGCTCCCTACCAGAGTTCGTGGCAGGATCTCGACTACATTTATGCGCCGCCGCAGCCGCCCAAGTTCAGTTTCGAGCACGGCTTTTACGTCCATCCGCTGGAGCGGCAGATCGACCCGGTGACCCTGCGCAGCTACTACACCGTTCACCGCGACAAGGTGACGCCGCTCGGCTTCTTCGTGCAGGGAGAGCCGGTCAAGTTGTGGGGGTTGATCCCCGTATCGGTCCGCTTTTTCGGTGTGCGCGAGGCGGCCGCCCAGCGGATGATGGAAGCCGAGCCGGTCGACGAGCGGGTCGACCGTACCTGGTTTTTTCTGGGAACGGACAAATACGGCCGCGATATCTTCAGCCGGATTCTCTACGGCTCGCGGGTCAGCCTCTCGATCGGGCTGATCTCGATTGCCGCCGTGTTTTTCCTGGGCTGCGTTATTGGCGGGATTTCCGGCTATGCCGGCGGCCGGGTGGATAATCTGATCCAACGCGGGATGGAGGTGATCACCGCCTTCCCTACCCTCCCGCTCTGGTTGGCCATCGGCGCTATCTTGCCCTCACATTGGTCGCCCTTGAAGGTCTATTTCGCGATCATTCTTATGCTGAGCCTTCTGCAATGGGTCGAACTGGCCCGGGTGGTGCGGGGGAAGATCCTCTCCCTGCGCGAGGAAGACTATGCGATGGCGGCGCGTCTCCTCGGTGCCTCCCACGGGCGCGTCATTTTCCGCCACCTCCTGCCGGGCTTTACGAGTCATATCATCGTCAGCCTGACCATGGCGGTGCCGGCTATGATCCTCGGAGAGACCGCCCTGAGTTTTCTCGGGCTGGGGCTGCGCCCACCGGTGGTCAGCTGGGGAGTGATGCTGCAGGATGCCACGGCCGTGCAGGTGGTGGCGAACTACCCCTGGCTTCTCATGCCCGTGATCTTTATCATAGCAACGGTTTTGGCCTTTAACTTTCTGGGCGACGGTTTCCGCGACGCCGCCGATCCATACGGGAGTAAGAAATGAGCGAATTGAGTCCACAGGATCCCGTCCTCACCGTTGACGATTTGTCAGTGGCTTTCTTTACCGAAGAAGGCCGCGTGGATGCGGTGCGCGGGGTGAGCTTCACCCTGGAGCGGGGCAGCACGCTCTCGATTGTCGGTGAGAGTGGCTCGGGCAAGAGTGTCTCCGCCTTTGCCGTCCTGCGTTTGATCCAGAAGCCCGGACGCATCCTCGGGGGCAAGATCACACTCTTCCCCAGGGAGCGCGAACCCATCGAGATCACGGCACTCTCCGAGAAAGACAAGCGCCTCTTCGATCTGCGCGGCGACCTCGTCTCCATGATCTTTCAGGAGCCGATGAGCGCCCTGAGCCCGGTGCACACCGTGGGCGGGCAGATCGAGGAAGCCATCCGGCTGCACCGCCCAGTGAGCCGAAAGGAGGCCCGGGAGGAGGTCGTAAAAATGCTCGGCCAGGTCGGGATCCCTCATCCCGAGCGGCGTTTCAAGCAGTATCCGCACGAGCTTTCCGGAGGCATGCGGCAGCGGGTGGTCATCGCCATGGCCCTGGTCTGCCGCCCCGAGTTGTTGATTGCGGATGAGCCCACGACGGCGCTCGATGTGACGATCCAGGCGCAGATCCTCGAGCTTATCCAGGAAATGAAAGACGCCCTCCACGCCTCGGTCCTCTTTATCACGCACGACCTTGGCGTCGTGGCGCAAATCTCGGACGAGGTCGTTGTGATGAACCGGGGCTACGTGGTGGAACGAGCCGGTGTTTACGATCTTTTCGAGCGGCCCCTGCACCCTTACACCAAGGGCCTCCTCGCCTCGATGCCCCGGGCGGATCTCAAACAGGCGCGGCTCGCCATGGTGCAGGCCGGGGTTGAGGACATTCCCGACCTGCCGCCGGGACTCACCGCGCTCGAGTCCCATGCCCTCCCCGGCGCTTCACCCCAGCTCCATTCCGTCGCCGACGGTCATGGAGTTCTGCTCTGGCCCAAGGCTCCGAGCAAACCCTCAACCCCGGAGAAAACGTGACCCGACCCACCACCAGCGAAGGCGAAGCGCTCATCCGCGTCCGCCACCTCAAGAAGCACTTTCCGGTCTTTTCCAAGGGCATCCGCCGTCGCCAGATCGACACGGTTAAGGCTGTGGATGATGTGAGCTTCGACATCCTGCCGGGAGAGACGCTCGGCGTGGTGGGGGAAAGCGGCTGCGGGAAGACGACCTGTGCCCGCACCATCTTGCGCGCTCTCGATCCCAGTGCGGGCGAGGTGCTCTACAAGACGGCCTCCGGCCCGACGGTGGATCTCGCCCAATTGTCCCAACGGCAGCTCAAGCCCTTGCGACGGGAGATGCAGATGATCTTTCAAGACCCCATGTCCTCGCTCAACCCCCGCATGACGGTGGGGGACATCATCGCAGAACCCCTGGTTATCCAACGAATAGGCACTGCGGGAGAGCGCCGCAAGCAGGTCGAGGCCATGCTCGAGCGCGTTGGCCTGGAGCCGCGCCACCGCCAGCGTTTTCCGCACGCCTTCAGCGGGGGCCAGCGCCAACGCATCGGTATAGCCCGGGCCCTCATTCTGAACCCCCGCTTCGTCGTCTGCGACGAGGCGGTTTCGGCGCTCGACGTCTCCGTGCAGGCCCAGGTAATCAACCTCCTCGAAGACTTGCAGGAGCAGTTGCAGCTCACCTACATTTTCGTCGCGCACGACCTTTCGGTGGTTCGCCACATCAGTGACCGGGTCGCCGTGATGTATTTTGGTAAGGTCGTCGAAATCGGGGATGCCGAAGACGTTTTCAAGAACCCCCGCCACGCCTACACCCGGACGCTCCTTTCCGCGATTCCCTACGCCGATCCACACAAGAAAATGCAACCCCTGCGCTACGATCCCGCCTCGCAGAAGACGGTGCCGCTCTAGCATCTCACAAACAATGAGACTCGTCCGAGGATCTACCCGGATGGCCGACCGGGGAGTCCGATACCGACCCCGGCCCGCGGGCATCCCTCCGTCTTTACGCCAGGGTAAACCAGCCGGGATGTCCGAGCCGGATCCGCTTTCCGATTTCGATCATGTCCGGGAAGACCCCGTCCGCTTCCGTCTCGCGCAATTGCCCGGCCGAATGGCTTCCCGTTGCAACGGCGGCAACTCCCAGACCGCGAACCTTTCCGGCCTCGACATCGAACGGACTGTCTCCCACGAGGAGGGTTTCACCGGGACGGGCACCGGTTACTTTCAAAACATGATCGGTAAACTCGGGCTGGGGCTTCCGGAAGGCCGTGTCTCCCGCTCCCACGATCGCTTCAAAGGAATCGGCCAGATCCAGATGCTCGAGCACCGCCCTCGCATGATCCCCCTTTTTGTTGGTGAAGACGGCCAGTTGCACCTGGTTCCGGCGCAATTCTTCGAGCACCCCGGGGACTCCCGGTAAAATCTCCACCTCGTCGAACATGATCTCGGCAAACCGTCGGTCAAACAACGCCAGCGCCCGGTCGATCGTCTCACCAGATACTTCCGGCCCCGCCAAACGCCGCATGGTGACGGGAACCGACCCTCCGACCGTCCGCCGAACCTTTTCGTAGCTCGCCTCGGCCAGACCCAGGCTTCTCTGGGCAAACTGATACGCTTGATGGATCGCCCCGAAATGATCGATCAGCGTCCCGTCCAAATCGAAAAAGACCCAGGAAAACTCCCCGTTCACGACCGCTCCTCCGAGGGTTTCGCAAGCAGAACCATCCGATCCCGGTGAATGACTTCCCAATGCTTCCGGTCCGGAAAAACCTCGGCGAGTTCACGGCTGGTCCGCCCCAGCGCTTTCCGCAAGTCCCCTTCCCGATAGGCGACCGTCCCCCGGGCGAACTCTTCGCCCGACTCCCCCCGGATCTCCACGATATCGCCGTCCTCGAAACCGCCCCCGCAACCGGTCACCCCTTTCGCGAGCAGACTGCGGCCCTCGTCGCGGACCGCTCTTTCCGCACCGGCGTCGACCGAGACCCAGCCGCCGGGCCGATCGAAGAATGCGAGCCACCGTTTCCGGGACGTCAACGGCTCCTCGCTCGGGAGGAAGAGGGTCCCGGACACGTCGGCGGACGAAAACCTTTCCAGCAGGCGGGGGTCTTCGCCGCTCCCCACGAGAACGCCGCATCCGGAAAACGTGGCCACCCGGGCCGCATCGATCTTCGTGATCATGCCGCCCACGGCCGTCGGACTCGTCGTGCCCCGGGCCATCGCTTCGATCTCCGGCGTGATTTCCCGAACGACGGGAATCCGCTCGCCCGTCGCCAGATTCAGCAAACCGGGTGCCGTCGAAAGGATAAAGAGAAAGTCCGCCTTGATCAGCGACGCCACCAGCGCGCTGAGCACGTCATTGTCCCCGAACCGGATCTCCTCCGCACTGATGCAGTCGTTCTCGTTCACGACCGGCACGACTCCCATCGCGAAAAGCCGTTCCATGCTGTCCTTGACGGCGACGTGCCGCCTCCGTCCGCGCAAGTCTTCCCGCGTCAGCAACATCTGGGCGACCGTATGGCCGAACGGATCCATGCACTCCTGCCAGGTTTGCGTCAAAATGCTTTGGCCGACCGCCGCACAGGATTGCAGAGTCGGTAGATCGGCGGGCCGCTTCGCGAAACCGAGGCGCTTCATCCCCAGCCCGACCGCCCCCGAACTCACCACGCACACGTCCACGCCCTCCTTGCGGGCCCGGTCCACCTCCCGGCAGATCGCGGAGATCCGCTTCCGGTCCACCCCCCCTTCCCCGTCGGTAAGGATGCCCGTGCCAAGCTTGACCACGATCCGGCGAAAGGAGCGGGATAAGAATTCCTCTACCATGGGTGTTTCCGAAATCGGAGGGCGGCGGGGCGGTGTGCGGTTTCCCGTCTTCGATCCGCGGCCTCCGGTGACCGGCCACCGATGACCGGACTCCATCCCCGGAGATGACCGGCTAGATCTTCAGCAGCTCCTCCTCCTTGTGAGCGAGAGCCTGGTTGATCTTTTCCACAAAATCATCCGTAGCCTTCTGGATGTCTTTTTCCACCCGTTTCACATCGTCTTCGGACAGATGTTCCTCCTTCTCGGCGGACTTCAGGGCGTCCATGGCCGTGCGTCTTGCCTGGCGGATACTGATCCGCCCGTCTTCCGCATGTTTGTGGGCGACCTTGGCCAGTTCCCGGCGCCGCTCCTTGCTCAGCTCGGGGATGTTCAGGCGCACGATCGCTCCGTCGACGACCGGGTTGATGCCCAGATTGGCCACCTGCAGCGCCTTTTCCACATCCTTCATCACCGTCTTGTCCCAGGGTTGGATCGAAATCGTCCGCGCATCGGGAGTCGTGATCGCCGCAATATCCCGCAACGGCATGGACGTGCCGTAAGCGGTCACGTCCACGACAACGCTCTCGACCATGGCCGGCGAGGCTTTGCCCGTATGCAGGGAATTGAATTCCGCGAGCGTATGTTCGAGGGCTTTTTGCATTTCGCCCTTCTGCTTCTTTTGGATCGAATCGGTATCCATAGACTCCATTTAGAAATGCATTCGCGCCCGAGACCAGACGAAAGTGAGAGGCGATCCCACTTACCCAGGCAGGGGCC
>CAZBLJ010000105.1:0-9507 GCA_964492605.1 uncultured Puniceicoccaceae bacterium
CCGAGAGCACCCGGTAATTCTTCCACCAGGAGATGCCCCGCATCTCTTCCGTCTCCTTCCGGTAAAACTCGGTCGTCCAGACCAGGCCCTGCTGTTCGGCGGAGGGAGCGGGTGCTTGAAGGCTCCCGAAGACGATTCCCGCCACGGAAACCAGAAACAGGATCGGTCCGACATAAAGGAAATGAAGGTGGATCGCCCCGAAAACACCGTTCAGCAGGAACAGCACCACTCCTGTCAGTGTGCCGAGCACCGCACCGTAACGCGCACCGGTGGCATTCACCCGTTTGGAGAACGTGCCCGCGAGGTAGGCGGCGACGATGGGCGGAACCGTGTAGGACAGGACCATCTGCAGGTATTGGAATAAAGAAGAGAATCGTTCGATCATGGGCGCCCAGACCGCCGCGAGAACCATGAAGCCGACGGTCACCCAACGCCCGATGACCATCAGATTCCGGTCGCTCAGGGAGGGCTTCCATTTGCGCACAAAGTCCATGGTGACAAGAGTCGAAGCCGCGTTGAGAGTCGAATCGATCTGCGACATCAAGGCGGCCACGAAGCCCGCCAGCACCAGTCCAAGAAGCCCTGCGGGCAGAAGCTCGAACATCAGGGTCGGATAAACCAAATCGGGCCGGGGAAGATCGGGGAATAAATGGATCGCCATCGTTCCGGGAAGCACCATCAGGAAAAGCACCGGCAGCTTCAGGAGGGCCGCAAAAAGGACCCCCCTCCTCCCTTGGTCGACATTTTTCGCACTGAGCACCCGCTGGGCCATGAACTGATTCGTACACCAGAAATAAAACCCGAGGAGTGGCACGCCCGTCAAAAGTCCCAGCCACGGAACGCCCGGATCATCCAGAGGGCGAATCAGACTCAACTGCGCATGGGACAGGCCCTCCGTCATTCCGCTCCAACCCCCGACCTGGATGAAGGCCGTGACGGAAATCACCACTGCCCCGATCAAGAGCAGGACCGTCTGCAAAGCGTCCGTGTAGATCACCGCCTTTAATCCCCCGGCGACCGTATAGAGCCCGGCAACCAGCGCCAAAGCGGAAATGGTCCATCCGATATCGATCTCCGGAAAAATCAGCTTCAGTAGAAGCGCCCCGGCAAACAGGCTGCCCGCCGTATCCACCACGATATTCAGGAAGAGCGTAAGGCCCGAGAAGTAGAGCCGCAAACTCCCGTCGAACCGTTTTTCGAGATACTCCGGTAGCGTGAACACCTTTGAGCGGAGAATAAAGGGGAGCAAAAAGATCGCGAAGAAGACCAGAACGATCGACGCCATCCACTCGTAGTTGAAGACGGAGATCCCCGTGTGATAGGCCTCCCCCGCCAGTCCTACCAGTGTCGTCGAGGAGATGTTCGAGGCGAACAGCGACACCCCGATCAAGGGCCAGAGCATTCCCCGGCCCGCCAGAAAGTAGTCCTCGGCCCCTTTGTTACGGGTGGCCAGGCGAACGCCGATACCAATGATCACCAGGAAGTAGAGAGCCAGAAGAACCCAATCGGCGGTGCTCAGTTCGTATCGTGTTACGGCTTCCATGCTCCTACAGAATCGTTTGGTCCGTCAGGTCAATTCTTCGGCATCGGGATTTTGATTCCCCTTCGTAAAAATGTCGGTTTGTCCAGATCGACGCCGTCGTAGGCGTCCACCTCCATGCGGCCGAAAAGACCGCGCTCGTTGTGTTCGAGCAGGCTGTCGAATTCCGTTTGTTGGGCGGACGACACGGTCTGCCGTTTTTGGGGCTTCTTCAGTTTCGAAACGTGCACTTCCACTTCCCGGTGGCTCGGAGCAATCTGCCGGGGGCCGGCCAGGGAGGTTCGGGCGATCACCGTCACTTCGATTTCATCGGCGAGACGCTCGTCTTCCCACAGGGCGACCGCCGCATCGCTTTTGCAATCGAACAAGGCGGCGACACCCCTGGAGATCTCCGCGAAGGAAGAGACACTGAATTCCTTCCCGCATCCCACGCTGATCAACAGCCTCTCCGCGCTCGCCCTCTCCAATCCCGGAGAACGAAGGGGACAGTCGAATATTCCTTTTCGAACGGCGTCGATCCCGTCGGAGGATTTTACCCGGCAGGTCGAAAAGAGGGAGCGGCTCTCCCCTCCCCGAATGGCCGCCCGGAAGGCGGCCAGATCGGTCGGAAGTTTTCCGGGCCGGAACATCGGACCGGTCAGCGCATGGACCGCCCGTACCATCCATTCGTCCGAGGTCTCGAAAAGGCGATCCACCCGGTCTTCTTCGCCGGCGACTTGAAAAAGCAAATCGTTCGGCAGGACGATCACGCAGTCCGCCGTCTTTCGCAGGGAAACGATCGCCTCGCGGGCCGCCTTCGCGGGTCCTCTTCCTTCGAACTCGAAAGGTTCGGAAACAATCGCAACCGTGGGGCACCCGGCTTCCCCCGCCAGGCCCGCGAGAACCGGGGCGGCCCCCGACGCACATCCGCGCCCGAGGCAGGCAATCAGAATCACCAGATCGGCACCTTCCAGCTCCTGGGCGATAAGCGGACGATCGCTCTCGGCCGCGGTCCGCCCCACCTCCGGATCGCCCCCACATCCGAGCCCCCGGAGCAGGCCTTTGCCGATCCGGATGGAGGGCACTCCCTCCAGTCGTTCCAGTTCGCGCGCATCGGTATCCACGGCCGTGGGCCGAAGCTCCGGCAGACGTTCGCCCGCCAGACGCTCGATCACCCGGCACGCTCCGCCCCCGACGGCAAAAAGGCGCACGGAATCGGTGCCAGAATTTTCGTTCGATCCGTTCATGAGGCTCCTCGAAACAAACGCGAAAACCGACCGACCATTCCCGGCGACCTCCGCCGACCCTCGCTCCGCTTACCGGTCTGGCCTTCCAGTGCGTAATGGAGGACTCCCAGAACGGTGCTGGATTCCACCCCCCTCAACTCATCGGCAACCCACTCGGGATTCTCCGCGAAACGGGCGGGACAGCCGAAAACCCGCTCCGCAAGATCCGGAAGACGGGCTATCCGCGAGCTTCCTCCCGTCAGCAGGATTTGAACGATATGATCCTTCAAGCCGGGCTGCCCGCATTCGGACAAAATGATCTGAAAAAGCTCCTCCATGCGCACTTCGATGATCCGGTTGATGGAGGACGCAAAGAGAGACTTGTCTCCGATCTTCAAATCTCCGTACAGGTGATGCGTCCGGCCCTTGTCCTCCGCTTCCACCGTCGCCGCTCCGTGCCGGATCTTGAGGTCTTCCGCACCGTCGCGAACGATCCTCAAGCCGACGGAAAGGTCGTTGGTCACATGCTCCCCCCCGACCGGGATCGATCCGGTCGTTTCGATACATCCGTTCCGGTAGAGGGCGTAGTCGGTCGTCCCTTTTCCGATATCCACGACCAGGCAACCCGCCTTTTTCTCCTCCTCGGAGGCGACCATGCAGGCGGAGGCGACACTCGAAACGATCACGTCTTCCACTTTCACGTTCTGGCTGTTGACCACATGGATGTGCTCGGAAACCGCATGCGAATCCCCGTGGAGCAACCAGTAGGTCACTCCCAATTCCTCTCCCTCGAAACCGACGGGGTTCTCGATCCGTCGACCGTCCAGGACATACTGGTTCCGGATGAAATGAATGTAGACCCGGTCCGAAGGCAGGCGTTTGCCTTTCGCCTCTGCGTTCACGCGCTCGACATCATCCGCCGAGACCCGGTTGTCGGGTCCGTGCACGCGGATCCGCGCCGGATGGGAGAGACCGCTCAGATGGGATCCCGATACGGCAAGGTAAGCGCTTTCGATGTTCACTCCCGCACTGGTTTCGGCGAGATCGAGAGCCTCCCCGACACGTTCGCTCGCCTCGCGAAAATTCCTGACCCTGCCCTTCACGATGCCGGCGGACTCCACCTCGGCCTTGCCGATGATGTTGAGACTGTCGTCCTCGAAGACCTCTCCGACGAGGACCTTTATCTGACAGCATCCCGCTTCGATTGCGGCTACGACCCTACCCGACATGATCCGCCTTTCTCACAGGAACCGGGCCGGATGTCCAGCCACCGCTCATGAATCGTTTCCTCCG
This sequence comes from uncultured Puniceicoccaceae bacterium, assembly GCA_964492605.1. GTDB lineage: Bacteria > Verrucomicrobiota > Verrucomicrobiia > Opitutales > Puniceicoccaceae > Puniceicoccus. The sequence goes on from CAZBLJ010000105.1 coordinate 4,039, forward strand.
CGAAGGACCGTCGGCACCGATTCGTCGAAGCGAAGGTCCACCCTGCCCAGTTTTTCGATGCCGCGCTCCCGGGCCAGCATCAGGATATCCTGCAACCGAAGGAGTTGGGCGGAAAAGTCGTCGCTCCCGAACAACGCCTCGTTGAAGGCGGTGCCGCGAACCCGGATCGCCGAGAAGGAAGCCGCCGGATCCGGATCGAACAAGGACAGATCGACGATCCGCCAGGTTCGATAGAGTCCGGGATAACCGCTCATGGCCGTGGTCACCAGGTCGGCCACCGTCCGGAAACCGGGAATCGGCGCATACCCTCCCGGTCTTTCGACGAGTTCGACGCCCGTCAGGAACGGCATCCTGCGGACGCTGGCCCGATCCAATCCCACCCCGGGAAACACGGTCCCGTCCCTCGCCACGAACGCCTCCCGACGCCCACTCTGCTCCCGGATCACGATTCGGAGCACGGGCTTTTGCTCGGTGATCCGGATGTCGAGAGCGTCCGGAAATCGTCGGCGGACCACACAGGATGCAACCTGCGGGTGCGCTTCCAGGCGTTCCCGCAACTCATAGATGTCCGTCTGCAAGAGGGAGGTTCCCTCGACCAGGGAAATGCGCGCGTCCAGCCACCCTCGCGGCAAAGTTCCATCCGTTTCGAACGAAATTTCTTTCAGGGGAAACTCCGTGCTCTTACCGAACAAACGTTCGGTCTCGAACAACACGAGATAACTTCCGAAAATGATGAAGACCGACAGAAACACCGCTCCGGCTAGGAATAAAAAATTGCGCCTCCGGCTCCGGCGGGTTGCTGCCGGAGGGCGCTGTACCTTTTGCTGGATGCTTTTCCACGAGCGGACCTGCACCGGTCCGCTTCTACTCTTTTTCGCCGCCATCAGTTCGGAGTCATACGGCGCAAGCGGCGCTGGAAGCGATCCAACGCGGGTTCCACCATCTTGAGCGTCAGGTCCTCGAAGCTCAGGCCCATACAATCGGCACTTTTCGGAAGCAGGCTTTCGGAGGTCATACCCGGAAGGGTGTTGATTTCCAAAAACCAGGGTCCGTCCTCGGCGAGGCGAAAATCGACGCGTGCGAAATCACGACACCCGCAGACCGCGAAAACCGTCTCCGCCTGTTTGCGGAGAGCCGACTCGTCGGACGGATCCAGCACCGCCGGCCAGCGGTACTCGGTCGACCCGGGAGTGTACTTGTGCCGGTAGTCGTAAACCCCTCCCTTCGGAATCACCTCCACCACACCCTGGGCGATTCCCTCCAGTACGCCTACGGATACTTCCCGCCCCTCGATAAACCGCTCCATCAGCCATCTCCGGTCCGTCAGCTCGTCCAGGGCGGCCCTGAGTTCCGCCGGACCGTCGAGAACGGAGAGGGCGCTGCTGCTCCCGCCGTTCACCGGCTTCACCACGATCCGATCCCCGAGTTGCTCCCGGACGACCTTGAAATCGGGCGTGGACCCCGGCTCGAGAACGATCCCCTCGGGACCGCGCACCCCGACCTCGGCGACACGCTGTTTGGTCGCCGCCTTGTCCATGCAAAGTGCGCTGGAGATGGAGTCCGATCCCGCGTATTCGAAACGCCCTTTTTCCAATAGGGTCTGCAATCCCCCGTCTTCGCCGAATTCACCGTGGAGGATCGGAAAGACCACCCCCTCCACCGGATCCAGGGAGGGCGGCAAGGCCCGCTCCCTCACGTCGATCCCCCGGACGTCGAACTGACGGGACAGCCCATCGACCACCGCCGGACCGCTTGCAAGGGAAACCTCGCGCTCCGGACCGACTCCGCCGTAGAGAACGGTAATCAACACCCCGGAATCCGTCATGCATCCCCTCCCTCCGATGGGTCCGGACCGTTCCAACACCCCCGCGCGCCCGGACCGAGGAAACGTACTTCCGGTTGCAGCGTCACGGCAAACCGCTCGCGGACCGCCGAACGGACCCCGTCCATCAGCGCCACGATATCCGCCGACCGGGCGGTTCGGTCCGGAAGAACGAAGTTCGCATGCTTCTCCGAGATACGGACCCCGCCGACGCGATGCCCCTTGAGCCCCGCCGCCTCGATCAAGCGGCCGGCGGAATCGCCGTCCGGATTCCGAAACAGACAACCCGCGCTGGCTCCTCCCGGCTGACTTTCGCGCCGACGGGTTGCGAACTCGCGCATGGTTTTACGGATCGCCTCGGGATCCTTCTTTTCGGGGGAAACAAACACGGCGCGGATTATGCAGACCGAGTCCAAACGGGGGCAAGAACGATAGCCGAAATCAAGCTCATCCGCCGCGAACGAGATGAGCCGCCCCCGGGAATCGATCCCTTCGACCCTTTCGACCACGTCCTGCATCCAACCGCCCATCGAACCCGCGTTCATCCGGAGCCCTCCCCCGACCGTCCCCGGGATCCCCTCCATGAACTCGAAACCGGACAATCCGTGCGAGGCCGCCCAGCGGGCCAGGGACGGAAGCGACACCCCGGCCGCCACCAGGAACCGATCCCCCCGGGGAAGGAGACGCCGCTCCTCCCAAGGCGGACCCTCGAAGTGGATCACCAGACCGTCGAACCCTTCGTCCGCCACCAGAAGATTGGACCCGTTCCCCATGAAAGCCACGGGCACCTCGAGGAGAGAGGCGGTCCGGAGCAGCCAGCGGAGCGAGGCCTCGCTATCCGGGCGGGCCAGAAGAGCCGCGCGACCGCCCACCCGTAAGGTCGTCAAGGGCCCGATCCCGGCATTCCGTTCCACGGCACCCTCCCCCAACCGCTCTCCCGCCAAACGGCAAAGAGCCTCGGCGGGCGTCTCCGCGAGGTAACGTGCGGCGAGGACGGGCGCCCAGTCGTTCGCATCGCCCGCTCCGACGAAAGCATAGGTTCCGCGCGGGCGTTCGAACGATCCGAATCCCTGGAAATCGTTCAGCTTCGCGATCCGGTCCACCCGGACCCCCTCCCGCTCCAATCCTTCCCGGATCCGCTCCAGAGGATCCCCTTCCGCGTTCTCCCCGGCTCCGTAAATCGAATGCAGTCCGACGAAATCGAGACCCTTGAGGGCATGCACGAATTCCTCGGCAAACCGGGTCGTCCGGGAGAAACGGTGCGGTTGGAAATAGACCCGCAAGGGCTCCGGAAACGACTCCCGGCGAATCCAGGACAGCAGGCCGCTCACTTCCGCCGGATGATGAGCGTAATCCTCGAGAACCGCCACGCCCGGCTCCCGCAGGTGGACGGACTGCCTTCTCCAAACTCCCGGAAAATCCTTCAACAGGGTCGGCGACAAGGATCGACCGGACGCCTCGGAGAGAGCGGCCAGAGCCGCCGCCGAATCCGACTCCCGGAAATCATCCCGCGAGGAAACCGGAAAGCTCATCCGGCGCACCTCTTCGGGCCAGGCAATCCCGCCGTCCTCCCCCGCCGGGTGACAAACGACCCCGGTCGTCCGACCGGCCAACCGCTCCCAGGCTCCGCACATCTCCCTGCGGGTCGCGTATCGATCAGCGTGATCCCAGTCGAAATTCACGAAAAGGGTGACTTCCGGGTGAAACCCCTCGATCGTTCCGTCACTCTCGTCGATCTCGGCGACCAGCCATTGCGCCCCCTCGTTCGAGGACGGGGCCAGGCCTCCATCCGGCAGACCTCCGATCAAATGGTCCATCGGAAAGCCCGCACAGCGGGCGGCCCAGGCGATCATCGCGGTCGTCGTCGTCTTTCCATGACTTCCCGCTACCGCCAAAAGCCGACGCCCTCGCGCGATCTCCGCCAGCAGCTCCCCCCGGCGATACCGTTCGGGTTTCGACCCGGATGCACTGCGGAAAGCGGGGTGATCCGGTTTCACCGCGCTCGAATAGACGAGAAAATCGCATTCCGGGGGGTCGAACGCGGGATTCCGCAGGGACACCCCCCCATCGCACAGGATCTTCTCCACCCGCGGAGAGAGCGCGTCGTCCCAGCCCTCCACGAGAGCCCCGCCTTTCTTCAGAAACAGAGCGAGAGGAAGCATGCCCATGCCACCGATTCCGACGAGAAAAAACCTGCGCCCGTACCAGGAGGGCGGAAGCCGTCCGCACCCCGACGCCCCGGCCCGGAATCCACCGGGCTGCCAGTCTTTCCAATCATCAGAAATCATCCGCGAAGCGTGTCGGAGAGGCGGTAGTTTTGCGAGCGTTGATCGAAAAAAATCCACTGATCTCCTGGCAGGCATGAAAGGCGATAGCGGACAGGAGTGTCCGCCTTCCGGGTGACGAAACGGGGAACGGACATTCTTGTCCGTTTGCTTGGGGTGAAAGGCAAAAACGGGTTGGAAAACCCGTTCCCCCGTTGGAACAGCCCACGGGTTGGAAAACCCATTCGTTTATCGGCGGAAGGGGGACACTCTTGTCCCCCCTCGATCTTCCGGCAGGCATGAAAGGCAGTCGCGGACAGGAGTGTCCGCCTTCCGGGCGAGGAAACGGGGAACGGACATTCCTGTCCGTTTGCTTGGGGGCTGAAAGGCAATAACGGGTTGGAAAACCCGTTCCCCCGTTGGTTGCAAAAGTGCAGCCCTATGCTTGACTTATTTGTTTACGATTTCACTATTTGTAAACATGAAAACAAAGACGATTTCGACGCGACTGGAGGAAGATGAACTCGCCCAGCTGGATGCTCTGGCGGCGCGTTGCGCCCTGGATCGTTCGGGAATGACCAAGTCCTTATTACGTCGGGGTCTCGTCGAGCTTCGTTTCGAGCAGGCGGCGGCGGCTTACCGCGAAGGGCGGGTCACATTGAATCGGGCTGCCGAGATGGCTGCGCTCTCGGTTTGGGATTTTATGGCGCGGATGAACTCCGCGGGTCTAAGCCTGAACTATGGCGTAGAGGAGCTGGAAGAGGATTTGCATGCCCGGTTCTAAAGAAAAGCGTCCGATCGTGGTTTGTGACGCGAGTCCGCTGATTTTTCTGGCCAAGCTGAATCAGCTCGCACTGATCGAGCGGGTGACCAGGCGAAGTCCCGTAGTGTTACGATGTGTGGTGGATGAGGTGTTGTCGAAACGCGCCATGCCTCTGGAGGCGGAGCGGTTGCGGGAGTGGCTTTCTACGGTTCGGGTGGTGGACTACACGGGTTCGTTGTTTCCCACCGATGCCTTGAGTCGAAGCGACCAGTCGTCACTCGCCTGGTCGGTTGAAAACCATGCAGAATGGTTGTTGGCGGACGAGCGTCTGCTCCGCCGGTTTGCGCGGGAGCAGGGCATTCAAGCGATCGGCTTCTGTGGTCTTTTGCTGCAAGCGGCGATTATGGGTGCCCTGTCGACCCGGGAAGCGCGGGCGGCCATAGATACGGCGATTCGTGAACATGGTTTTCGTATTTCAATCGAACTATATCAAGACATTGTGAAACGCCTCGGGGGGTGAAAGGCAGTGGCGGACAGGAGTGTCCGCCTTCCGGACGACGAAACGGGGGAACGGACATTCCTGTCCGTTTGCTGGGGGCTCAAAGGCAAAAACGGGTTGG
>CAZBLJ010000106.1:0-9488 GCA_964492605.1 uncultured Puniceicoccaceae bacterium
GTTTCATTATCAAGACTTATTGTGACCAAAGTGTAAGATGCCCCGTCATTCATCCGGAACGTGTCCCCGATGTTTTCCACAACGGCGGTTTCACCCGGATTGATGGTCGACTCGAGAAGGAAGCGGATCTCGTCCTCAAGGAGAGTCGTGTTATCGGTCAGGACCACCTCTTCCCCGGTTCGCAAATCGGTGATCGTCACGATATACACCGTTTCGAGCCCCCCCCCTTCGTCGCGCCGCTCTTCTTTCTCTACATCCTCCACCCGGAACTCGTATTGTTCGCTCGTCTCACCTTTTTTCAAAGTGATGGTCGGACGGTCCGTCAGGCCCGCATAGACGTTCTCGAAGGAAAGGATCACGGAATCCACTTCGTCGAGGGTGGTTTCGTAGACGGCCGCCAATTGCAGACGATACCGGTCCTGCTGGATTTCGACGAACCGGACGCCGAAGGGCGGAATCGGAGGTTCGTCAGTGCCCTCAGGATCTTCAACCACAGGAATTGCCGGTCGCTCCACCGTAAGCACCCCGTCCACTAGATAAATGATCGGCGGGGTAAACACGCTGAAGAGCCACTTTCCTTCGCTATCCTGCGCAGCGGGAGGGGGCCAGCTCGCCTCTTCGATGACCTCCAGGCCGCGGTAGGAACCGAGTTCGAAACCATCGGCAAGAGTCGGAATCTCCGCCTCCACCTCTTCCTCCGGCTGCATCAAAAACACCCAGGCCGCCGCGCCTCCGGCAACCAGCAGGCAAACCAGAAAGATAATTTTTTCCAAGTGTTTCACGCGGCGTCCTCCCCGGCCTCGACCTGTTCGTCCTCATCGACGTTATCCATGCGAAGTTCCACGAACTCAATGACGACGGTAAACCTGGACTGATTCTCGGTGATGATCGGCTTTCGGCTTTCGTCGATCTCCTCCTCTTCCTCCTCGGATGCGGTATTCCCGCCTCCGAACAAGTTCGCGAGCGGGTCGCCATCGGCGGAATCCGAGTCGTCGATCTCCGGCTGGTCGTCCTCGGTAGCTGGAACCACTTCGACACTCCGGACAATCAACGGAAGCTCGAACCGGGCGATCAGGTTCAGAAACGTCCGCAGCACATCCGTCCTTCCGGTGAAGACCAATCGGAACGCAAAGGTATCGATAAACTCATTGGACCGGGCGGTGACGAGTTCCTCGATCGTGAACACATCGTCGCCTCGAACATCGTCCCGACGCGAACGGCGTTCCGTCTCCTCGCCCTTTACCTCGATCAATTCACGCTCGACCGAAAGAATGGCGGACGGGTCCGAAGCGAAAAGTTGCCGGAGGATATACTCGAGGACTTGCTGTTGGCGATCCAACTCCGGAATCATGTCGGTCTCGGGCTGGTCACCGATCCTGGCATACCGGGCGAACCCGAAAGCCTCGTCGGAATTCAACAAAACATCGTCTTCCTTACCTTCGTCTCCGGCGGCCAAAGCCTTCATGTTGTTGATGAACTCCTGCAATTTCGGTAGAAACGTGAATTCGTCGGCCGGATCGGTGAGGATGCCGTCCGTCCTCGCCCCCATGGTCCTGCGGATATCCTCGATGTCGGTCCGGATCGTCTCCAGCCGCTCTTCCAAAACCCTTCGATTCTCGACCGTCGGCGCAACCCGGATCCGTCCCTCCTCGTCGTAAGGAATCCCTCTCGACACGTTCTCGATTGTGGACTCGGCACTCCGGTAATCCCGCTTCGCCTGCTCCAGCTTCTTCTCCTGAACAATGACCAGGTAAATCCCTCCTCCCAGAACGAGAAGAAGGAGTATAACCAGAGCGGAGAAAACAGGATATTTTTTCAAAAAACCCATCTTTTATAGGGGACGGTCGGGTTCAACGGAATAGACGAGTTCGAAAGGCAACAAAGGTTGCCCCGCCTGGATCGCCTGAAAATCAATACGGAGAGAGATCCGCTCGTCGATGAAGGGCGAGGCGATGAAACGGTCGCTCAATGTGCGGATACGATTGGAAAGCAGGGTCCGATCAATCCGGGTCGAATCGACTTGCCCGCCTTCTTCCTCCGGACGAACCAGAATACGTCCCTCCACCATCAGTTGATACCGGACCTGGCCGTCGCTCTCCATCCGGTTGACCCGAAGCTCGTCCAGCCAGGCGTCGCCGATATCGAACAGGGCCTCCTGAAGCTCGGAGAAAAAGAAGATCCAGTTGGCACGCGATAACACCAGATCGTCAAACCGTTCCACACGAGTCCGCGCTTCTTCGATTTCCCGAAGAATTTGCTCCATCCGCTCGGACTCTTCCTCCAGCGGGGGAAGGTGGGTGCGCACTTCCCGGGCGGCCGCCTGATACTTCTCGGTTTCCTGGCGGGCTTGCAGGTAAAACGGGATGGGCGCGGTCGCCAGAAGCAAAGCTGCGGCCACGAACCACCCGCGCCGGCGCTTGAACGCCATCTCCCGGCGAAGGTACTCCGGAAGCAGATCGACGCCGACTCCGTTTCGGGCGCGCTCTTTCCCCGCTTCCCCGATCAACTCCGAAAGCTGAAGAGGCACCCCGGTACCCATCTCACCCAAATCGAGATCCGGCGAGGTGGCGACCTGCTCCATCGGTTTGAAGAAATCCACCTCGACCCTCTGCGACTCGGCCAGATACTCGGCCAGGCCCGGAACGAGGGAACAGCGGCCGGTCAGCAGAATCCGTTGGGGAGCCGCGCCTTTCTTTTGCTGGCGAAAATTGATGATCGAGCGGGTGATCTCCTGCGACAAACGCCGCATGAACCCTTGTGAGGCCTTGTCCAGAACGTCACCCGAGGAACCCACTTCATTACCGCTCGAAAAATAAACGACCTTGATCGCTTCCGCCTCGGAGAAACTCTTCCCCATGCTGTCGGCAATGCTTTGGGTCAGAGCGTTGCCGCCAAGGTTGATGTTGCGGACGAAGAAACCCGATTCCTGAACGAAGGTCAGGTTGGACGCCCGGGCTCCGATATTGATGACCAGCGTGTCCGCCTCATCGGGATGGGTGATCTGGAACGCGTTGTAGTCGAGAATCGTCGACGCGTTCACCGAGACCGGGCGGATTCCCATCTTCGTTACTTCGTCGCAGAAACGCTGGCAGATATTGGTTCGAATCCCGATGAACAGAACTTCCGTCTCGATTCCGTCGTCCGAGAGCACTTGGTAGCTCCAATTCAACTCGGAGAGCTGGTAGGGCACGGTTTGCTGGGCCTCATAGGCGACCATTTGCGCCTGCTTGGGCCCGTCAACGTGGGCGATCCGGAGCGTTTTGCTGAGCAAAAGGAATCCCGGCAGAACCACTCGAACCTCGCCGGATACCTTCGCCTCCGAGACGGCATTTCGAAGGGCACCGAGAGTCGCGCTCAACCATTGTTCTTCCTCCGAGAAATCGTAATCGAGATCCCGCACGACGAGCCGCTCCAGAACCGGCTCCGCCCCATCCGTGGAGAATACTCCCAGGGCGAGCTGGCTGGCACCGCAGTTAAGAACCGAAATTTTAGAGGAACTCATGCAAAAGGTTATCGTCTTAGTTGGGGAACCTGTGGCCCGGATCAAGCATCGAATCCGGAATGAGCCTAATTTCTGCCCTCAAACCGGTAAAAAGCAGGCACATCCCGCAAGTTGATCCGCGTATCGTTCACGATGTAGTAGGGCGCCAGGTAGATGGGTAACAGAATCCCGTCGTTCACGGATCCTTCCGAATTCGCTTTCGACAGAAAGTTTTCGTAGGCGCTCTCGGTCCTGATATCCCCGTCGAACTGATCTTCCTGAACCGGAATCCGACCGCTCGCCGCCTCCATCTGAATCACCCATGCAAAGGGATCGGTGTCCAGATCGTCCCGCTCGCGGACGACCTCGGGAAGGAAAAACGCAAGTTGGTAGGTTTTCTGACGGTCCATCGAAACGATGCGCACCTCCGAGTTGTAAAAGACGAACTCATCTCCTTCGCCACCGCGGTCCACTTCAAAACAGGTGTAAAATTGCAACCGCACATCATCCAGATAATCCTCGTCGATCGCCGTAGGGGAAGGGTTCTTCCCCGATCGAAGGGTGATTTGGGCCGCGAGCCAGTTTCCCGCGACTCTCGTAAACCGGACGTCCTGCACCTCGATCTCGGGTGCGTCCTGAGCGCCGGCCGAAAATACGACCGCCAAAAACAACAAAAAGCAGGAAGGGGTTTTCCAAGCGAATGCCATTCCCAAGGTTAAGACACATTTCGGGGCATCCCGGCAAGCCTTTTATCTCTTCGAAACAGAGTTTTCTTTCTCGCGGCGTCCGCGCTTCTCCGGTGGGATCGCGCTATGAGCCAAATTCCCCGAAGGGATTTCCGTATCAGCACACTCGTCTTCCTTCGAGACCACGAGGGCCGCTTTCTCCTGATCGAGCGCAAACGCCCGCCGAATAAGGGGAAGTGGAGCCCGATCGGAGGGAAACTCGACATGGCAACGGGAGAGTCCCCGTTCGAATGCGCGATACGCGAAACGGTCGAGGAAACCGGTCTCCGGGTAGCCGAAGAGGATCTCCATCTCTTCGGCTACGTCTCGGAAAAGAATTACGAAGGGGAGAAACACTGGTTGATGTTTCTGTTCCACTGCCGCAAACCGCTTCCCGGCCTGCCCGCGGAGATCGACGAGGGCCGGTTCGGTTTTTTCTCAAGGGAGGAGGTCCGCCGACTGCCCATTCCGGAGACGGACGAACGGCTGGTCTGGAATCTGTTCGACGAGCATGCCGACGGGTTCGCCGGCATCCGTGCGGACTGCGCCAACCCCTCGCAACTGACCGTCAAACGGGAAACCCATCCCACTCGCCTGGAACGACCCTTCGCCGACTGAAGATCGCACACCGTCCTCAAGAGCGCTCGAATTCCTTCTCGTCTTCGAGCGCCGGAAATCCTAGACCTTTCTCCTTATGAAGACGATCATCGTCGGAGCCGGCGAGGTGGGCAGCACCATCAGCCACTGCCTCAGCCGTCGCGGCCACAGCGTCACGCTGATTGAAAAAGCCGCCGCAAGCGCGGAGCGCATCGACCGGGAGCAGGATGTCAAAGTCCTCCGGGGCAACGGCAGCTCCGCCGTGATGTTGGAGGAGGCGGGAGTTCGGGACGCCCGCAATTTCATCGCTTTGACGAGCGACGACCGGACAAACCTGGTCGCCTGCAAAGTGGCCCGCGAACTCGGGAACAATCTCTTCACGGTCGCCCGCATCCACGATCAAACCTACCTCGATTACAGCCGGGTCGACTACCAGGCACTCTTCGATGTCGACTTTTTCCTGAATCCGGAACGTCTCTGCGCCGTCGAAATCGCCAAGGCGATCCGCCACCCCGGACGGGTGGCCATCGAACACTTCGCCCGCGGACAAATCGAGGTGCAGACCATGGCGGTTTCACCGCGGAGCAAACTCCAGTCCTCGCGGTTGCGGGATATCCGCGTCGATCCCCACCTTCGGATCGGCATGATCACACGGGAAGGGGAGACCCGGGTCGCCCATGCGGACACCGTCCTCCGGGCGGGCGACCAGATGACCGTATTCGGAAAGCCCGAAGCCGTCTCGTCGTTTCGCCGTCTGGTCGAACCGGGAGAGGATCTCCGGAGCGTCCGGGTCGTCCTCTACGGAGCCTCGGAGATCGCGGTCTCCCTCGTGCGGCTCCTCGGCCACCCCCGCTTCCGGATTCGCGTGATCGAACCCGCCAAAGAGGTCTGCGACGCGCTCGCCGACAAGTTCCCGGGGATCACCGTGGTGCACGGGGACGCCACCTCCCGCCGCCTTCTGGAAGAGGAACAGATCGGCGGAGCGGATCACTTCGTCGCCTGCACGAAAGAGGACGAGCACAACATCATGACCTGCCTCCAGGCCGGAAGACTGGGCGCCAAACACGTCCAGCTGGTGATCAACAAGCCCGACTACGAGGAACTTCTGGACGATCTCCGAACCACCATCGGAGTGACGTCGATCGTTTCGCCGCGGGAGGCTTCCATGAAGGAGCTTGTGCGCTATCTGGAACGCGAGTCCGTCGTCGAGCTGTCCTCGATGTCCGTCCGGTCCACCCGCCTGATCGAGGTAGCCGTCTCCGACGAAAGCCCGGCCGTCGGAAAGAGCCTCAAATCCCTGCCCCTCCCCCGGGATTGCCTGATCGTCGCCCTGCTCCGCGGCGTGGAAGCCACCGTGCCCGGTGCCGAGGATGCCATCGAGAAGAACGACCGCGTCCTCCTCGCCGTCGAGGAATCGCGGCGGAAAGAGGTGGTCCGGCTCCTCACCCGCCAAGGATGAACTACGCGATCGTCTTCAGGCTTCTCGCCCTGATCCAGCTCGCTCTGGTCCTTGCCCTGAGCGCCAGTTTTACCGTCGGATTCCTTCTCCCCTTCGAGGAGGGGGACGTCGGTGCCGTCCGCGGGCTCGAAATCTCCGCCGCCATCTCCCTCGGGTTGGCGGGGTTGTTCCTCTGGCTCGGTCGACGGGGCGCCACCACGATTTTCCAGAAGGAGGCCTTGGCCGTGATCGGGCTGGGCTGGCTTCTCGCAAGTACGGTCGGGGCCATTCCGTACTACCTTTCGATCGAGGAAATGTCCCTGGCCGACGCGTTTTTCGAGAGCGCTTCCGGCTTCACGACGACGGGAGCTTCCGTCATCCCGAACCTGGCGGATCTTCCAGGCGCCCTTTTGTTCTGGCGCGCCCTCACCCAATGGATCGGGGGGCTCGGGGTCGTCGTCTTTTTCGTGGCCATTCTTTCCTTCCTCGGATCGGGGGCGAAGATTCTTTTCAGCCGCGAGTATTCGGGAAACTCGGAGGACGTTTACGACGGTCGGATGCAGACGGGCGCCCTGCGGATCATGGTTCTCTACCTGGTTCTTTCCGCGCTCTGCGCCTCCGCCTACCGACTGGCCGGGCTGGACTGGTTCGAGGCGGTTTGCCATATGTTCACAACCGTGTCCACGGGGGGCTTCGGAACCCATCCGGAGAGTCTGGGTGGATTCCGCAATCCCGCCGTCGAATGGGTTGCCGTTTTCTTTATGGCGGTTTGCGGGATCAGTTTTCTCGCCCTCCTGCGTCTCCTCCGCAGAAAGGATCTCCGGGCCGTCACCGGCGACCTCGAAGCGAAAACCTACGGCGCCGTTTTGCTGGGTGCTTCCGTTTTCGTTCTCTTATTCCTCCTCGCCCAACAACCCCACCAAAGCTTCAGCGATTCGCTGAGAGGTTCCGTTTTCCAGGTCACCTCCATCCTGACGACGACCGGATTCTCGACCGAAAACTTCGCCGAATGGGCCTTTCCCGTCCAGATCCTCCTTCTCGCGCTCATGGTCGTCGGAGGGTGTTCGGGCTCGACTGCGGGCGGAGTCAAGGTCATCCGGATCGCCGTCGGCGTGCGGACCGCCCTCCATCATCTCGAAAAGGCCTTCCGTCCGCATGTGGTCCGGCCGATCAAGGTGAACCGGAGGTCCCTCTCCCCCGACGCTCTCGAAGATATCATGGTCTTTCTGGTCCTCGCCGGGTTCATCTTCGCTTTCAGCGTGATCCTCGTCTCCTTTTTCGAACCCGAACTCGACCCACTCTCCGCCTTCTCGGCCGTCGCCGCCTCGCTGTTCAACATCGGCCCGGGGCTCGGAGCCGTCGGACCCGCCGAAAATTTCGCCTTCCTCGGCGACCCGACGAAGATCTACCTGGCTCTTCTCATGATCATGGGCCGTCTCGAGTTTTTCGCCCTTCTCGCGCTTTGCGCACCGTCTCTCTGGAAGCGGTTTTCCTGAAGCCGGAGAAACGGGCCGCGCCCTCCGCCGCCGGGACGCCTTCCCTCCGGAAGGTGGACGCCCCCGTCCACCCCCGCTCGCACCCGCCGCCTCCGGAAGGTGGACGCCCCCGTCCACCCCGCTCGCACCCGCCAAACGAATGCGGAGGGACCAGAGTGCCCCGCTTCCGGAAAGGCGCAACCGAAGGTCGCCCCCCGCGCGCCTCAGGCCCGGTGCACGGTAAGCTGCTGGAAGGGAATCTCCCAACCGTTTTCGTTGCAGCATTCGACCAGGCTTTTCTGGAGCGTATAAGAGACTTTCTCGTACAAAGGCGCAGCCTCACCGGTGAGATCCACCTCCACCTCGAAGTCCAGAGAGCTGGAGGACGCCGAGGCGAACTGAACGGACACGTCCTTCACCCGGTCCTCCCCGACCAGCGCCACCACTCCCCGGCGAACCGCCTCCTCCATGACCCCGGGGATGGTGGTCGTACACTCCTTCTGATACTTGTAATCGATCCCGAACCGGGTCTCCACCCGGAAGCTTTCGCCCGAGAGCCGCCTCGGTGCCAGCCCCAGAAAGTCCGGCGTCGGCAGCACCACCCGGGCACCGCCCCACTCCTCCAGGACGACGTGGCCCGGATTCTGCGCCACCGTTTTCCCGATCCGACCGTCCGAAAGCTGCACCCAGTCGCCGCGCCGACAGGGAAAGGCTTCCTCCCCCTCGCACCACGGGCGGGAATGATGCCCCACCAGGTGCCGCACCGGCAGAAGTTGCTCCGCATCGTCCAGCAACGGGTTGCGCAACCGACAGGTAAAACCGAGGGACTCCACCCTCCAGGGCACTTCGTCGAAAACGATCTTCTCCTCCTCTTTCACCATCCCGATGTTCAGGATGAGCTTCAGCGATTCCACGAACTGCGGCAGAACCTTCAGTCCTCCCCATGCGACCCCCAGCAGGAAAAGAAGGACGAAGCTGAACAAAAACACATCCCCGGTCACGCTGAAAGCCGCCATCATCGCGGCCAGCCCGCCCAGCACGCTCAGCAAATTCGCCGTCAGAACAAACACCCGGCTCCCGAAATTTTTCGGGTTTTCCGTTTTCCGAAGCCGCCGCGCCACAAAAAGGATGAATCGGACGGCGAAGAAGACCGCCAGGGCCGCCCCGACGCCGATCAGGAGATTCAGCCCCCGCTTCTGAACGAAATTTCGAATATAATTGGTGGACCCTTCGAGAAACCCTTTCCGCTGCGCCTCCAGATTCTCTAATTGCAAGGAGGCGGCATCCGCCTGACTCCTCGCCAGAACCGCTTTTTCCCGCCAAAACTCGAGCTGCTCGTTCAAGTTCGCGACCAATTCCGGGTTATCCGCGAGGCCGACCAACTTTTCGATCTTTTCAATGGCCCTTTCCGCCACCTTCGCCCGCTCGCTGAAATCTTCCTCCTCCTTGCGGAGATCGGCCATCTTCCGCGAGAGAGCCGTCGCATCATGCAGTTCCGAAAAGAACGGATCCGCAAGCTTCAGAATCCTCTGCTCCAACGAAACGGTTTCCTCCGGTTTCTCCTCGAAAAGATCCAACTCCTCCCCGGCGGCGTTTTCCCGGAAATTCCGGCGCAACCCGGCCAGTTCGTTGGTCGCCTTGGTCAGCTTTTCCACCAGAGACTCCCGGCTGACTTCGTTCGTCTCGGCCTCCATTTGCGCTTCCAGCTCCTCCACCTCCTTCCGTTTGATCCGGATCGCCTCGAGCTGGGCCGCCAACGAAGCGACCATGCG
>CAZBLJ010000107.1:0-9472 GCA_964492605.1 uncultured Puniceicoccaceae bacterium
TGAACCTTCCCGTGGCTGGTTGGGCAAAAAAAGGGCCGGATTTCGAGAAATCCGGCCCTTCTGAAAACTCTCAGAGAGAATCAGGCGCTTTCGCCGTCCTTTTTCTCTTCTTTGTCGCCGCATTTGCCGCAACTGCCGAGAGCCTGGACGTTTTCAACGGAAGCTTCTTCCTTCTTTTTGTCTTTGTCGCCGCACTTGCCGCATCCGTCTCCGGCGTAGACCGAAGCGGAGAGGGCGGGAATCGCGGCTGCGAGAATAAGGATTCTGAATAGTTTCATAAGCTGTATTTTTAGGTTAGGATCGAAAGAGAAAGATGATGGAGCCGATTTTCAAGCGGGATCCGACGATTTTTTTCATTCATCCGAATCGCCTCCGCCGAATCCGCCGAGGATGGAGCCGATTCCGCCCTTTTTCTCCTCTTTCCGGTCGGAATCGCCTGGCTCGTCCTTCTCGCTTCCTCCACCCAGCGAATTTAGCGCACCGCCCAGATTCAGGCCGCCGCCGTTTTCCGAATCTCCGGATCCTTCCGTTCCCAATTCGGGGATCTTTCCCTCTTTGAGCGATTCGAGCGACTCCTCGGCTTTCTCTCTGGCCTGGTTGGAGATCTCCTCCGCTTGTTTCTTAACCTGTTCGGCGGCTTCTTCGGCTTGTTTCTGGACTTGCTCCGCCTTTTCCTGAATCTGCTTGCCGACGTCCGTTCCCGCCAGCGCGTTCCGCAGGCCTTCCTGCAGGCCCTGCATGAAGTCGATCTCCGGTTTCTGCAGGGTTCCCGATACGCGGACCGGGAAGGCCAGGGAAGCCGGTTCGAAGCCCGCCGGGATGCCGAGGCCGGAACCGATATCGGGCTGGTTGATCAACACCCGGACCACCGATTTGTCCGCATCGAAGACGCCCTCTTTGGCGTGAAGCACCATATCCAGGCCCATCATTCCTCCCTTCAGTTTAAACTTCTTCTGGAACACCTCGAACATCTGCAGCTCGACCGAATCGACCTTGCCCTCGATTTCGAAGGTCGGTTGGAGGGGGTCTATGATCGGGGCCACTTTTCCGTCCACATGGATGACGAAAAGCTCCTGATTTCCCGCGAGGTTTCCCCGGACCGAGAAGGTACCGCGGTCGGTGGGTTCGCCGATGGTTCCAAGGTCCTCCCCGGTCACCTTCAGTTGCAGACCCAGTTGAAAAGGGTCTTTGTTTTCCTTCTCCTGCATGTAGGTCAGGAGGGAGGTCACGAACAATTGCTCCAGATTTACGGGCGGCAGGGGTCCCTTCTCCTCGGTCGGCGGCTCCTCCGCGGGAGGTTCTTCTTCCGGCGGCGCGTCCTTCTGGAGGTTTGCCAGGAGCGTCTTGATGTTGATGGCTCCCTCGGTGTTGCGCACCACGGTCAGATTGGACTCCTCGATGGTAACCTCCTCGATTTGCACTTGCTGTTTGGTGATAAGGGGCCAGACGGCGATGTCCTGGACACTTCGGGCCAGCGAAAAAAGATCGGACTTCGGAAAACCCTCCGGATTGCCCACGCTCACATCCTTGATCGTCATCGATCCGGCCAGGAGGCTGACGGACGCGCTGCCGACCTCGACGGGAGCGCCGAGTTTTTCTTCAACGGTGGGGAGGGCTTTCTGGATGGCCGGCGTAAGCCCCTTTTCAAGAAACCAGTTCAGGCCGAAAACGGCGACCACAAGGAGCAGAACGAGAACGAGGAGAATACGGATGAGGATTTTCATGGTGGAGCAAAGGCTAACTCCTCCCAAAGGAAGGTCCATTCCTTTTTCATCCCGAATCCCTCCGACTCGCAGTCGGTTTTGATCTCTCGATAGAAGGAAGGAGCCAACCCAGCTGACGGTGCACGGTTTTTCCAACCCCCGCGGTTTCGGCCAGGGCGAACGGACAGGAACGTCCGTTCTCTGTTTGGACTCCACCGCTTGCGGCGGGTGGTTGTCCGGGAAACGCGGGAAAACGCGACTACTCCCGGGAATCGGGCAGAGCCCTCGCGGAGATCTCGTTTTCGAGCCAGTCGATAAACTCTTCGACAGAGAGGCTGTCGGGAGCATCCGACCGGATCCGGCTTCGGAGGGAAACTTTTCCTTCCTCCTTTTCGCGCTTGCCCAGGATAAGCATGTGGGGGACTTTGGCCGTCTCTGCGCGCCGGATTTTCGCCCCCAGTTTGTCGGCCTGGGGATCTTCGCCAACGCGGAATCCTCGTCTTTTCAGCAGTTCCGCGATTTCGGAAGAGTAGGCGGCCAGCTCGTCGTTCATGGGGAGCAGGCGTACTTGTTCGGGGGCCAGCCAGGTCGGGAAGTTGCCGGCGAAGTGCTCGATCAGAACGCCGGTGAACCGTTCCAGGGAGCCGAAGGGCGCCCGGTGGATCATGACCGGACGGTGCTTCTGGTTGTCGGCACCGATGTAAGTAAGGTCGAATCGCTCCGGCAGGTTGTAGTCGACCTGCACCGTGCCAAGTTGCCATTCCCGCCCGATCACGTCCTGAACTACGAAATCGATCTTCGGTCCGTAGAAAGCCGCCTCGCCCGGTTCTTCGGTGTAGTCGACTCCGAGGTCTTTCACGGCCTTTTTCAGCACCTTTTCGGCCTTGTCCCAATTCTCTTCGCTGCCGGTGTATTTTTCGGAGGAAGGATCGCGCAGACCTAGGCGCACCCGATAGTCCTTCATACCAAGAGTGAGAAAAACCTCCCGCACGAGATCCAGGCAGCCGTGTATTTCTCCCTCGACCTGATCCGGGGTGCAGAAGATGTGGGCGTCATCCTGGGTGAAGCCACGCACGCGGGTAAGTCCGTTCAACTCACCCGATTGTTCCCAACGATAAACGGTTCCAAATTCGGCCAGGCGCACCGGTAAATCCCGGTAGGAGTGAGGCTGCCCGTCGAAGATGCGGATGTGCATCGGGCAGTTCATCGGCTTCAGGAGATAGCCGTCGGCGTCGCCTTCTGCCAGCTTGTTGGACAGCTCGGCGCAGCTGCAGCCCTCGTGGGCGAGGTGCTCCAGCTCGTCGTGCTCGAGGACGGGCGAGAACTGGCTGTCCTTGTAGTAGGGAAAGTGACCGGAGGTTCGGTAAAGACCCAGTTTTCCGATATGGGGCGTGAACACCTGTTGATATCCCTGCCGGGTCAGCTTCGAGCTGATAAAGTCCTGGAGTTCCTGGCGGATTACCGCCCCGTTGGGAGTCCACAAGACCAGACCCTGGCCGACCTGTTCGTCGATTTGAAACAGTCGCATCTCGCGGCCGATCTTCCGATGATCCCGTGCCCGTGCCTGTTCGAGCCGGTCGAGATAGTCGGCCAGCTCTTCTTTGGAGGGGAAGGCAGTGCCGTAAACGCGTTGCAACTGCTTGTTTTTCTCGTCTCCGCGATGGTAGGCACCGGCAACGTTCAGCAGTTTGAACGCCTTGATTTTTTTCGTGTAGTTGACATGCGTGCCGGCGCACAGGTCGGTGAATTCGCCGTTCCGGTAAAAGGAGATCGGCTCGCCTTCGGGAATGTCGGCGAGGCGGCCCGGTTTGTAACGCTCCTGACCGATCTTCCGGATCAGCTCCTGCGCTTCCTCGCGCGTTAGTTCGAACCGTTCGAACCGCTGGTTCTCCTTGATGATCTTCTTCATCTCGGCCTCGATTTTCTCGAGGTCCTCGGCCGTCAATGAGTGGCTCAGGTCCAGATCGTAGTAGAAGCCGTCCTTCGTGGGTGGGCCGATGTCGAGCTGGGTTTCGGGAAAGACGCGCAGCACGGCCGACGCCAGCACATGGGCGCAGGAATGTCGGAGTTCTTCCAAGGGTGTCATTTCGGACATCCCGTAATCTTGCTACACGGACGGGAGGGATTCGCAACGGTGAAAACGTGATTCTTTGTGGCCCCCCAGCCGATTTCACCGGTTTTCGGTCGCATTCGGCCCACTCGGGCACGACGGAGCCGTGATCTATGTTCGGTCTCTCCACCGGGAATCAGGATTTCTATGGGATATCTGATTTGGATGGCAAAAATATACGGGTGTCCTTTGAACAAAAGGTTTTTCCAGGAGTCGCTGCCCCATGGGGGGAATCCAGATGCGGGGTATGGCTTTCCCGGCCTGAGCCTGTCGATGGCGGCCTTACCTGACGGACGGCCGAACAGAGTGGGCGGGCTGCGAACGGGGTTGAGCGGCAAGACGGTTCGGTTTGGCCTTGTGCGCAGTGGGCGCTGAAGCAACCCACCCACCTCCTATGGGGTGAAACCACGTAGTTTCGAGAGTAAGCGGACCGTCCGGGGTGTGGCGGGAGGGGGTCGTTTTTTTGAAAAGATGCTCACTTCTGACAGTGCGCCAGCGTGGCCAGGGTCTGGTCGAGGGCGGCGTCCAGTTCTTTGGCGAGGTCGGTCGCAAGGAGGCGCAGGACGAAGTATCCGTGCATTTGCAGGAGCATGTCCTTGCGGCGGTCGCTGCGCCAGGCGGCTTCGTCTTGCAGGTGCTGTGGGCCGTCCAGTTCGATCACCAGTTTCGCCGATTCGCAGAGAAAATCCACTTCCATATCGCCGTGTTGGTTGAAGGGGATCGGGAGCTTGGTGTTCAGCGTGAATCTTCCCCGCGTGGCGGCCAGTGTCTCGAGACGTTTGTAGAAGAATGCCTCGGATGCGCTGCGGGCGCGGTTGTCTTCGACCGGAGTGGCCGCACGGACGAAGAGTTGCGCCAGCGGTTCGTCGACACCGTCGCGGATCAGTCGTTTGACACTGCCGGTGTAGTCCTTTTTCCAGTGCGGGTCTACGGGCAGGGGCACTTCCGTCGGCCAGCCGGGGATGGCGCTGGCGGGGAGCAGGATTGTATAGCCCACCGCCTCGTAGCCCCGGCAGCGCTTGTCGAACATGCGGGCGAGCATGGAAATTTCGAGATCCGCGTAATCGTAGACCTGGACCAACTTCTTCCCGTCGTGGAGACGGTGCAGGCGGCCGACGTATTGCGCCACGGTTCCCTGCCAGGAGACCGGCATGGCGACAAAGAGGGTATCGAGCCTCGCGCAGTCGAACCCCTCGCCGATGTAGCGACCAGTGGCAAGAATCACCAGGGGTTCCTTTCTTTTGCGGTTGAGCGATTCCATGGCCTGGGCAACCCGGCTCTTGCTCAAGCCTCCCCGGAGGACGACGGTTTCCAGTCCCGAGTCGCGCAAGGCTTTGTCCAGAAGGTGCAGATGTTCGGTACGCTCCGTCAATAGCAGGGGATGTCGCTCGTCCTGGATCGCCTGCCGGATATCGCCGACGATCATGGCATTGCGCCTGTCGCTTGAGATGAGGGATCGGGTGATTTCCTGAAACTCCGCGCGGGCGTCCTCCTCCGGTTCGTGGTTCGGGCGGAAGGAGGTCGGGCGAACGATCACCTCGTGCCGGAAGGGTCTTGCCCGTGCCTGATCTTTAGCGTTTACGCCGTGTCGCACGGGACCGCACTGCATGAAAATGATCGGGTGGTGCCCGTCCTTGCGTTGGACCGTGGCCGATAGTCCGAGTACGTATTTGGCCCTGGCCTGACCGATAGCCCTCTCGAAGCTCCGGGCCGAAAGGTGGTGGCACTCGTCGACGATGATGTGGCCGTAGTCGGCGATGCGGTCGTCCACGACGTCCTTGCGGACGAGGCTCTGGATGAGAGCAATGTCGATCTGGCCGCGCAGTTTGCGGCGTCCTCCTCCGAGCCGCCCGATGGACTTGTCCGGGAAGTCGAGGAATTCCGCCAGTCGTTCGGCCCATTGATCCATCAGTTGCTTGCGATGGACCAGAACGAGGGTGCTGCATCCTCTCCGGGCGATCATGCAGGCTGCCAATACGGTTTTCCCGAATGCGGTGGTGGCGGCGAGTACGCCGTTCTCGTGCGCGAGCAGGGCGCGGGAGGCGGTGATTTGCTCGGGCCGCAAGGTCCCCGTGAATTCGCACTGGAGCGGCGTTCCCTCGGTGCGGAGGTCCTTCATTTTGTGACGCACCTTGTGGCGGCGCATCAACGCCTTGCACTCGTCGAGGCAGCCTCGGGGCAGTGCGATGTGTTCGGGGTGTTCTTCCGCGCAGGCGATGATCCTCGGCTTGTCGAAAGTCGGCAGCCGCATGGCCTGGGCTTTGTGGAACTCCGGATTCTGGAAAGCGGCCAGTTGGAGGAGGCGATTGCGGAAAGCGGGGGGAAGATCGGCCTTGGGAATGAAAATCCGGTTGCTCAGGACGATCTCGAGTCGGGGCACCCCGGAAGTGTCGATCTCGCATTCTTTGCTTCTGCCGGAAGGCGGAGTCTTCCACGGCTCGAGCGCAAACTCGTCGGAGGGTGGGACGCGGATCGGAAGGATTCGGTTCGAGCGGGCTGCGTTTTCGACGATGCCGGTGAGCGTTGAGGGAGCAATTCTTCGGATCTGTCCCAGAAAAGACCATTGGTCGGCATAGGGTTCGAGATTCTCATCCAGAAAGACGGAGTTCCCTTTGTCCCTCGGTTCTTTCTGGAGGGGGAGTGCGATGAGGTTTCCGAAGCCGCCCTTGGGAAGCGTATCCTGGTTGGGAAACATGCGGTCGTAGGAGTCGAGGCCGATCTCCGGTCGCCGCTCGATGGCTTCGGTCAGCAAATGCGCGCCGAGTCGCCGGGCTTGCGCGGCAGGGATGCTTTGCTCGAAGAAAAACCACAGGTGGGCACCCTCGCCGGAACGGGAACGCTCCAGAGCGAGGGGCAGGCCCAATTCTTTCACAACGGTTGCGAGTATCCCGGCGTCCGACCGCCAACCCTCGCCATCCAAATCCAGCGCGAGGAAGTGGCAGCTCTCGACGGGCAGCATCGGGTAAACGCCCATGGTAAAGGGATGGCCCTTCGCGTCGCGCCCGGAAAGATGCCAACGGACCGTATCATCGCTGACCGGAATCCAATCCTGGTGGGGGCAATTCGAGCATTTGATCCGCGGCTTTTCGCAGATGCCGCGCACCCACTCGTTCCCGCAGGCGGGCGAATACCCCGCCCGCCCGGTGCGGGCACTCTCAAAGCGCTGGGGGTAAACATCCGTGCGCCCGCGAAAGAGCGAACGGAAACAAGCGATCTTCTCTTCGGGTGGGGAGCGGTGGTTTAAATCTGTCACCTCGGCTGAGCTGCATTCTTTACCAGATGATCAAGAAAGCAAGATTTCGAAACCTGAAGAAGAGAATGGGGATTGGAGATTCACTCTGGGTCGTGAAAGGACGCGTCGATTCTATCAAGTGCTTCTCGGGTTTCCGCGATCCAATCCTTCACGACTTTGATGGGAGGGCTGGCGCATTCGCCAGTCTGAACTTTTTTGGCCAAGTCACTGGAGTGATCCGCGACCCCTTTCGCCAAGGCGGACATTAAAAAGACGACATCGGCCCAATGGCATTTCTCGGAAAAAATCGTTTTCTCGTCTCGATCTTGTAAGTCGAGATTCAAGAGAGCAGCGTGCGGCGGTCCGAACCCGACCAGAAGGGGTGTTACACTGACCGAATGGATGTTTACATCGGCAAGGCCGTCCGGCTTCCACTGTTGTTGTATGCCTTCCTGAAGGATTTGGTCGAACAAAGGATGGTCCGGCAGGGTCGAAAAATTATCCCGGACAATTCTCTTTGTTTCCGCCAGCGTTTCAGGGTCGAGCCGAGCCTCCAGCATCGACGACCCTTTGGTTGGCTGATTGGAGAGTAAGTCGCGCACCGCAACGAGGAGAGGGAAGGTCACCGAACTTTTGAATTCCTCCCGGCTGGCGGACGGATTCCCTACGATCTGCTTTGCGGCCTGAAAGCCCTCTTCGTCGGTGAATCCCAAGAGTTCGAGAACTTTTTTATTCGGAAGTTCCATTATCAGGCAGCGGCTGGATTCTCAGGTTGGGAATAACGGCTTTGACGGTGGTCACCTTTTGGGAAAGAGATGACCGGCCACCAAGACCGATTGACAGATTCCGAATAGCTACCCTCTTCGCTAAAATAGTCTCCTTCAAAATTGTATAGGTATTGGTCAAGAGTGTTTCCTCCATGGGCGGCTTGCCGGGAAGTGGTGTAGGTTGGGGAGATTATGGAGTTCGAATCTGCAAACTGCCGGACTCTGTCGATTCTCGAATGCTTCATCGCTTCTCCAATCGGTCCCATGGAACCTCGCCTAGCGAATACGGTGCTGAATATCCCACCCTTGTCCTGGCGCAAGAAGGAGGCGGTCAAAAGGTCGGTGTTGACTCTCCATCCGTTTTCAATCCTTCGCTTCCATAGCTCGAGAAGGTCATTCGCAAGCGGATACGAGGTTCCTTGTATCTTCAGCAGGGCGGTAAACGCGAAAGCACAGGTTTCCTCCCGCTGTAAGAGCGCACGCCAAAGAGCGGTGTCCTCTGCGCGGGTCTGATATCGGAGGGATGCCCGGACCAGAGCGGTCACGTCTTCCCTCTTGGCGGAATCCTCATATATGGCGCAGGTCAGTGCCGCTTTCACGATGGCCTCAAGTTCTTCGGGTGCGGCACGGTCAATCACGTTTGCCCAGCGTTGAAGACCTTGTAGGTTGCTGTCCTGCTCAACTCCCAAGGTCTCATTAATCCGAGCACCAAAGGTTTTCAACCCGCGTAAGATAGCGTCTCGCCGCTCTTTTGGCAGGGTTTTGTCGTTTAGCATTTCGACAAGGATATCCTCCGGTCGTTCATCGGCTCGGTCGCCCCCAAGGAAGAAGGGGCCGCGACAATCCTGCAGCCGCCGGATGACCCATTTTTGAAGGTCGTCTGAAGACATCTGCGCGGGATGGGGTTCGATGGTTGTCGCTCCGTTCATTAGACTTAGGTAACAAAGGAAATCCGAATCTGGTCTATTTTGCAAGAGCGGTGAATTGCTTCCGGAAGGCCCTCCTCTTGACTGGATGAATCCAGAGGCTGTGTTCGTCCGTAGGGTGCGGAGCAATTCAGCACTGGTCGGAAGGGAGGATGATCGACGGCATCTGTTACCCGGGGTGTATGGAGCGGTTCGGGCAATCGCTGCCGCTCAAAGGTAATGAGAACGGCGCACCCTTGTTTCTGAATCGCATCGACAAGGTGCGGAAGGCCAAGTTTGTTTGCGATAGAAAGTGCAGAACCCGTCAACGAGTCATCTTCGGTAACCCAGGCAATGCCTCCTTGCCTACCGACCAAACCGGCTCCTGTTCCCCAAGCTTGCACAATATCCTGTATTTCTTCCGGAGTAGAATGCTCGAGAGATGAAAGTGCCAGGCCGCTTTGGTCAGCAAATTCTTCGTCGAGATAACGAACGGCCGCTGCGGTGATTAACCTGCTGATTGTTAGAAAACGGTCGTCCGGCACCTTCTCCCCCTTGCAGAAAAGATCTTTGGAACTCGGGTCTTTGCCGGGAGAAACAGCGTTCGAAGCGATGACCCGTGCTTCCTGATCGGAGGACGGCTGTCCCGCATCCCTAACCCGGTCGAAGAATTCTCGTTCCGTCGATCCATCCAGGCACTTCTCAGCGCGAATGTTCTCCAGAATCCGACGTGCGTCGGAATCTCCATTCTGCAT
>CAZBLJ010000108.1:0-9408 GCA_964492605.1 uncultured Puniceicoccaceae bacterium
TCTTCAACCATGGGCAGGGTGACGGTGATGAGATCGACTCCAGATTCAACTGGGGCGGGGTCGATACGGACGCTGGTCGAATGCGGGCTGTGTTCGGTCCAGCTTTCGGGAGAAAGATCGGTCGATGTTTGAACGGTAAAGACGAGATCCTCGGCCGCACGGTTTCGGCGGAAGCTGAAGGTAGTGGTGCCGGTATCCGGGTCGATGAGAATCGGTGTCGAATAGCTGTGGCCACCGGATGCGGGTTCATCAAAGCCGAAAGCGTATTCGAGCAGGTTGGACAGGTTGTTGGCGTTCGGGTCGTCGGCTTTGTCGTCGCCCTCGCCGTTCCATTCGATGCCATGTTTCCATGTGCTGTAGTCCAGCAAGCCGTTGAGTGCGTTTTCGGGCGGGCCGACTCTCACTGCGATGTTATCGAATACGGAACTGTGTTCACTCCCTTGGGAAATAAGGAAGAAGGATGGGGTTGTCACCGAATGAGCGAATGCGGGCGGTTGTCCCGTTGTTCTGAGAATACCGTCAATCCAGAGTTTCCAGGTTTCGCTAATGTAGTCCTGACGCACGGTGTAGAGGTGCATGGCATCAGGGTCCAAATTGAGGTCGAGCGTCTTCCAAACGCCGCCGTCGCGGATATGCAGGTCGCCGCCCTCGGTCAGGTAAAAGGCGACAGCCGTTTCCTCATCAATCTCCGGATGTTCCGCATCCTCGGCAAACGGTGCGAGGATTGCCTGAAATTGCTTCCAGGAAGCCGCTTGCCAATGGTTCGGCAGGCGCAGGGTCAGCTCGGCCGTTTGGTTGGCTCCGGTCAGCAACTCCAGGCCTTTGGAGGCGGACGCGCCGATACTGTCCTTGATTTCGCCGCTTGGCCCGTTGGAAACGAACGTCCACATACCCGGGTAATCAACCAGCAAACCGGGACCCCGCTCGAAATCTTCGAGGAAGTCGAGTGTGACGCGGTCGGTTCCGGCGGGGTTGCGCCCGAGACTGGTTTCGTCGCCATCGGTAACACCGTCTCCATCGTAATCGCCGGATCCGTCCTGACTCAGGTCGCCATAGGCTGCCAACTCGAATACGTCGGGCAGTCCGTCCGCATCGCTGTCAGTGGGGTCGGCGGGATCGAGTATGGTGATGTCCACCGTGGCTTCATTGGATGTAAAGCCACCATCCGTGACGGTGTAGGTAAAGCTGTCGCTGCCGTAGAATCCGCTGACGGGTGTGTAGCTGACTTTGCCATCCTGAATCCGGGCGGTTCCGTTTGCTGGAGACGATACCAGGGTATTGATCTGAGGAACGCCCTGCCAGAGATCGGGATCCGTGTCATTTGCGGTAACGTCCAGAAGCCAACTGCTGTCACCGACAATGGTTACGCTGTCGTCCGTCGCGACAGGTGCCGAAGTGTTGACAGGCAGGAAAAAGGGCGGACCGCCGTCTCCGCCGGTGATCTCCGTGCGGGTGAGGGTGACTCCCTGGACGATCACATGGTTGATGTCTCCTGTCGAACTGTCTTTGATTTTCTCGATCTCGATGGTGATAACCGTGTCCGCACGCGCGCTGGTGTAGTCAACGCTGATCGATTTGCTTCTGGATCCGTGCCTGTAGTTGAAAACCCGGGGATCCACACCTGATTCGCTGGATGAAAAAGTGACCTCATAAGTAACTTCCGTTCCGGTCATCAACAAGGCAACACGTAGATAGACGCTCAACCTTCCCTCCGCGCGACCGACAGGAATTTCAATGCGCGCCTTGCATCCCTCAGCGCCGCTTAAAGCGATG
The DNA here is from genome assembly GCA_964492605.1 of uncultured Puniceicoccaceae bacterium. Classification (GTDB taxonomy): domain Bacteria; phylum Verrucomicrobiota; class Verrucomicrobiia; order Opitutales; family Puniceicoccaceae; genus Puniceicoccus. Next base: position 1,774 of record CAZBLJ010000108.1, read on the forward strand.
GCGGGCTGTTCATCAGTGCGGCTGTTGGGGGGGGTTGCAACCTCCGGGTCGGGCACAAAATCCGGATCGACCTCACCATCCGTCCAACTGAACTGATGTTGGTTTCGGGAATCTTCGTCATGGGTGACAAAGCTGCCGCCATCGATGGCCGTCCATGCTCCGATGCGTCCCGAACCTCCGTCCTTGAACACGGGATAGAGGGTGTTGTCGATGCCGAAGACCTTCCAGTCGTCGAAGCTTGTCGAAGTGAGGTTCAGGTTGACGTCTTCCCCCACCCCGCCGCTGGCCAATCCGGGCAGGGTTTCGATATCCAGAGAAAATGCGTCAAAGCTGGCTTGTGCGCCTTGTTGGGTGCCGCCGGAGTAAACGAAAGCTCCGATCCGGACGACCCCGGCCAAATCCGAAAGCTCCACGCTGTCCGCCGATTGGTTCCAATTCGTGCCGTCCGGACTTGAGAAAACACGTATGGTGTCGCGGTAGCGCTCCAGGCGCAGCCAGAGGTCGGGCATGGCGCTGCCGACGGGCAGATTCGCCGCCTGTTCCTGGTTCGCCGCGGTGTTTGCCGCCGTGCGCGACTGATGAAACCCTTCTGCAGCGGGATTGATTCCAATCCACACGGTGCGGGCACGGTCGCCACCGTCTTCCCGCAGCATGAGACCCGCACGGCTCTCGGAGGGTCCGTGGGAGTCGCGCAGGCGGACAATGGCTTTGAAATCTCCGAGGGCCTCCTGATAGAGGAAGGTCAAGCCGTCGGGCACACTGGTCCCGCTGAGCCCGGGGCTGCCCCGGTCGCCCATTTCGAGGTAGCTGGTGGCAGTCGGAATGCGCCCGTCCGAAGCGCCTGGGCCGTAGGTGGCCAATCCATCGAAGTCGAAGCCCGGGAGGTCGTTGTGCGGCTCGGTTTCGGAAACCGTGACCGTGACGGTGGCGGTGTCGCTGGCGCCGTTTTCTTCGGCGGTGTAGGTAAAGCTGACCGCTCCGTCCCAGCCGTAGTAGCCCTCCGGGTTGAAGCTCAGCCTATCATCCGGGCGGATCGAGACCGACCCGAATGGGGGTTGAGAGACGGCGGTGAGGGTCGCGCCGCCGTTTGTGCTGTCGTTGGCCAGCACGTCGATGACGATGGATTGGGTTTCGTCGGTGCTCGCGCTATCATCGAGCGCCGCGAAGCTGATGTCGCCCAGCAGAGCATTGGCCGAAAATGTCGGATCCCCGGACGAGACGAATTCGCCGACGAGCAGGGAGGATGCGTTCCAAGCGCTGATGTCGAGGGATTCCAGTTGGGTAAAGTTCGTGCCATCGGTGGACCAGTCGAGCGAGAGTGTGTCGCCAGTGCGGGAGAGCCGCACCCAGCGGTCGGGGAAGTCGAACATCGGCGAGGGACTGGCCGAACTTTCGATTGAACTGGTTGCTCCCGTCCCATCACGGTAGTTGCTGTAGAATTGAGATCCAGAGCCAGTGGAAACTTGTGCGAAGGCAGCGTCCGCCGCCGTGCCGACGCGTGCCATGAGCCCGGCGCGAGCCAAGCCTGAGCCGGAGATGTGACGCACCCGGAGTGTTTCCGTGAAATCGCCGCTCAACTCGCGATGGGCAAAAACCAGTTGATCCGAAGCCGTGGCAATGGATCCGCTGCTGACGGCCTGGAGATGCTTGTCGCCATCGACGCGTGTGCGTGCGGCGAAATCGCCAGCGGCCAGCCCGATACCCGTGACGGCGCGGCCAGCGATACTATCTGAATCCGTGCGAGTGTCCTCGACGGTAAGCGTGACGGTGCCGGTTTGCGGGATACCCTCGACTCCGCCGGATTCGTCAAAATCCGTCAAGGTGTAGGTAAAGGATATCGCCCCGTGCTGTCCCCAGTAGCCCTGTGGGTCATACCGCAGGCTTTGACCGCCGACAGCGATAGAGACTTCTCCGTAGAGCGGTTGGGTGACCTCGGTGATTTCGGAGAGGAAGGGGACGCCGTCGTTGGCCAGCACGTTGAGCGTGCTGAGCCCCTCTTCCGAAACGCTCATGTTGTCGTCCACAGCATTGAGATCGGCTTCGACGCGATACTCGACTTCGATCCAACTGCTTCCCGCGAAGCCGGGATCCACGGCCTGCACCGCAATGTAATAGAGTCCAGGGGGCAGTGCGCGATTCAATGTATAGGAGGTGCCGCCAATCGAACCCAGGCCGGGTGTGCGACGGTAGCCGCTGGCATCCCCGAGAGCGGGTTTAATATCTCCGAGACCAGGAGCGGTGCCGATGCGCACCTCGTAGCGGATTGCCTCGGAACCGGAGAAGTCGGAATCGGTGGCTGGTTCCCAGGTCACCTGCAGGCCGCCGGTTTCGGTCTGTGCCACATCCACACTCCCGGGCGAGGAAGGGGATGAATTCACCGCGCCTTCACCGAAGTAGAAGGCGGAGGCACCCGTATCCCGGTTCCTTCCGGTCGAGAAAACATCGTTGACCCCATCCCCGGAGAAGTCGCCGATGTTGACCTCGGTGCCGCCGACGCGGGTTAATTCGCTTGAATCTCTCAGTGTGCCGGACGAACCGCCCTGATTGAATGCCACGCCCAGACGTTCGTCGTTGTTTCCGAAATACAGGTTCATGGCAACATCTGCGTAGCCATCCAAATCGATGTCGCCTGCCACAAACTGGGTGGGCCTGTTGGGGGTATTGCTCTGTGGCTCGACACGGGTGAAGGCTTCGCCGACATCCTGTTGGTAAACCACCAGTTTGCTCTCAGAGTCGATCTTGTGACTGGTGACGATATCCAGCAGGCCGTCTGCGTCGATGTCCAGCCAGTCTGCGGAATTGTTGTTGATTTGATCCTCAAGCAGCGTCCAGGTGAATCCACCCGCGCCGTCGCCGAAGCCGACGTAAAGGCGGATGTAGCCAAAACCGAATTTTCCAATAATGAACGCATCCACATGACCATCGCCGTTCGCATCGGTCCAGACGGAGCGTGCGTCGTAGAAGGTTTCGGGGAAGACTACGCCGGAATTCGTGAAGCTTCCGCTGTCGTTGCGGTAGAGCCGGGTGAAGGCGTTGATCGACGGAGCACTGTTCGACTGGTTGCCGATCATGAAAAGGTCGAGATCCCCATCGTGATCGTAGTCCACCCACACAAACTCGCCGTCCATAAGCCCGGGCAATCCGGCCGAGATCGGGAAAAACAGGCCGTTATCATTGCGGTAGATTTCTGTTTCGGCGGTGTAGGAAAAGGTTGTATGGTCATAGCGTCCGCCGCCGATCACCAGATCGAGGTCGCTGTCTCCATCGTAATCGCCCCATGCGGCTTCGGCGTAATCGAGATTCGGCAGATTGGTCGCAACTTCGCTGAAGACGCCGGATCCATCGTTTTTATAGAGTGTAGTTTTGCCGTAAAATTGCTCGTTCCAATCCGGAGCGGATTCATTCAGATAGGTGCTTCCCGTCAGCAGCAAATCCAGATCCCCATCGTTGTCGTAGTCGCCCCAGGCGATGCCGCGTTGCGAATCGTCGCGCCACAGACTGCGATCGACCCCGCGGTCGCCCCTCGACCGGAGCGCCGTGAAGCTGCCGGAAACATCGAAGCTCCACTGAGGCGTTCGCAAGTCGTTGGAATTCAGGGTCAAGGTGGCCTGATGGCTGCCTGCGGCAGACGGGTTGAAGCGCACCCTGAGCTGCCCGGTCGCGCCTGCCGCGATGCTCGATGGCAAGCTGACAACCGAAAACTCTCCAGCACCGTTACCAGAGAAGTCGGCTGATGTGACCGTCAGAGTGCTGGCGCCGAGGTTGTGGATCGTGTAAGTCTTATCGACAGTGCCGCTCCGGGTGAGGGTTCCGAAGGCCGTGCCATCGTCGCGCCGCGGCCACTGGTCTCCGTTTTCGATGAGCAGGCCGCCCGAGCTGCGCACTTCGATGGCGGGTGCAGTTACCCCGTTGCCCGTCAGGGCGAACTGGGTCTGCGGCTCGTCGGCGTCATTCGCGTAAATAGTGAGAGTGGCGCTGTGAGATCCTGCATGGGTCGGATGGAAGAGCACGGTCAGCTCCGCCGAGTCTCCCGGATGGATGAAGCCGGGCGCGGCGCGGTAAACGGAAAATGCGTCGGCATCGGCTCCGGAGAACTCCGCGAAGGGAAAACCACCGGCAAGTCGCAGAGGCGCGTCGCCCGTGTTGGAAATCGTAAAGACCTGGGTCGCGTAACTGGTGGGCGCATCGGTCCATGGGACATCGCCGAAGCCTCCGTCGCCGCTCACATCGATTTCCGGCGCCACCGACCCGAGGCCGTTCCCCTGAATGTCGAAGGTGTAGGAGGGCGTGTCCGGGTCATCGGAGGGCATGGTAACGGTTGCAGTCTTCACACCGGCCGAGGCGGGATGGAAAGCGATCTGCAAATTGCTGGATTCGTCCCATCCCAACAGGGCGCGTGGCTGCCGAATGATGGAAAAGTCCGTGGTGTTCGACAGGGTGGCGGAAGAGAGTGCGAGGACAAATTCTCCGGTGTTACGCACGAGAAAATCACGCTGGAGTGTATCGTTATTAGCGACGCTACCGAAGTCCGTGCCATCAAAGGGATCCGGCGAGGTATCTCCGCTACTAATAAGTGCGTTGCGCCCTTCTACAGCGATATTGCGTTCTTGCTCAAGTGTTCGCCCGACAAAAATGAGCTTAATCTCGTCAACATTGCTACGGATGCGGTAAAATGCACCGGATTTGCCGCCTTGGGCATCGAGCTGCAGGGTAAAGGATTCAGCGCTGCCGGGGGCGACAATTGGGCTATCAACAGGATCCGCCAAGGAAAAACCCGGCAGGTGGCTAGTCAGAAAATAGTCTGGAGCATTTCCGGTCAGTTCAAGGTTCTGTCCTCCAAAATTCCGCAAAGTAAATGTTCTTTGGATGGTTTCTCCAACTGGCTGACTGCCAAAATTGGACTGATCATGGATGGGATGATCTGTGGAGGAGGAGGAAAATCCCCACCCTTCCGCTCTGAACAGGGTGCGCCCATCGGCATCGTGGAGCAGGGGCGCGGGATAGGGATAGTCACCCCCAGGTTGCCAGAGCCGAAAATCGTCTATTTCCAAACGAGTAGAGTGGCTTCGGTTGCCAGTCATGGCAACTTTGCCGTCGCCCGGATCCCAGTTGTCCCGGTAGAACGGGAAGTCACCAAAGGCGTTGCGGACGAGCCCGCTGATGATGACCTTGCCCGGGTGGTTGGGGTCATCCCGCACGTAGACGCGGGTCAACCGGAAGGGGCCTTTTTCGGGGAGGTCGCCGGAAAGGGGCTCGATGCCGCTGATCTCGCCGGGAGCGGTTTCACGGCCTAGTTCGTAATCCTCGCCGTAATGATCCTGAAGCGCCCCAATGGCCAGCCCGCACACACTCAGGTAGGCCATGTCCGAGGAAGAGCCATCCTCATAAATCATTTCCACCGCGAAGGGGCGGCTGGGCGCCGACACGGTTTCGAGGCGCGCCAGTTCCATGTTGCCGTCACTATCCTCGGTATCCTCGAACAGCCACCTTCCGCTTTTCGCAGTGACCGAACCGCTGACATGATTCCAAACGGAGGGATCGGGTGCGCTGCTGCCATCTTCCCATATCTCGGCGGACCAACTTTCGGGCCGAACTTCGACGAAGACGGTCGTGCTGTCGCTAGTGCTCAAGGTTGCCGAGGTGGCGGTCACCATGACTTTATGGATGCCCGGTGTGGAAAAGGTATGGGAAGCGGTCGGCCCGGTGGCGTCAGGCGTGCCGTCGCCGTCGAAGTCCCACTCGCAGGTCAAAGGTTGTCCATCCTTGGCGGCGGAGCCGGACGCGTCGAAGTTCACCGTCTGCGAACCGTAGCCGATGGTGAAACGCGGCTCGGGTCGCGCGGCGACATCCTTCACGCGGATGAGTGCCTTCGCGCCCTGTTGCCCAAGACCGTTCGTCCGGTCGGAGCCGATCATCACCGCATAGTGCTCGCCCGGAGCCTCGTCTGTTGGAATCTCCCAGATGAAGCGGTTGCCATCCATCTCGCCGACACCGTCCCACTTGATCCAGGTGGTCGGATAGCCGCTCGGTGCCGGTGCGTGGAGGTCGAATGTCACCGTCTCGCCCGGCACCCACTCGCTGTCGCGCTCATAGCCGACAGGCGCAGGCAGCCGATCCGCCCAGTTACGCTCCGGTTCGTTGTCAGCGGGGAATTGAATGTCGCTGCGCAGAACGTTGATGGCCGAGGGAAGGCCATTGGTCACACCGTTGTTGGCCCAGACGATCAAGGTCGTCCGCCCGGCGGGAAGATCGGGATCGTGCGGAATGTGAATGCGGTAGATGCCGCCGCCTTCATCGACCACGCTCGTGCGCTTGTCGCCGATCACAAGAGCCCAATGCAAATCCGTCGGCAATCCGTTTGCATCGAGGGCGGTCACCTTGATTCTGGCTTCGAAGTCTGTCCCGAAGGGCTGGAGGTAGCCGTGGGAGGACGTGTCTACCGCTCCACTTCGCTCGAAGGTTTGCTCGGCGTCGCCGTAGGTGTGTTCCCCGCTAATTAGTTCGACGAATTCCATCTCGACCACCGGGGGGATCACCGTCAGTTCCCTCGCCGCCTCTACCATATTTCGCAAGTGGGCGTGTCGGTCGTATTCATTGCCGAAATCGTCGATGTTTTTGATCGTGCGATAGCCGACTGTATGAAGTCCGTTTTGGTAAGAGTTGTATCCGTCGCTCCACATCCCCCCGGAGTGGCGCAATTCGCTCTCCCAGGGCACATCGTAGGGAAGCGCAGAGCGCATGAGGTATTGCATTGTCGGCCCCATCAGCCCGTTGCGGATGATTTCGGGCTTAAGATCGCGGTGCAGATACCCGCCCGTGATGATCAGCTTCGTGGTCATCATGCTGGCCGAGCCAGAAGCCCCACGGGACATAAACATCAGGGGAGCGTAACGTGTGGCTTGTTCTTTCGTGTTCGTGCCCAGACCATAACCCGTCCCCGTGCCCTGAGCCGTCCATGCGTTGTTGGCATAGAGTTCCCGTTTTTCGAAATCCGCCACCCCCTTGAGCGTAGTCCAGCCCGGCGCACCCGCCCCTTGAATTGAAACAGTGCTGTAAATCACGCCCACAAAGCGTTTTGCTTCGTGATAGCCCGTGCCAAACCCTGGGAGTTTCCCGGACTCCAACCTTTGGAGCGCATACCCATTGTTGGGCTTCAGATCGACGAAATTCCCAAGGGCATCACTCCAGGATTCCTTAAAGCTTGAATGGTAGCCATCGTAGGAGACATACAAATCGCCATGAATCCCCGCATAAGGGCGACCGGGATAGTCCTCCCCGACATGATGCAGAAAGATGTCGGGGTTGGTCTCGGTCTCCGGCACATCGGCGGGGTAGATGCGGTGTTCGGGTTCCGGGATGGCCAGCGCCGCACCCGTGCGAGCGTTGATCAGTGGCTCGGGGTCCAGATACCAGTTCTTCCAATCGGGATCATCCCAATGGGGGTTGACAATGCTCTGAGCACTGGCGAGGGAAAAAATAGTGGAAATCAGGGCAAGGGGAACAAGATAATGCACGGTCCTGTGAGTCAAAAGACGTTTGCCGGTTTCGTCAACGTGCGTGTCCGGGATGCCATAGTCGAAGCAGGGGCCTTTCATCTGGCTCGCAGTGGGTCGAATTCCCAAAAGGAACTCCGCC
>CAZBLJ010000109.1:0-9217 GCA_964492605.1 uncultured Puniceicoccaceae bacterium
CGGAGTTCCTTTTGGGAATTCGACCCACTGCGAGCCAGATGAAAGGCCCCTGGGGGGACCTCCCGTACGGATGGGTGGATCCGACGTCATCCGATTTCGCGGTTGCCATTGGGAGGAAAGGTGATTTTGTTCCTAAGTGTAAGCCAGTAAGATCCTTACATGAGATGTCCCAAATGCAGTTCGACCGAGACCAAAGTCATCGACTCACGCGTTAGCAAGTCGGAGGCGTCGATTCGTCGACGTCGGGAATGCTTGGTCTGCGAGTATAGATTCACCACCGTCGAGGAGGTTCTGCGGGAGAGTTTGCGGGTGATCAAGGTCGACCAGAGCCGGGAGGACTTCGACCGAAACAAGATGCTTGGGGGAATTCGCAAAGCGATTGAGGGACGACCGGTCGAAATGGAACGGATCGACATGATGATCGCCGATATCGTGGACAAGCTCCAAAAGGAGTATTTCGACGAAATCCCGAGCAGGGCAATCGGGGAGGAGATCATGAACCACTTGAAGCGGATCGACCAGATCGCTTACGTGCGGTTTGCGATCGCCTACAAAGATATCCGGGATATCGCCGAGCTGGAGCAGGAAATTTCTTTTCTCAATCGATGACGTCGACCGACACCCACAGCCGCCGCAGGCTACACGAAATCCGAGCCGCCCACGGTTTTCTCCGGGGGGTGTTCGTGCGTTCGTCTTTCGCCGGAGAGGAGTTCGATAAGGCGGTGGATTTTGCGAAGAACGTCGCAGGTAGTGCGGTGGACGCGCCCGCGCAGGTGATTCGCCGTCTTCTGCACTGGTACGGAGACGGGAACCCCGGCTTGGCGTGGAGGGTTTTGGATGCCGGGGCCTTTACCGGGGGAGTCTTGTGGCTCCAGGCTTCTTTGGACCGATTGGTGGCCGGACTGAAAGGGGGTAAACCCGCCGTTCTCTTCATTACGGGGATGCGTGAGGCCGTTCGCCCCGGAAGCAAGCGCTGGAGTCCCGCCGCCGAGAGGGAAAAGGAGGAATTCCTCCACCTGCTGGAGCAGAGGGTTGAGAGGTGGTCGCGCCGGACGAATACCCCCGTTTCCTTATTTGTGTCATGAGCGATAAAACCCTGTTCCAGAAAATCATGGACGGCGAGATCCCCGGAGAATTCGTCCACCAGGACGATCAGTGTGTCGTATTGCGGGACATCGATCCGCAGGCGCCGGTCCATCTGTTGGTCGTTCCACGGAAACCGATTCCCCGGGTGGCGGAAGCGGATGCGGAGGACGGGCCTCTTCTCGGACACCTTTTGCTGACCGCTCGAAAGGTTGCCCTCGAAATGGGACTGGAAAAGGGGTTCCGGGTGGTCGTGAACAACGGTCCGGACGGAGGGGAGAGCGTTCCCCATCTGCATGTGCACCTGCTGGGTGGGAGAAGCCTGGGTTGGCCTCCAGGCTGATTTCGGAAGGGGTCTCCTGACGTCGACCTCTACGGGCGGATAGAGCAGGATGGTCCGGGATCTCGAACGATCGGTGGAGAAGTTCATCTCCTCAGGTCGACCTTTACGGAGGAAGAGATCAGGGCCCGGACCATTCGGATCCCCAGAGGGTAGGGGTGTCCTGCGGTTCCGGTTCTTCTCCGACAAGTTCGCGATAGAAAGCGACGAAGGGAATGGAGCACTGGATCCTTCGCTGCGACGCATCGATTTTCGGGTTGATGCTGAAGATTCCCGAGCGGGTCCGAAGTTCCGCGGCGGTCGGTCGCGCGTAGTCCCTTGCTTCGCGGATGGTGCCCGACTGAATTTTTGTGCCGAAGTCTATCAACTCGGCAGCCTCGACGCTGCCCCACCATGCATTCCAGTCCTCTGCGGAGATGAGGATATCGTGGATTGCGACCGTTCGTTTGTTTCCGTTTTCATCGGGCTCGTAGAAGCCTACGACCAGTTCGAAGGATTGATCGATTTCCCTCTGCCGGACTGCGTCGCCGAGATAAACGGGGCTGCCCCATCGGATGTACTTCACCGAGACGGGAAATCCGGGGTTGGCTAGATTGGCTCGGGCCGGAATGTCCCATTCATCCGTGTAGCCACGCTCGAAAAGGTGGTTCCAGACCCGCTGTTCGAAAGCGAAGCCATGCGACTGTCGTTCTTCCGCGGCAAGCGGGGTTCCGACATCCGTGATCAGCCAGAGAAGGCATGCGGGAATAAGAGCACGGAAACAATGCATGGGTGAGGAGTAGGGGGCCTTGGGCCGTAAGTCGAGGGGTAACCGGGTTTCGAGACTTCGATAGCCTTTGTGTCCCTCGTATCGGATGATATCTTGAAGAGAAGGTATTGCCTGCCTATGGTTTTTCCATGAAAATCTACCGCCATTCCGGAACCCATCTTTTCCTCCTCTTGTGGAGGGCTTCCCATGCCGTGGTGCAATTCGACCGGCAGAGTATTCGAAAGGCGGGATTCGGATCTTTGACGGATTTCGCGGTGTTGGAGTTTCTTTTGCAAAAGGGTCCGCAGCCCGTGAACACCATCGGGGAGAAGGTGTTGTTGACCAGCGGCTCGATCACCACGGCCGTCCAGCGCCTGGAAAAGGAAAATCTGGTGATCCGTAGACGGGATGAAACGGACCGCCGGGTGGTGCGGGTTGGTTTGACGCCCCGCGGGAAAGCCTTGATCGAGCGGAGTTTCCAGGCTCACTCCGAGCGGCTGGAGGATTTGTTCGGGGAGTTTACCGAAGAGGAGCGGAATCGGTTCGCCGACCTGATCTGTAGGCTCGGGGAATCGGCCAGGAAGAAGATCGACGCTCGGGGCGACCGCTTTCCTCTTTCCGCGCGACGGTGTTGAACGGGCATTTTTGATTCAGTGGGTTCCATCTCGGGCGGCTTCCAGCAACGAAACCAGGCGTCCCATTCGGAGGTTATTGAAGGAGTGGCGGAACACTTTTACGCCTAGATGATCGGCGAGGGTGGCGATGATGACGAGAGCCACGGGCAGGATGTCGGCGCGGGTTTCCGGGAGGCCCGGGAAGGTCTTTCGCTGCGGGAGAGCGAGCCGTCCGAGGCGCTCTGCGTAGGAGCGGATCCGGTCTACGGGAATCTCCCGGGGCTGTTCCCGGAAGGGTTTTCCCTGCTCCGTGGCCATGAGTAAGCGGGTGATGGTGAAGGCCCCTCCGGTCCCCCAGTGCGTTCGAGCCGCGTTTTCGGAAAGCTTCGGAATTTTGTCCGCAAAGAGGATTCGGCAGGTTTCGCGGATGTTTGAAACTTGCTGTTCGGAGAGAGGTTTTTCGGGATCCTCCACGAAACGGTTCAGGAGTCGAACCGCCCCGAGATCGAGACTCTCGGCGTTTTCGACTCGTCCCTTGCGATGGTGGATCCATTCGAGGCTCCCGCCTCCAAGATCGCTGACGGTGTATTCCGACAAGGGGTCCAACCCCCGTTCCTCACCGATCCCTCGGGCGATGCCTTGCGCCTCCTCCTCTCCGCTGAGAATCTTGAGTGGCCGGGAAACGGCGTGCTGAAGCATCTCCGCAAACGCCTCCCGGTTAGCCGCATCGCGGAGAGCGCTGGTGGCAACGATTTCGACGGGAAAATCGCCCAAGGCCTTCGCCTTGCTCAGAAGGGTGCGGACAGCTTCGACCGATCTTTGCATCGCTTCGGCACCGAGGAGCGGAGGGTCCGCATACATACCGGCGCTGATCCGGCATTCGACCGTCTCGTCCGCAAGGATATGGACCGCACCATTCCTCCTCTCTCCCACGAGAATTTTGATGGTGTTGCTGCCGATATCGATTACACCGGCGCGGGGATTCGCAGGATCGGTCATAGCTCGTAGCTCTCGGGTGCAATGAGGACCACAAATTCTCCTTTTCTGGCCCGCGCTTCCACTTGTTTCCGAACCGCGGCGGCCGACCCGGTGAAACTGGTTTCGAATTTTTTGGTCAGCTCGCGCGCCACACAGATCACGCGGTCCGTTCCGAGTTCCTCGACGATCTCGTTCAGGAATTTCCCGATGCGGTGGACGGATTCGTAAAGGACCAGCGTGGAAGGAAAGGAACGGTGGTCTTGAAGAAACCGCCTCCTTGCGGCGGATTTGGGCGGCGGAAATCCGATGAAGTAGAAGCGGTCGGTAGGCAGGCCGGATGCGGAAAGAGCGGTGATGGCCGCGCTGGGTCCGGGGATGGGAATCACGGGGATTCCGGCTTTCCGACAGGCCCGTACAAGCCGGAACCCCGGATCGCTGACGGTGGGAGTGCCTGCGTCGGCGACCAACGCGATATCGTTGCCGTTTCCGAGATCCTCCAAGAGGATATCGGTGCGGGAGGTCTCGTTTTCTTCCCGGTAGGAGAGGAGGGGGGATTTCGGAATATCGAGGCGGGCGAGAAGAGATCCGGTTACCCGGGTGTCCTCGCAAGCGATGCGGGATACGGCACCCAGAATCTCGCGGCACCGGGGAGACGCATCACCCAGGTTTCCGATCGGCGTGGCGACGACGTAGAGGGTGCCGGGAGGGTGGGTTGCCATTCTTCAGCCCCGGGAAGGTATAATCCGCGTGGAAGACGGAATTGGGACCGAGGCTTCCTAATAACCGCTGCCAGTCCCCGGCGTCATACCGGGAAGCCCCCCTTCCCAGGAGGCAGGCCGCGACCAGGGAATCGTCGAATCGTCCTCGGTTTTCGCGCTGCAGCCGGAGGTGCAGCACAAAACTGCCGTTGCAAAAAGGAGCGCCGTGAGAGCGATAGCTTTACGGGAACGGCAGGCGGCAATCATCAGCGGTAAGAATAGATGGAACCGGTCTCCAGCGCATCGACAAAGTTCGAGCTTGGAAGAATTTCTGCGACCAAATAGTCCGGGTAGACTCCGCGAAGCCTGAGGTTCGCCACCGGGGTGCCATTTCGGTTCATGGTTATGGTGGACACTCCGACAAATTCGTCGTCGGAGGAAGGTGTCAATACGATCAATCCGCGGTCGAGGTTCAAGGACCGGATACGCACCTGATTTGCGGAAAGGGTTTCGTCTCCGCCGCTCGCCGTCGCCAAGGCGGCCCCTACGGGGTTGTTCGACAGACGTTCGATCTCTGCGCGGGCTGCATCCAGCTGCGCCTGGAGGCGGGAAACCTGTTCCGCGGTGTCGCCGGCCTGGGAGGAGGACCTGCCGTCCGCCACCATGTCTGATTCCGGCCCGCCCTCGAGCTGCTCCACGCGTTTGGCGAGGGATCGCTTCTCTTCTTCGACCGATTCGATCTTCTGGCTCAGCTCGAATTTCTCACTGTTCACCCGGATCAGGTCGTTGCGAACGGTTTTCAACTCTTCGGTGAGCGATTCCTGTTTCTGGCGGGCGGCTGCAAGCTCTTCCTCGTTGGATTCCATGTCCCGTTGGGTCGCGCGGAGTTTCTGGCTGGTGGAGCGGAGTTGGTCCTCCGTTTGAACCAGATTCTCGCGGGTGCTGGAGAGCTGTTGTTCGAGTCCGGCGGAACGGGCCTGAGCCTGGCGGAGGGAATCCTTCGTCTGCGAAAGCTCGTTCATCCCCTTCGTGATCACATTGGAGAGCGGTGCTTCCGGCATGTTCAACTGCTCCTGGGCACTTTCGTATGCGCTGCTGATGGAGGCCAGCTCGTCTTTATTGAGGAACCAAATAGCTCCAATGGCAATGATCACCGCGAGGGTGACGAGTCGAAGAAGAAGGGATACGATTTTCATCAGGGGATTTTATTCAGTTAAACGAAACGAATACGTAAATCGAAAGTACGGGCGGCTGTCAATGCATCAGGTATGACGGAAGCTGGTTTTCGAAGGGGTTTCCCCGTCCCCGCTCTGTTCGATACCGGGCCTGTTCACCGCGAGCTGCTCGAGAATCTTGAAGATCCATTCTTCTTTGTCTTCGAGCATGAGTCGGGCGGCGAGTTCGGAGACGGTTTGCCAGGTCCCGGATTGCTCCTTCAGAGCTTCCACGGTGCGGCGCTGGACGTCGAGGACGGCTGCCGCCGCTTTCTTCCCGGCCTCAACTCCCGGTTGATGGTAGGCGTTGATGCCGACGAGGGTTGCGTAGAAACCGACCGCCCGTTCGAAGAGTGCGATCAACATGCCGACGCTGGCTGGAGAGACTTCGCCGATGGTCAGGGAGATCGATGCCCGGTTGTTTTCCGAGAGCGCCTCGCGGGTCCCGAGGTAGAACCCGTGGAGAAAATCACCGGAGGTAACGCCGTCGTCCACCTCGATGGAATTTTCGCCTTCGCGTCCCCGAAGAACCTGGATGAAAACGGCGTAGAAATTCGGCACCCCCTCGCGCAACTGCTGAACGTAGGCGTGTTGGTCGGTCGATCCCTTGTTGCCGTAAACGGCGATGCCCTGGTGAACCACGTTCCCGGCAAGGTCCTTCTCTTTGCCGAGCGATTCCATAACCAGCTGTTGGAGATATTTCGAGAAAAGCCCTAGCCGGTCCTTGTAGGGGAGGACGACCATGTCTTTTTCCCCTTTGCCGTTCGTTTCGTGAAACCACATCAAGGAGAGGAGAGCAGCCGGGTTGCGCATCGTATCCTTCGTGCGGGTGGCCTCGTCCATGCGGGCCGCTCCGGCGAGCATTCCGTTGATATCGATACCCTGGAGAGCCGCCGGCAGTAATCCGACGGGACCGGTCTCACTCGTGCGTCCTCCGACCCAGTCCCACATCGGGAAACGGGCCAGCCAGCCGCATTCTTCTGCGTGTTTATCGAGTTTGCTTCCTTCTCCGGTAACGGCGACGGCATGCCTGGCAAAATCGAGACCTGCCTTTTTCCAGGCGTTCTCGGCCTCAAGCATTCCATTCCGTGTCTCGGGGGTGCCTCCCGACTTGGAGATGACGACGGCGAGGGTTCGATCCAGCTCGCCTTGCAAAACGGCCAGCGTGCGGTCGATGCCGTCGGGATCCGTGTTGTCGAAGAAATGCGGAACGAGGCGGTCGTTTTTTTCGTCTCCCAAAGCCTGGGCCACGAACTGGGGACCGAGGGCGGAACCCCCGATACCGATCACGAGAAGATTCCGGAAGCTGCCGCCCTGTCCGGTTATGCGGTCGCCGTGGATGTCGTCGGCGAAATCGCCGATTCGCCGCAGGGTGTCCCGGATGGCATCCGCCGTGGCCGAATCGGGTGCGAGATCGGCGTTACGAAGCCAGTAGTGCCCTACCTGGCGGTTTTCGTCGGGATTGGCGATGGCTCCTTTCTCGAGCGCTTCCATATCTTCGAAGGCTTTCCGGATGTCGGCCTCCTTTTCGGGGAGAAAGGCGTCGTCGAAAGGTACGCGGCTGATGTCGAGGGAGAAGTCGAGTTCGGGCAGACGCAGGTAGTATTGGTTGAGTCGTTTCCAGTCCATGGTGGTGATGGGTTTGCGGGCGGGGCCCGGGTTATTTCGATTCGGGGAAGAGATTCGCATCCGTGACCGCACCCAGCGACGCGGGAGAAACCAGGCGCGCATACTTGGCGAGCGTGCCCCGGATCTCGGCGGGCGCGGGAGGGTTCCAGTTCTTCCGGCGTTCGGCGATTTCCTCCTCCGAAACTTCAAGCCGGATCTCATCCGTTTCGGCGTCGATGGTGATCGGGTCGCCGTTCCGGATCAGGGCGATCAGGCCGCCGGTGGCCGCCTCCGGCGTGATATGGCCGACGACGAAACCGTGACTGCCCCCGGAAAAGCGTCCGTCGGTGATCAGGGCCACCTCTTTGCCGAGTCCTTTGCCCATCACCGCCGATGTCGGTGCGAGCATTTCCCGCATGCCCGGACCGCCGACAGGGCCTTCGTAGCGAACGACGATCACATGGCCGGCTTCCACCGCCCCGGAGAGAATCCCCTCAAGGGCTTCCTCCTCGGATTCGTAGACAATGGCCCGTCCGGAGAACCGCAGACCCTCCTTGCCGGAAATTTTCGCCACGGCCCCTTCCTCCGCCAAATTACCCCGCAGGATTCGGAGGTGGCTGTCCTTTTTAATGGGATTGTGGAAGGGCTGGACGATGTCCTGGTCTTCCGGATACGGTTCGACATCGGCCAGGTTTTCCGCCATGGTTTTTCCGGTGACGGTCATGCAATCTCCGTGCAGAAGACCTTCATCGAGCAGCGTTTTGAGGAGCGGGGTGAGCCCGCCGATCCTCGTGAAGTGCGCCATGTTGTATTTGCCGCTGGGTTTGAGGTCGCAGAGCACCGGAGTGCGTTTGCCGATCTCCGTGAAATCGTTGATCGAGAGGGGGACTTCCATCGTGTTGGCGATGGCGAGAAGGTGAAGCACCGCGTTGGTCGACCCTCCGAGGGCGATCGTGACGGTCACCGCGTTTTCGAACGCCTTCCGCGTCATGATGTCTTTCGGGCGGATACCCGCTTCAAGGAGTTTTACGACGGCTTCTCCCGCCTTTTGGCAATCTTCCCGCTTGTCGTTGCTGACGGCCAGTTGGGCCGAACTGTTCGGAAGGCTCATCCCCATCGCCTCGATGGCCGAGGCCATCGTGTTGGCGGTGTACATCCCGCCGCAGGAACCGGGTCCGGGGATCGCGCAGGATTCGATTTCCTTCAACTCTTCGTCGTCGATCTTTCGGGCGGCGTGTTGTCCCACGGCTTCGAAGACCGACACGATGTCGACCGGTTTTTCCCGATGGATGCCCGGAAGGATCGTTCCACCGTAGACGAAAACGGCCGGACGATTCAGCCGGGCCATGGCGATCATGCAGCCGGGCATGTTTTTGTCGCAACCTCCGATGGCGACCAATCCGTCGAAGCCCTCGGCACCCGCGACCGTTTCAATCGAGTCGGCGATGACCTCGCGGGAAACCAGAGAGTAGCGCATCCCCTTCGTTCCCATCGAAATGCCGTCCGATACGGTGATGGTCCCGAAAATGATGGATTTCCCCCCCGCCCGGTCGGCACCGACGCCGCTCTCCCGAGCCAGCTCGTCGATATGCATGTTGCAGGGCGTGACCATGCTCCAGGTCGACGCGACTCCGACAATAGGCTTCTTGAAATCCGGATCCTCGAAGCCGACGGCCCGGAGCATCGAGCGGTTCGGCGCGCGGTCACTGCCGTCGACGACTTTGGATGAATAGGTGCGCGTATTTTTCTCAGCAGACATTTTCGGGGTGAATGATGCTGAATTTCACTTCGGCGGCAAGGGCATAAGAATTCTATTCGGGAGGCATCTCAATCCTCAGCGACACGGGAGAACCTTCACCTTGGAGTGAAGATCGGGCTTATCTTTTCCCTACCCGAAAAGGTCTTTCCGGAGTCCGGTCCCCACGGAGAGGCCG
>CAZBLJ010000110.1:0-4948 GCA_964492605.1 uncultured Puniceicoccaceae bacterium
AGGACTCTCTTCCAGGGCCGACCGGGAGGAATCCCGGACGGCCCTGTTTCTGCCGGGAAGGCATACCCCCTGTAGTGCCGGAGGTAACGACGGCCCTCATAGCCCGTAGTGCCGGAGGTGACGACGGCCTGGCCCGATTTACCGGAGAACGGACATTCCTGTCCGTTGCTTTCGGGAGGCAAACGGGTTGGAAAACCCGTTCTCCTGTATGGTGAGGCCCACGGGTTGGAAAACCCGTTCCCCTATAGCTCCATAGACGAAAGCTGTTGACTGCGATTCATATCTTTCGAATTTCCTTTACAAATTCGAGAATTTCCTGCTCGGTTATCGCCTCCCCCCGAATTCATCCTGACAGGAAAGGAAACCAAACAACCGTTTACCGATGATTTCTCAGCTGACAGGAAAGCGAGTTCTCGTGGTGGACGACAACCCCGCCGATTGCGAGAGGGTGCGGTTGGCTTTGGATGAATCGGGGGACGATTCGATCGGCTTTCATTGCGCGCCCGATCTGGCTGCGGCTCTGAATCTGGTTGCCAGGCTGAAGTTCGATGTAATTCTTCTCGACCTCGGTCTTCCCGATGCCGTGGGACTTTCGGCGCTTAACGAAGTGCGCAAGCTGGAACCGAATGTGCCGATCCTGATCCTGACGGGCGATACCGATCCGGAGATGACCGAAAAGGCGCTGCAGGACGGTGCGCAGGATTCCTTGACCAGGGAATACCTCGAGGGAGAGCATCTCAGGCGTGCGATCCTGTTTGCGATCGACCGCTTCAATTTCGAATATCGGGAGAGGGTTCATCTCCATGAACTCAAGAAGCTTTCGATGGCGTTATCCCAGTCGAACACGGCGGTCATTATCACCGATCCGGAAGGAAAAACCCGGTGGGTCAATCCCGGGTTTGAAAAGATCTGTGGTTTTTCGCTGCGGGAGCTTGCGGGGAAAAAGCCGGGAGATCTCCTCCAGGGGCCGGAATCCAATCCCGAGACCATCCGGTATATGTCGGATCGGATCAAAAGAAAAAAAGGATTTCAGGTCGAGCTGCTGAACTATCGGGGAGGAACCGAGCCGTACTGGATTTCATTGAATGTACAGCCGGCCTTGGACAAAGACGGGAACGTTGAATTTTTTCTCGGAATCATCAGCGACGTGACCGAACGGCGCGAGAAGGAGGCCCAGCTTCAAAAGGCCAAGAACGATGCCGAGGCGGCGAATGTAGCCAAAAGCCAGTTTCTGGCCACGATGAGCCATGAGATTCGGACGCCGCTGAATGCGATTCTCGGTTTTTCCCAGATCATCAAAGAGAACCCGGATGCCGCCGAACGGGGAGAATATCTCGATATTATCGACCAGAACGGGCGAATGCTCGCCGATCTGATCTCCGACATCCTCGACTTTTCGAAGATCGAGGCGGGGGAGGATGAGTTGGAGTTGGAGGAATCCGACTTCAAGGATTGGCTCGGGGAAGTGATCCGGCTCTTTCGGGATTCGGCGAGGGAGAGCCGCGTTTCCCTCGAGTGGTCGGTGGACCCTGAAGTGGAGGGCGTTTGGATTTTCGACACCCACCGGCTTCGCCAGGTCCTGGTGAATCTGTTGCGGAACGGCTTGAAATTTACCGAAGAGGGGTTCGTCCGTGTCAAAGCGTTTTCCGGCCGACAGGGGGGCATTGCCCTCACCGTCGCCGATTCGGGGATCGGCATTCCGGAAGAGATCCAGAAGGAGATCTTCGAACCCTTCCGGCAAGGGGATTCCTCCAATACCCGGAAATTCGGTGGAACGGGGCTCGGCCTTTCGATTTGCAAACGGCTCGTGCGCCTGATGGGAGGGAACCTTTCCGTGGAAAGCTCCCCGGGCCAAGGTAGCGTTTTCCGGGTTGATCTACCGATCGAACGTGGGAAGGGTTCGCCGGATCGGCGTCCGGAAGCCCCGGCAGGAGGGTCGGGAGACGATGTCCGGGAAGTAGTGGATGAAACGGAAGCCACGGTTCTGGTGGTCGAGGACAACGATATGAACCGAAAGGTGATGAAGGCGATCGTGGAGAAGGAAGGCCTTCGGGTGGCAACGGTGGACAATGGAGAAGCCGCGCTGGAAATCTGCGCGGAACAGGATCCCCCCTTCAAAATCATCTTCATGGATCTTCAAATGCCCGGCATGGACGGACTGGAAGCGACCCGCAGAATCAAGCGAAATCCCGCTTACGGGGGTTCCAAGTTGATCGTCTTCTCCGCCAGCGTCCAGCCCTCGGACCGCGAGGCAAGTCTTGCGGCCGGAGCCGATGAATTCCTTTCCAAACCCGTCAACCTGGAGCACATGCGGCGGATTCTGGCCGAATGGGCGAAATAGGTCCGGGAATCTGCTCGTCTCAAGGGTCCGTCGGCCTCAAGACTGTGGTTGTGAGTGATTCAGGAAATCCGACAGGCATGGACTTTTTCCGGAACGGAGGCAGGGACGAGCCGGAGGAGCAGGCCAATCGTCTGCGCCCTCCCGATTTCTCCTGCTTTACGGGGCAACGAAAGACCGTCGAGCGCCTCCGGGTCATGTCCCGGGCCGCCCGTGCCCGCGGCGATTCCCTGAATCACGTTCTTTTGAGCGGTCCTCCGGGACTGGGAAAGACCACCTTGGCGCATATCCTCGGAGCCGAGATGGGGGTCGACGTAAAGGTCGTTTCCGGGCCAGTGATTGACAAGCCGAGCGATCTGGCGGGCCTGCTCACCTCATTGGGGGAGGGGGAGGTGCTGTTTATCGACGAGATCCACCGCATCCCGAAGACGGTCGAGGAATACCTCTACACGGCGATCGAAGATTTCTATATCGATATTCTGATCGATCAGGGGCCCAACGCACGGACCGTCCGCCTCTCGCTGCCGCGCTTTTGCCTGGTCGGGGCGACGACGCGGGTGGGTCTTTTGACGGCCCCCTTGCGCAACCGGTTTACCTTGCAGTCCAGGCTCGACTATTACGATCACCGGGATCTTCTGACGATCGCCAAGCGAAGTTGTAAGCTGCTTGGGATCGATGCGGAGGAGAGCGGACTGGTGGAAATCGCCTCCCGTGCCCGCGGGACCCCGCGTATCCTCAACAATCTGATTCTTTTCGCCCGCGACTATGCCCAGGAGAAGGGTAACGGTCGTCTGGACCGGCAGACGGCTTCCGCCGCCCTGGAGATGCTGGAGATCGATGCCAACGGCCTGGATGAAATGGATATACGGCTGCTG
This sequence comes from uncultured Puniceicoccaceae bacterium, assembly GCA_964492605.1. Classification (GTDB taxonomy): domain Bacteria; phylum Verrucomicrobiota; class Verrucomicrobiia; order Opitutales; family Puniceicoccaceae; genus Puniceicoccus. Next base: position 3,214 of record CAZBLJ010000110.1, read on the forward strand.
CGCTTTCTGGCGGAGAGCTATAGCGGCGGTCCGGTTGGATTGAAAACCCTGGCCGTCGGGATCGGGGAGGAGCAGCAAACGCTGGAAGATGTTCACGAGCCGTTCTTGATCCAGGAAGGGTATCTGCAACGAACCGCGCAAGGACGGGTGTTGACGGCGAAAGGATGGCAGACCGTCGGCCTTCCCCGTCCGGAAGAAGGGCAAGGGTCATTGTTCGATCCGTAATTCGTAATCGGTCACGAATCCCACGCGACAACGATTACAAGAGAGCTGTCTCGGACCGGTGTCTACATTCGCTGCCGAACCGCTTCATAAAGGCAGACACCGGTCGAAACCGAGACGTTCAGGCAATCGACCCGGCCATTCATGGGAATATTCACGCGATGGTCGGCGTTATCGGCGGTCTTTCGGCGTACTCCCCATCCTTCGCTGCCGAGAATGATCCCCAGCGGCCCGGTCAAATCGACCTCGTAGAGGCTTTCGTCGGCCTGGTCCGCGGTCGCCACCAGCCGGATCCCCATTTCCTGTAATCGGCGGAGGGTTTGACCCAGGTTCCGCACTTTCAGGAACGGAACGTCCTCGGTTCCCCCGCAGGAGATATCGCGAACCGTGTCCGTGATGCCGCAGGCCCCTTTGGCCGGGGCGATGCAAGCGGTCACGCCGGCACCGGATGCGGTGCGCAAACAGGCCCCCAGGTTGTGCGGATCCTGAACCCCTTCCAGGACGAGGATCAAAGGGTTTTCCGTCTTTTCGATAAGCTGATAGAGGTCGCCCTCGTCGACGAGGTGGACGATGGCCGCACCCCGATTGTATCGGGGCGGTTTGCGTAGCTTCTTGATCGAATTTCTTCCCATAATCCGCTGAAACTAGGGTTTGGAAGCCGCTTCGCCGATGCAGTTTTTCAGCGTTCGCAGGCCTCCATGCCGAATCCCGAAAAGATAGGCGACCAGCACCGTCAGGCCGAGAAGCACGACAATGACGCCGCCCACCCGGAGGTCCAACCAGTAGCCGAGAAAGACCGCCATCACGGAAACGGTGCCGCCAAGGATGCCTCCGCCCCAGAACAGAGAAGACGGAGTCTTCGAAAACTGAAGCATGGCGGCGGCCGGAGCGACCAGCATCGCGACGGAAAGAAAGGCCCCCACCGCCTGTATGGAAACCACCAGTCCCAGAATGATCAAAGTGGTCAAGAGGTAGCCCAGGGAACGAACGGGGACGCCGAGGCTGCGGGCGATCGACGGCTCGAAGAGAGCGAGGAGGAGAGGGCGGCTTGCGGCAATCAGGATGGGCAACGCCAGGCAGGCCACGCAGAGGGAAAGCCAGAGGTCCAGATTGGAAACGGCGAGAATATTTCCGAACAGCCAGTATTCCAATTCGGTGCGGACGGGCATCTCGTCCAGCAGGAGGAGTCCGCCGGCGAAAGCGGTCGTGTAAAGGACCGCCAGAGCGGAATGGCTGTCGATCCGGGAGGTGCGAGCGACGAAAACGGCGGCCAACCCGACCAGGAGGGCGGAGATCAGCGCGCCGACGAATGCGGCACCGGCCGTGAGACCGGTGATGAGAATCGCCACGGCGATTCCCGGAAGAAGGGTATGGGACAGAGAGCCGACCATCAGGGCCGAGCGACGGAGGACGACGTAGCCGCTGAGGAAACCATTGGTGAAACCGACCACACCGGCCGTCCAGACGGCGCGCTGGAAAAATTCAAAGGTCAAAGGTTCCGAAAAGAAATCCA
>CAZBLJ010000110.1:5048-9160 GCA_964492605.1 uncultured Puniceicoccaceae bacterium
CCTACATTCGGGTGTAAAGGCTGCCGAGGACCCAGATGGATCCGCCGATCATGATCAGCAGGATCAGGCCGGTGAACAGCACGAGCTGGAGATCTTCCTTTTGCTGGCCTTTGAAGGAAAGATGGAGGAAGAAGCGGAGGTGGACGATGAGCTGCAGAATGGCGCAGAGCACCAGAATCACGTAGGAAACGGTTCCGCCTACCGTGGCGACCAGCGTAAAGGGAATGATGGTCAGGATCGTCGCGAGGGCGAACCCGATCAGATAGTGGTGGAATTCCTTGGTGCGTTCCATCAGAGCAGTCCTCCCAGAAACACGAAGCTGAAGATTGCGATCCAGACGATATCGAGAAAATGCCAGAATACCGCCCAGCGGAGAATGGTTAGTTTCCACGCCCGGTTTACGCCGTGCACGAGAACTCCGGCGACGATCACCAGGCACCAGAGAATGCCTGCGGTCACGTGGAGCCCGTGTAGACCGACCAGCGACCAGAGGGCCGAGAGATAGCCGCTTCGGGTCGGCGGGCCTCCGGCGGCGGCCATGTCGATGAAATCGGAGATCTCGCGGTACAGGAATCCACATCCGAGGAGCACCGTCAGCAATAGCCAGAAGATCAGTTGCTTGCGGGAGGCGGTGCCGTCGGCATGATCCTGTTTGAGGCTCAGGACCGCCATGCCGCTGGTCAGGCTGGAGACCAGCAAAAAGCCGGTTTGCCAGGCTACGCTGCCCAGGTCGAACAACTCCTTCGGGCCGGGTCCTCCGGCCAGGGCGTTTGCGCTGGCGGCAAAGACCGCAAAGAACATCCCGAAGGTCACGAGATCGCTCATCATGAAGACCCAGAAGCCGAAGACCGATGTTTCCGCTTCGAGGTGGTCGTCGCCGTGTTCCTCCCCCAGGTTCAGCCCCGGGTGCAATGATTCTGTCGTCGAGTCGCTCATGTCGTCGGGAGAACATCCGGGCAGGCCAGGCCCTTGTTCGCTTCGGTGGATTCGTTGTCCCGGGTAACCCCGCGGCCTTCCCTTGCCTCCGTCCTCCAGGCTTCGTCAACCCGTCGAACCTCTTCGGCGGGGATGATCTGTTCTTTGTTCGGCAAAAAGGCGTAGGTGATGATCGTCCCGATGCAACCGAGGAAGCTGGCAATGACCATCCACCAGATGTACCAAACCAGTCCGAAGCCGAGTCCGCAGGCGAACAGTGCGAGGATCACGCCGTAATAGGTATTCGAGGGCAGTTTGATGTCCTCGTATTTCGCCACCGGCTTGTAGGCGGTACCGTTCTCTTTGGCGGTCGTAAAAGCGTCCCGCGAATCCACTTCCGGGAGCACCGCGAAATTCCATTCCGGAGCGGGCGAGGGCGTCCACCATTCGAGAGTGCGTCCGTCCCACGGGTCTCCCAGGGGAGTCGCCAGTTTCCCGCGGTTCACGATACTGCGCCAGAAGGTGACCAGCAGAAGGATGAAGGCCAGACTGAGGAACAGGGATCCCGCGCCGGAAACCATCATCAGCGGGACGTAGGAAGGATCGGTGTAGTCGACGGTCCGCCGGGTCATCCCCATCAGTCCGAGCGGGTACAGGGGCAGGAAGGTGAGAGAGAATCCGATGATCCAGCAAAAGGCCGTGGCTTTTCCGTAGCTCTCCATCAGGCGGAAGCCGAACATCTTCGGGAACCAGTAATGGATCGCCGCCAGAATGCCGAACAAGGTCCCGGGCAGGATCACGTTGTGGAAGTGGGCGACCAGGAACAGGCTGTTGTGCACCTGGTAGTCCAGCGTCGGGTTGGCGAGAACGACCCCGCTGAAGCCGCCCATCACGAACAGGATGAAAAATCCGGAAAGGTAAATCATCGGCGTGGTGAACCGGATCCGCCCGCCCCAGAGCGTGGCCAGCCAGTCGTAGATCTTCACCCCGGTCGGGATGGCGATCAACAGGGTGGCGATGCCGAAAGCCGCGTTCACGGTGGCCGACTGTCCCATGGTGAAAAAGTGGTGCAGCCAGACCATGAAGGACAGAACCGCGATGCACATGGTAGCGGCAACGAGGCCGGTATAGCCGTACAGGCGCTTGGCCGAGAAGGTGGGGGCGATTTCGGACATGACCCCGAAGGCCGGAAGGATCAGGATGTAGACTTCCGGGTGCCCGAACATCCAGAACAGGTTGATGAAGTTCATCAGATTCCCGCCCATGTCGTTCGTAAAGAAGTGGAAGTCGAGGAAACGGTCGAGCCCCAGCATCACGCAGCAGGCGGTCAGCGGGGGCATGGCGAGGATGAGGAGAATCGAGGTACAGAGAGCGGTCCAGGTGAACATCGGCATACGCATGAAACTCATGCCTTTGGTCCGCATCTTGTAAATGGTCACCGCGAAATTGACTCCGGTCAAAGTGGAGCCGACCCCCGATATCGCGAGGGAAAGGAGCCAGTAGTCCGGCCCGACGCCGGGGTTGACCAGCTTGCCGTTGTAGGAGGGGTAGCCCGTCCAGCCGCCGGTGGCGAATTCGCCGATCAGCAGGGAAATGGTGATGAGGAAGCCGCCGGCACCCGTCAGACCCAGACTGATCTGGTTCAACCGCGGAAAGGCCACGTCGCGGGCGCCGATCTGCAGGGGGACGGCGATGTTGATCAGCCCGATCAGGAACGGCATGGCCACGAAGAAGATCATGTTCGTGCCGTGGGTGGTGAAGAGCTGGTTGAAATGGTCCGCCGACAGGAATCCGCCATCCAAGGCTCCCGCCTGGTGAATCCGCATCAAGGTTCCCTCGACCACTCCGCGGAACAGCATGACTACCGCGAAGATGATGTACATTACCCCGATTTTCTTGTGGTCGACGCTGGTGATCCAGCCGAGGAAGGGCTTCCACCATTTGAGCCACCAGAGGAGGGCCACGATCATCACCCCGCCGACCGGAATCATGACCGCCGCGCCCGCGGTGATCAGAGTGTTCAGATTGGGATCCTCGATTTCCTTGATAAGGATGATCGAGTCCCAGGTAAGCCTGCCGAATAGAGGATCAACCATACTACATCTGCATCAAAGGTTTGTCGGGTGCCGGTGGGAGCGGGGACTTTTCCGGATCGTACTCCGGGCTTCCCGGTTGACTCTGCGGAGTCATGGGCTGGCCCGTCCAATAGCGGGCGAGGACCCGGTGAAAGAGCTTCGGATCGCCGAGGACCATTTCTATGGCGCCCTTCTCATCCGCGATTCCGAGAGGTTTCTTCGCTTCCTCGGAGGTTCCCTGCATGGCGAGGATGGCGTAGGTGTCCGCCGTCAACCGGAGATCACTCTGCTTCGCCTTCTCCATACGTTTCCGGTATTCTTCTTCGGATACGGAATAGACGGGAAATTTCTGTTTCCAGAAGCCCTCTCCGGTGAACTGCGTGTTCATACCGCGGGCTTCGCCTTCCTCCGCCGCAATGAAGTTCAGCTTCGTCGTCATGGCGGGCATCGCGTAGATCTGCCCGACAATGGCGGAAATCCGAAGGCTTTGCATGACCGTATCGGTGGTGAGTTCAAGCTCGACCGCCCGTCCTTTCGGTACGATCAGTTCGTCGACCAGCGCGACCCCTTCTTCCGGATAGATGAAGATCCATTTCCAATCCAGGCCGATGACCTGGATCCGGAGGGGGTCTTTCCCCAGCTCCTTGTAAGGGTCCAGCCGGTGGGTGATGTTCCAGAGGCTGACGCCCATCAGAATGACGACCAGCATGGGAACTCCCCACATCAGGGACTCGAGGATCGGGTTGGAGTCCCATTTCGGCCGGTAGGCACCTTTGGGCTTACTCCTCCGAAACCGCCAGAGAATCCAGGGGGTCGCCACCAAGGGAGGAATGATGGCGATGAGGGTGATCAGCATGACGAAATTCAAATGCTGAAGCTGTTCTTCCGCCACCGGTCCGGTGGGATGCAGGAAGCTGTCGGCCACTGCGAGAAAAAGAGGAAGTTCAGTCATTAGCCCTGGTTCGATATCGAGAAGAATTGTCCATCCCATGCGGAAAATGGCTAGAAGAAAGTTTCAAAGGCAAAAATTACGACAAATTCGTTGCAGAAGAGCGTTGTTCTTGCCGGGGCGGATTTCCCTCCCAGGGGCCTTTCATCTGGCTCGCAGTGGGTCGAATTCCC
>CAZBLJ010000111.1:0-9136 GCA_964492605.1 uncultured Puniceicoccaceae bacterium
TTTTGCCTCTGGCCACCAACCCTTGCAATTGGCGCGTGGCTGTGTTTTGGTGTTCGTCCTAGAGACTGGCCTGGAGCGTTCGGCCTTCCAACCGTTTCTTTCCTTACCCTATCATTCAGGGAGCTTGACCCCTCCCGGGTGCTGTCAGGCCGCCCATCGGAAGACAAAGCCCGCGAGGAGAGCACCCACCTGGTTTCCGAAGGAAAGAACTACTTATCGGCGCATCCGGGTCGGTCTCTTTTTTTAAGCGTTCAACCGGTCCCAGGTTTCCGCAAACCGCATGTGGTTCTCGAGGAAGCTGTCCGCAACATCGGGGTCGAAGTGGGTGCCTTTTTCCTGGCGGATGATCGCGACCGCTTTTTCATGAGGGAACGGTTCTTTGTATTGTCGCCTGGATCGAAGCGCGTCGTAGACATCCGCGAGGCCCATGATCCGGGCGGACAGGGGGATTTCCGTTCCGGCGAGGCCGTCCGGATATCCCGAGCCGTCCCATCGCTCGTGGTGGGAACGCGCGATCTCGATTCCCATCCGGACGAATTCGTTTCCCGGATACTTTTCACGAACGGCCTCCAGGGTGTCCGCCCCTATGGCGGAATGTCCTTTCATGATCTCGAACTCCTCCGCGGTCAGCCGCCCCGGTTTGAGCAGGATCGCATCGGCGATGCCGACTTTCCCGATGTCGTGAAGGGGGCTGGCGCAGATCAGATTGGAGAGAAAACTCTCGTCGATCTCCTCCGTGAACTTCGGTTTCTCTTTCAGTCGAGTGGCCAGGAGCCGACAGAATTCCTGAATACGCTCCATGTGGCGGCCGGTCTCGCCGTCCCGGGACTCGGAGAGCTTTGCCATCGCGAAGATCAAAGCCATCTGTGACTCGGAGATCTCGCGTACTTTTTCCTCAACGAGTTGGCCGAGTTCTTCCGCGTATTTCTGCGTTCTCCGCTGAAGCAGGCCCAATCGGAGATGGGTGGTGATTCGAGCCCGGATCTCGTCGAAATGAAAGGGCTTTGTCAGGAAGTCGACGGCCCCCGAGCGAAAGGCCCGGACTTTCTCGAAAGGCTCGTGGGTCCCGCTGACGAAAATGATGGGAACCGAGTGGAGCGATTTGATCTTCCGCAGGTTCCGGCAGGCTTCATAGCCGTCCATTCCCGGCATTACCGCATCCAGAAGAATGGCGTCCGGTCGAAGCTCTTCGATCACCGCGATCGCTTCGCGTGCGTCCGTGAAGGGGGCCGCTTCATACCCCTGCGCCGTAAGAATGTCGCAAATCATGGTCAGACTTTCCTGCGAATCGTCGACGACCAGGATCTTTGCGGGTCCTTTATCTCTTTGGGGATTTTCGTTCGACACGCGTTCAGTTTTGAACCTCAGGAGGGTTCATTGCGAACTTTTTCCGCCCAGGGCCGAGAAAAGAAGCCGCAGGGTTGAACGGGCCGACCACGGGGCGTGTCCGGCCGCCCGGTTCGCCGCCGCAATGGCGAAAGCGCGACTCCATTGGGCGAAGATCGTCCGGTAGGCGTTCCAGAGAGAATGACGTGGATCGTAGATATGGGTCGGTTCCGAGGATAAGCCGTTGAACTCGAGGACGGTGAGATTTTTGCCTTGTTGCAGGTCTTCTTCGGAAGGGCATTTGAGATCGAGCCGACCGAATTGAAGCCCTTGCGTTCCCTGGAAAATCCGGTCCACCGCCTCGTCGAGAGCCTCGGAGTGTAGATCGCATCCATCCAGGAAGAGACTGCCGCGACAGTGCGTCCCCAGCGGCGCGATTTCGACGGATTCGCCCGCCGCGGGGATCCGGTCGAGATGATCCCAGTGTTTGTCGCGAAAGTAGGGATACATGCAAACGGCACGATCGTCGTCGAGGATCAGTTCCTCGAGGGTCCGCTGCCCGTCGCCCGTGACGGACAGATGGATCTTCCGGGTGATCGAGGTAACCCTGCCGCGGGAAGTGCCCGGCGGGCGTTCGTAGAAAATCCCGAATTCGAGGCCTGGCACGAATTCCTGGAGAATCGGTGCCGGGGCGTTCCGTTCGAGAGCGGCCCGGAGTTCGCGTTCGTCCGTTACGATTTCCACGCCGTCGCCCCGTTCCCCGGCATCCGGCTTGCACACGATAGGGAAGGGAGAGGGGAGTTCGTTTTGAAAAGCGGTGGCCCGGGACATCCAATGCTCGATCCCGGCGTCTCTGTCCAGGCAGAGGGTTGCGGCCAGACGGCCTCTGCCTTTGCGCAGTTGGCGGTAGATCGCCTGCTTCGATTCAAAGGCGATGCCTCCGGCCGGTAACGCGGGGTTGACCGCGGTAAAGAGGCTGGGTTTCCGGTAGCGCAGTCCGAGCCAGACAACCCACAACACCACGGGAGGATAGAAAAACCATCTCGGCCAGAATTCCCAGCGGGTCAGGCGTTTCCAACGGCCTTTCAGAATGCGTCGGCCCCGATGGGTGGACATCGGGAGGATCGCTTTGAAAAACACCAGGAAAACAAGCAGCAGGGCCACCAATCCGAGGAGGGCGTATTCCTCGAATTCGGCTAAAAGGTGGAGAAGCGGATTTCCGAGAAGCATGGCCAATCCGACGATTAGCGGAGTCCAGACCGCCGCCGCCAGCGTGAAGAAGAACAGGAATTTCGCGACAGAGGCTTTTGCGACTCCCGCCGCGAAATAGACCGCCAGACGGCTACCCGGTAGAAACCGGGCCGTTACGATCACCATTCCGCCCCGTTTCGCGAACCATTCTTCCGTGCGGCGCAGATGACGTTCCGAAAGGACCCAACGGAAGGGGATGTGACGGACGGCCCGGGCACCGAACAAACGTCCTCCGAAAAAGATGATCAGATCCCCGAAGAGAATCCCGCCGAAGCAGATCAGCACCGCTACGGGATAGGGGAGGGTGCCGGCTGCGGCGAGGATGCCCGCCACAACGCAGGTCAGGTCCTCGCTCGCGAAAGTGGAAAAAAACAGAATCAGAGCCAGGAAAACCAAACCACTACCGGTTTCCGGCTCGGCCGGGGAATCGGCGCCCTGCTCGGATGCGGCCAGCAGTCGGGTCGGAGACGCATCTCTTCTCAGGGTGGCCACCCCGTTTTCCGCATCGCGGGTGAATGTCGAGATTTTCCGCGCGACCGCATCGGCTTTTCGCAGAGGAAGAAGATGCCCCCCTTTCATCATCTCCAATCGGCTCTGGGGAACGATCCGGTGATGTTCGCGGGCGGCGGCGGCGGGAACGAGGGCGTCGGATTTTCCGTGGATGATGAGGACCGGACCTTGCAGCCCGGACAGGTATTCCCGGAGGGGCCGTTGGTCCGCATCGGAAAAGCTGCGTGCGTAGTCGGTATTCAGAATCGCGTTATCGAGGTATCCGAAATGGGGAACCAGCTCCTCCAGAAGCGTGAAGAAGCCGAGTTGCAGGGAATGAAGGGCGTGATTGAGGGTGTGGTTTCCCAGTAGTTCCTGTTCCTGGACCCCGATCGAGGAAAGAAGCGTCAAACTGGCGACCCGCCCGGGGTACTTCTCCGCAAAAACCAGCGCGGGGCCGCCGCCGCGGCTGTAAGCGACGAAATGGGCTTCGGCCACGTTTTTCCGGTCCAGAATCTGCCGGAGGTAGTCGGCGTCGGCCCGGAAGGAACCATCTTCGACTCGATGGGTGGAGTTGCCGTGTCCGGGGAGGTCCGGTGCGAGGGTGTGGAACTTGCCTTCGAACTCACCGATGAGGGGATCGAAGATCGCCGAACCGACCGGACTACCGTGAATGAGGAGCAATGTCGGGGCATTTTCCTCCTGGGCGGGCAGGTCGCGGACCGCGATCGCGAGGGATTTCCCCGAGTCTTCGCCGAAGCCCTCGACGGAGAGCAGGGACTGTCCCGAACCGGGCTCGGTCTCCACCGGATCCAGCCAACGCTTCAAGTGGGAAAGCGTTAGAAGCGCGAGGTAAACCAGTAGGGCGATCCGGAGGAATCTCCTGAGTCGTTTTCTCATGAGAGGAAGCGGCGGGGGAGCGTGACCTCGGTGGGCTCGAGGAATTGGGTTTGCTCCGGAAGGAAAACCTGATGGCGGAGAGATATTTCGGTCGGGCCGGTCGTCGCGACGATCAGGGATCGAGTGGTCGCATCGTCCCGAACCATGGCCGGTCCCAGTTCGGGTCGTTCCGGGTCGTGATGAGCGTGGAAGGCAAGAAGCTCGTCGAGTCGCGGCACCTTCCCGACCGTCTCTTTGAACAGCCGTTTACGTTCGGCCTCGATCCTGGCGGAATCGAAGGAGGACGTGGTGACGGGCTGATCCTTGTCGGTGAGAAGCGAAGAGGTCAGGGTGTTGCCGTCCCAGCAAGTGGAACGAGCCGTTCCATCGTCCCCGAAAAGGAAAAGAAGAAACGGCCGGAAGGAGGAGGGATCCAATGCTTCGTTCGCCCAATCGAATGCCTCGGAGGCGGTGCGATAGCCGACCGCTTCGACCGGCAGACAGCCGCGGCTCCTGTCTCCGGGGGCATTGTCGGAGTTCTCCGAATACCAATTCAGGACGGCCGCGAGCAGGCCGTATTCGTTGATGGCGATCCACGTTCCGCCGCCCTCGGGGTCGGCGGGGGCGATGTACCGTGGAAGCGTCCCGGGCTCGTGGATTCGCGGCGGTTCCTCCATCCGGCGACTGCGGGATTCATCGCGACTGAAAAGCAGAGCGCGAAGGTCCTTGGTTCGAGTCCATGACAAGGTGCACATAATTCACCGGATTGGGAGGTAGGGTTTGAAACTTCGATCAAATCGTGCAGGCGGATGCGAAACCAGTCGAAATTTCATTTTCCGGTTGCGCCAACGAGATTTTAACGTCTTACTCGAAGGGTCGATAGGTTCGGAGGTTAAAGTTCCAATCCTGTATTTATAGTCGCTATTACTGTTTTTATTCCCATAGGCTCGCCGGAAAGCAGGCCGACGAAAGGTGAGAATGCTCCAATTAGAGGTTCTGACCATGGGAAAGTAGCGCATCCTCGAATCCTTCGCAGCGAATCTTGCTGTATGGTGGGTCAACGGTTTCGGCGGATGGGAGCGCCCGGATTTCCGCACTGAAGTGCGGATTACGCACAACAACAAACCCCTAAACAACATGAGAACGAATAGCAAAATGAGAAATCGGCTGGGAATCCTTCTGGCGGGCTCACTGGTGCTGGGATTACCGGCAACCGGGTTCGGCCAGGATTCCGCCATGACGAAGGAGCAGTTGCAGGAGAAGGTGGAGGATCTTTCCCGCCAACTCGAGGCTGCGAAGAAAGCACTCAGGGCGACCGAGGAGAAGAGAGTCGACGAGAGAGCGAAAGCGGAGGATGCCGAAACGCTCCAGGAGGAACTCGACCGTATCCAGGCGTCCCCGACGCTCGGCCCGATCACGTTCGGCGGAGCGATGAGAGTGAACTACACCTACGGAGACTATCCGTCGACGGATGGTCCCTCGCGCGGAAGCGACGGCGGTAATTTTTCGCTGGATACCTTCCGGATCAACGCCGACCTCTCTTACGAGTCGATCGTCGGAAAGGCCGAGTACCGTTGGTATAACGGTTACAACTTCCTGCACACGGGATGGCTCGGTTACAACTTCGACAACGGCAGTCAGATCCAGGCCGGCGTGAACCGGGCTCCTTTCGGGGCCGGGCCGTACGGCGTTTCGCAGAGCTGGTTTTTCGACCAGTCCTACTACGTGGGACTGTCCGACGACATGGACCTCGGGGTCAAATACCTGACCACGCTCGGCGAAACACAGGTTGCCCTCGCCTACTACTACTCCGCACAGCCCAACGGACTCGGGGTCACCGACCACGCGGCCCGGTATGATGCCGACCTCGTTGAAAACGACGACGGCGTCGGCTACGAGGAGCGGAACCAGGTGAACGCCCGTGTGATCCAGCCGATCGAGCTGACCGATAGCTTGACGACCGACCTCGGTGCTTCGTTTCAGATCGGCCAGCTGATCAACGAAGGCAACGCCGATGAAGGCGACGATGGAACCGCCTATGCGGGTGCCGTTCATGCGGTGAACCAGCTGGACAACTGGAAGCTGGCCGCGCAGTTGACCTACTACAATTACGATATCGACGGCTCCGACCTGATCAATCGCGGCTTCTACGACTTCTACGCGGACATCGCGACCGAAGGGTGGATCCCGGCCGTGTCACTGAGTTACTACAAGGAAACGAGCGACATCGCGTGGTTGGACTACGTGATTCCCTACGTCGAGTACAGCTCCATCCTCAAGGACGGTCAGACCGCCGAAGGAGTCGATTTCAAGGACAGCACGCTCTGGACCTTCGGTGCCGCCTGGGCCCACAACGGTTGGTATATCTACACGGAATACGCCTATTCGGACGGAAACTCGTTCGTGGGCGGCGAGCCGTTCACCAACTTCGGCGCCAACGAAAACGCCACTTGGCAGGGCCGCTTCAACATCAACTTCGGTTACTACTTCTGATCCTTCCGGCGGCGGGCCGGGGTCGGCGGAGATCTTCCGTCGGCTCCGGCTCCGGCCATCCGCCGACTCCCCCCTTTTTTTACCATGAGCGATTCCCACGTCATCGAGGTCCGAAATCTCTATAAGATATTCGGGCACAACCCCTCCGAGAGGGCTCTACCGTTGGTTGAGAAGGGACTCTCCAAAGCGGAGATTCTGGAGAAGACGGGCTGCACCGTCGGAATCAACGATGCGACGTTCTCCGTGCGCAAGCGCGAAATCTTCGTGATCATGGGCCTGTCCGGAAGCGGCAAATCGACTGTCATCCGCTGCGTCAACCGACTGATCGACGCCACCGCAGGCGAGGTTCTCGTGGATGGGAAGAATATTCTCGAGGCCTCGACCGACGATCTGCGGGAATACCGCCGCAAGAAGATGAGCATGGTTTTTCAGCGTTTCGGTCTGCTGCCACATCGGAGCGTGATCGATAACGTCGCCTTCGGCCTGGAGATCCAGGGCATCGGGCGCGAGGAACGCTATGAGAAAGCCCGCAAGGCGATTTCCACCGTGGGCCTCGACGGCTATGAATCGAGCATGACCCAGGCTCTCAGCGGTGGCATGCAGCAACGTGTCGGGTTGGCCCGTGCGTTGGCCAACGACCCTGAAATTCTGTTGATGGACGAGGCTTTTTCCGCCCTCGATCCCCTCATCCGCGTGCAGTTGCAGGACGAGCTTCTCGAACTGCAGGCGCGCCAGCACCGCACCATTCTTTTCATCACCCACGACCTCGACGAGGCCCTCAAGCTGGGGGACCGGATCGCCATTATGAAAGACGGCGCGGTGGTCCAGGTGGGTACGCCCGAGGAGATTCTCAGCAAACCGGCCGACGATTACGTGCGCGACTTTGTGGAGAACGTGGACCGCAGCAAAGTGATCACCGCTGGCTCCGTGATGCGCAAGACCGACGTTGCCTATATCGACAACGGCCCCCACCAGGCACTGCGGCAGATGCGTAACCTCGGGGCTTCCTCCCTCTTCGTGCTGGACACGGACCGGAAGTTCAAAGGCCTGATCAAGCTGGAGGAGGTGGCCGAGCTGGCCAGGAAAGTGCCGGAACACGAAGACGAAAGGCGCACCATCGAACCGGTATTGCACACGGAGTTTTTCAGTACCCGTCCCGAGGTCCCGATCGCCGAACTCCTTGAAGAGTCCGCACGAAACGTGGTCCCCATCGCGGTGGTGGATGAAGAAGGTGTTTTCAAAGGAATTGTAACCCGCCCGGCGATCCTCGCGGGCATCGCAGGATAAGGTTCATCATGATCAACATACCCATTGGTGAAAATTTCGAGGCGCTCGTCCGCTGGTTGAAGACGACGTTCGACAAAGTGTTCGATGTGATCAGCGCGGTCATAGATTTCCCCATCGAAGTCCTCGCAAACACGCTTCTCCTCAACGAGACGCATTTCTACGCTTCGGTCCTTTTCGGCGTGCTTTTGGCACTCCTGACGGGCTTTGTCTGTCGGCGTTTTGCTGGCGGGAAGGGCTTCGCGCTTGGCTTTCTGGGTGCGGCCGTCTTGTTCGGCGGTATGGAAATGTGGAGGGTGCCTGTTTTGCTCTCGAAGGTGACCCCGGTAATGGCGAACGAATTGAAAGGCGATTTCCAGGCTCTCCGCGACGGGCTACTGGACTCCGCTCCGGAGGACTTCTCCGAGCCGACGCGGGTGTTGGAGGAGGTTCTGGAAACCCTCCCCGAGACGGAAGACGAGGATTCGCTTCTCTACGAGGCCCGTGACAATGCCTCCGATGGAATCCGTTGGATCGGACGCGCCCGCAGTCAGGAATTCGACGAGGTTTACGACGCGCTCGCCGAAACCCGGATGGCCGTCGATACGGCCTCGGCGGATCTCCCCGACGACCTTGCCAGCGATTTGCGTTCACTCGAAGTCCGTTATCTCTCCCTGACCCTTGTCGAGGAGTCGGACCGCATGATCGCGGACCTGAACGAGGCCGCCGAAGAAGAAGAGCCCCAGCTCCGGGTCGATTTCATCAACGCCAACACCTACAGGGATGTGATGGACCTGCTGAACGCGTCCTCCGCGTTCTATTCGGACTCCGGCAACCAGCAACTTGCGGAGCTATCCGAGAAGGCGGCCTCCGGACTGCGCAAACTCAACCCGGATCATCTCAACTTCCTCGGGCCCGTCCTCTTGACAATCATCCTCGCGATGGCCGCCTATCTGTTGGCCGGTCGGGGGATCGTCGTCTTCACGGTTATCGGTTTTTTCCTCATCTGGGCGATGGACCTGTGGTCTCCTACGGTCGATACGCTTGCCCTGGTTCTTTCGGCCACGCTATTCGCGCTGGCGGTAGGGATTCCGGTCGGAATCCTGTCCGCGCGTTTCGAAGCGGTCCAGCGGGCTATCCGACCCGTGCTCGACTTCATGCAGACCATGCCGGCGTTCGTCTATCTGATTCCGGCGGTCATCTTCTTCGGCACCGGTGAAGTGCCCGGCGCGATCGCCACTCTCGTCTTCGCCACTCCCCCGGCGGTGCGCCTGACCAATCTGGGAATCCGGCAAGTGCCGTCGGAGGTGGTCGAAGCCGGCCAGGCTTTTGGCGCGACGGACTTGCAGTTGCTCTTCAAGGCGCAGTTGCCCATCGCCATGCCCACGATTCTGGCCGGAGTGAACCAGACGATCATGCTGTCGCTCTCCATGGT
>CAZBLJ010000112.1:0-9059 GCA_964492605.1 uncultured Puniceicoccaceae bacterium
GGCGGAGTTCCTTTTGGGAATTCGACCCACTGCGAGCCAGATGAAAGGCCCCTGGCACCGCCCCGGTCTTTCCAAATCGCGGGTCGGATCTCCTCTGCCGCGGCGGCGGCGGGAGGTGGCGGGACAGTGAGGGATTGTCTTTTCCGCCGGGGACCGCAGGGTGTGGGGAAAACATGTTGCAGTTTCTGAAAGTCGAGAATCTCGCTTTGATTGATTCCATCGAGCTGGAATGCGGCCCCGGCTTTACTGCGGTGACGGGCGAGACGGGCGCGGGAAAGAGTGTATTGATGGGTGCCCTGTCGCTTTTGTCCGGAAGGCGTGCCGATCGAACGATGATCCGGGATGGAGCTGATTTTTGCGAGGTCCAGGCGAACCTCTGGTTCGAGAGATCCGAATCCATCGACCGAGCGCTCGAAGGGGTGGGATTGGAAAGGACGGAAGACGGGACGTTGATCCTGCGTCGCCGTATCCCGGCCTCGGGTGGACAGAGGATCCAAATCAACGGTCAGGTGGCCACCCTCTCGCAATTGGCGGCACTCGGGGAGGTTTGGCTGGAGCTGCATGGACCGGATGCTCCGCTGGCGCTGTTTCAGCGATCCGAGCAGGTGAGTCTTTTGGACGCCTTCGCCGGTGATTCCGGGGTGAGAAAGGACTATGTGGACGCCTATCGAGATTGGAAGAAGACATGCAGGCGCATCGAAGAAGTCCGGAGCGAGGGAAGTCTGTCAGATGACGAAAGGGCCTTTTTGCAGTCCCAGGTGGACGAGATTCGGACCCTGAACCTTTCCGTTGAATGGGTGGAAAAGCTGGAGGCGGATTTTCATCGAGTGAATCATGCGAGGGAGATCGATGAACGGCTGTCCGGCATCGAGGAAGCGCTATCGGGCTCGGAAGGAGCGCCGCAACAACTTGCCGAAGTGTATCGGATCGGCACGAAATTGCGGGAGCTGGTTCCGGATGAAGTGGGGCCCGCCTTGGACCGATTGGACGGCCTCCTGATCGAACTGAACGACCTTGTAGGGGATTTTCAAGGACTTCGCTCCAGCCTGGAGGTCGATCCGTATGAGATCGAAGAGGTCGAGGAGAATATGAAGGCCTGGATGGCGATCCGCCGTCGGCATGGAAACACGGCGCAGGTGGTTTTGGAGAAGTGCGTGCAGATGGAGGAAAGAATCGCTTCCCAGGGGAACGTCGAGGAAACTCTCGCGCGACTGCAGAAGGAGGAACGGGAACTCAGAGATCGAGTAGAGAAAGCGGGAGAACGGTTGAAGATCGCCCGGGAGAAGGCGGCGTCCCCTCTGGCCCGCAAGGTTCTTGATTTGCTGAAACGCCTCGGTTTTCGGAAACCCCGGTTTGAGATCGAGATCATCGATTACGATTCCTGGAACGAGAATGGAACCTCCGGCTGCGAGTATCTTTTCTCCGGGACGGCCGGCCAGGTCCCGCTTCCTTTGGGTAAGGTTGCTTCCAGCGGGGAAATCGCCCGGGTGACGCTTGCGCTGAAAACCGTTCTCGCGGAGGTGGACCGGACGGCGGTGCTGGTCTTTGATGAGATCGATGCGAACGTGGGGGGCGAGGTCGGTCGGGAGATCGGAAGAGAGCTGGCCCGCCTCGCCGAGCACAACCAGGTGTTTTCGATCACCCACCTGCCCCAGGTTGCGGCTGCGGCGAGAAGTCACTTCGTGGTTGAGAAGGAGCAGTCGGACGAGAGTGCACGGATCGTTCTGCGCGAGCTGACGGCGGATTCCGGGACGCGGATCGATGAAATTGCGCGGATGCTGGGGGATCGCGGTTCGGAAACCGCCCGCTCCCATGCGGCGGAAATGCTCGGGCGCTGAGGGTTTCGTCCACCAAGGTTATTGCGAGGTTTCCGCTACCGAACGCCCGCCAATCCGCCGATTTCAGGGGTAAATTTTGTTCTGGCGTACGCACGGGCAAACGGGTAGAGTAGAGGCCTACCTCTAAGGGTGGTCTCATTGCGGGTTATTCACAAATCGCGGTGGTGCCGCCCGTCTTGCAAACCCCAATACCCCCTTTTCTCATGAAGAAAAACGAACTCCGTGTCTGGGCAATGCGGACTCATTTGCCCGATCAGTGGTGGGTCGAAATCGACGGTGTTGTTCACGAGTCTCCCGTGAGTTTGGACGAGGCGTTTCGAATGGCGGATAAAACGCAGGAAGCGTATATCGTTCACGTTTCCCACGCCGAGGAGACGGACGAGCCCCACTGGCATCGAATGGGAGCCGAGGACGTTGGCGAGGATTCATTCGGCATTCCGAAATGGGTTTGTGCCAAGTGCCGGTATTCGTTTGAAAAGCGCAAAGTGAAGAGCGCCCCGGTCTCGGCGATGGAGATCGCCGGATACCTGTTGGTTATTCCCGGCCTGGTCATGACGATCGTTCGCAGGAAATCGGCGAAGCGGACCTGTCCCCGCTGTGGTTCGACATCTCTCGTGATTGGGAAGACGAAGGCCGGGCGGGCGCTTCTGGGCCGATAGACTGGAACAAACGGACCGCGTAGTTAGCTTGGCGACCCCCTGGATTCGGGAAGACTCGGAATAACGACTTCAAAGAAGCGGGGCGAGTCCCGGAGGAGACGGGGTCGGCCCATCAGTCGTCGTGGCGGAAAAAACTCACCGACATGGGGGGGAGGGTCATTGAGACCGAATAGGATCTGCCGTCCCAGGGGGTGGGTTCTGCGGAAACGCCGCCCCCGTTTCCGGTGCCGTCGCCTCCGTATTCGGCGGCGTTGGTGTTCAGGATTTCTTTCCAAAATCCGTTTGCCGGAACGCCGATGCGGTAGCCCGGGCGGGTCACCGGTGTGAAATTTCCCACGACAAGGCAAGATCCCTTATCCTTCTCTCCCAGGCGGAGGAAGCTGAGAACGCTGTTTTCGGAATCGTCGCAATTCACCCATTGAAAGCGATCGGCCAGATGATCGGTTTCGCTCAAAAGGGGGTCCTCGAGATAGATGCGGTTCAGGTCTCGAACAAGCGTTTGGATGCCACTATGATCCATATACTGCAGAAGGTGCCAGTCGAGCGAGCCGTCATATCGCCATTCGCCGGATTGTCCGAATTCGCAGCCCATGAAGAGGGTTTTCTTGCCGGGCCAGCCCCACATGAGAGCGTATAAAGCCCGAAGATTGGCTGCTTTCTCCGGAATGTGCCAAGCTCCCATTTTCATGAGCATGGACTGTTTCCCGTGGACGACC
Organism: uncultured Puniceicoccaceae bacterium; assembly: GCA_964492605.1. GTDB lineage: Bacteria > Verrucomicrobiota > Verrucomicrobiia > Opitutales > Puniceicoccaceae > Puniceicoccus. The sequence goes on from CAZBLJ010000112.1 coordinate 3,214, forward strand.
TCGTCATGGGAAAAGGCCAGAACGAAATGTTCGGAATAATTGTAGAGCATCCCGAAGGTAAGCTCGTTCTGGTGCCACTTTCGATGAATCGGATCTTTCGAGAAATAGGAGAGGCTGTCGTGCATCCATCCCATGTTCCACTTGAAGTCGAAACCGAGGCCGTGGTTTGACGTCGGATGGGAAACGCCGCCGAAAGCGGTTGATTCCTCGGCAATCGTCAGAGAACCCGGATAATACCGGTGGACCAGATCGTTTACGGATCGGAGGAATTCGATCGCTTCGATGTTTTCGCGGCCCCCGTAGCGGTTGGGAATCCATTCGCCTTCTTCCCGTGAATAGTCCAGATAGAGCATGGATGCCACCGCGTCGACCCGGAGTCCGTCGATGTGAAACCGGTCGAACCACGCCAGCGCGGACGCGACCAAAAAGGCCCTGACCTCGTGGCGTCCGTAGTTGAAGATCAACGTTCCCCAATCCCTGTGTTCTCCCTGCCGGGGATCGGCGTGTTCGTAGAGGTGGCTGCCGTCAAACTCCGCGAGAGCGAAGCTGTCCTTTGGAAAGTGGCCCGGGACCCAGTCGATGATGATACCGATCCCGCGTTCGTGGAGAGCATTGACCAGAAACTGGAAATCCTCCGGCGTTCCGAATCTGTGGGTGGGGGCGAAAAACCCGGTAACCTGGTAGCCCCAGGACCCGGAGAAGGGGTGTTCGGCCAAGGGGAGGAACTCAACGTGGGTGAAACCGTTTTCCGATACATAGTCGGCAAGGCGGGTAGCCATCTCCCGATAGGTGAGGGGCCGGTTGCCGTCATCGGCGACGCGTTGCCAGGATGCCGCATGAACTTCGTAAATGGAGAGGGGCGACTTTTTCCAGTCCTTGCGCGCTCGACTCTCCAGCCACTCGGCGTCCGTCCACTCGAAGTCGTCGACCGTCGCGACGATGGAGGCATTGTGTGGCGGGGGCTCGAACCGGGTGGCGTACGGGTCCGTCTTCAATCGCAGGCTGTCGTCTGCGCCGTGGATTTCGAATTTGTAGGTTGTCCCCTCTCCGAGCCCCGGAACAAAAAGTTCCCAAACACCGGAATTTCCGAGAGAGCGCATGGGATGATAGCGCCCGTCCCACTGGTTGAAATCCCCTACGACGGAAACGCGCTTGGCACTTGGAGCCCATACGGCAAAGGCCACCCCGGGAACTCCCTCCAAATCACGCTGGTGGGCTCCGAGTTTGTTATAGACGAAGTGTTCGTTCCCTTCGTTGAAAAGGTAGAGATCCTGTTCTCCCAGGGCCGGAAGGAAGGAGTAAGGATCGAAAAACTGGCGGACTTCGCCGTTGGCGAGACATGAGCGCAGGCGGTATCGGCAAACTTTGGATACCTTGTCCGTGAACCCTTCGAATAAGCCTTCCGGGGCGGTTTTTTCGAGTTCGAACCGATCGAGTTCCTCGCCGTCTTCTTTGAGAAGGATCGCCTGACACTGCTCCGCGTTCTGGAGAAAAGCCCGGACCACGACGCCATTCTTTTTGCGTTGCGAGACAGGATGCATCCCGAGAACCGCGTGAGGTTGTGTTTCCTGCGCTTGGAGAAGTCGAGTTCGATTGCTTTTTAGGAGTGGATGTTCTGCCATTTCGAAAACCTTTTGATTTGGAGCGGGCTCTTGATCTTGGTAGTCACCCTTTCACGGAATGTGCGGTAGTTCAACTCAATCTCAGACACTCTTGACGGTGTTCCTTCCCTGGATGCTCCTGGTCGCGCTGTTGGGTCGGGGGGAAGCGGAGGAAGTGGCTGATGGGCCGTTGAAGGTTCGTTCATCGGGGACTCTCGAATACGATTTCGAAAAGGAGTCGGTTTCTTTCGGCGGTCCGGTCAAAGCGGATTATGGCCCGTATGACATGGAAGCGGGGAAAGTGATCTGGAACAGGGGAGAGGATATCGTCAGGATTTTCGGAGGAGCGCTTCTCACCAATCCCAGGGAAGAGGTGGATGCGGAGAAACTGTATCGGGGCGGAGACTTTTTTGAGGCTTGGTGGCCTGAATCCTATCGCGGTGTTCCGTTCGTTCTGATGTCGGAGAGTGCGGTTTTAGAAGGATTGGGGGAAAGCATGCTCCTTTTCGGCGGATCGTCGGCCCGCTTCCCGTATGGGCGGCTGAACGCCGAGAGTTTAAGCGTAATGGTGCCGGATGAGGATGAGGATAAGGGGACCCTCGAAGCTGAGAACGTTCGTGCCGGAAGTGGGGATTTTCTGCTCGCCGCCGATAAAATAGAGGCGGACCGGGATGGGGTGGAGATGTCCGACGCGGCGATATTTTTGGGCGAACCGGCCGATCCCGGACCGAGAATTCACGCGAACCGGCTGAGCCGGGGCCGTGGCGACGACTACATTAGTCTTTACGGTGTCACGCTGGGAATCGGTCCGCTTCCCGTTTTCTATCTTCCGCGGGCATGGCTCAGGGATTGGGACCTCGGGGTGTCTTTTGATCTCGGTGGGGGGTATGCGGAGAATCTGGGTGTTTATGGAGAGTTTGGAGTTGGATTCGGGGTTACGGAGTTTCTCAGGCTTGAACCGGCGTTTTCGTTGTATGGGAAGAGAGGATTGCTGCTATCACCGAATTTTTCGTGGGAAAGATCTTCGGATTCGAAAGAGTATTACACCCGGGGCTCCGTACTTTCCGGTTGGATCGACGACCAAGGGGGAGAGGAATTGAGAGGTACGGATCTGTTCGGTGCCCCGATCGGTGCGTCAAGGGGCTACGCGTTGGCGCAAGGACTGGGGAATCGCAGGGGAGACTGGAGCTTCGTGAACCAGTTTGAGGCAAGGTCCGATTCGGAGGTCCTTCGTGACTTTAACTCCGGATTGGAAAGCCGATTCTTCGCGCCGGAGTCCTTTTCGGAACTATACGTGCCCTTTGGGGCGTTTCAATTTACCGCGCTGGGGAGGTTTCGCACGCTGGATACGACTGAATCGATTGAGGCCATTCCCTCGATACAGGTAGGCCTTACGCCGACACGCTTGGGGGAGAGCGGTTTGGTGAACGAGGGTTGGCTCGGATACGCCCGCCTCGAGAGAGAAGATTTCGAGGAAACGGATCTGGCTTCTGCGAACCGATGGGAGGGAGCTTACCGGTTGTCGGCGCCGATTCAGGCTGATCGATGGCTTACGATAACTCCCCTGGCGGGTTTGCGGCAGAGGAAATACGATGATGTGGGGGGAAGGGGGGCCGATGGATCGTCGACTCTTTTCGAGATGGGGGTTGATCTCGAGATGGAATTTCATCGCCGATGGGATATCCGCAGTCGAATCTGGGATGTGGACGGCCTGATTCATCAGACGAAGCCACTGATTGGCTACCGGTGGATGCCTCGAACCGGGATGGAGGAGAGTTCCATTCCGCAAATCCATCCCGAGGTATACACCAGTGGAGTAGACCCATTGGGTTTGAATCACCTGCCCTATCGATCGGATGACGGTCCCGAACAGACCTTTCGCGTCGGGGTCGAGAACCGTTTGATTGCGGGTCGTTTCGACCAACCGTTCGCAATGCGTTCCCTCGGTTCGCTTGGTCTTTATCAGGACATCAATGAGGCTCGTGAGGGTGCCTCTTCGCGGGCTTCGAATACCATGTTGAACCTGGAATCAAGCCCGGCGCATTGGGTAGGCTTGTCGCTGTTCGCTCGGGTCGAGACCGAAACCGTAACTCTGGTTGAGTTTGTTCCCGGGATTCGCTTGAGAGACGGGGATCGGTGGGAGAGCCGTTGGTATTTTCAGTCCCTTCAACGACGCGTGAACCAGCTCTTGTGGGATGCGGAGGTTTCTTTGAGTCGCCGGGATCGTTTCCTGTTCGAAATGCGCTACAGCGGTCAGTCCCAGAAGGTGATTCGGCATTCTTATGGGTGGCAAAGAAGGCTGGGAAACGCCTGGCTGATCCAGACGCAGCTCATTTTCAGGCAGGACGATGTCCGGGAAAGCGATTTTCAGATCAATTTTTCGGCGACGAGCCTTCTTTTCTGAGGGGAGAGGGAATCAGGCGGGAAACCCTGAAAACTCCAACCACCCTCCGTCATGCCGATAGTGCGGGCTATGGGGCTAACGTTTCCAGGGCTTTGAGGGCGGCGGCGGCCTCGGCCTCTCTTTTCGTGGTTCCCGTTCCCCGACCGCATACCTTGCCTCCTATTCGGACGAATGATTCGAAAACGCGGTCATGGGGAGGCCCTTTTTCTCCCGTAATCTCATAAACGGGAGTCTGTCGTTCGGGCATCGATTGGAGAAGCTCTTGGAGCGCTCCTTTCGGGTTCTCCTCGATCGCAAGATTGGAGGGAATGGAAAAAGCTTCATGGCCGAACAAGCGGTCACGTAACCGGCGAACCATCTGGAGACCGCCGTCCAGATAAACGGCGCCGACAATTGCTTCGAGAGAATCTTCGAGTACGCGCTCGTTTTCTGCGGTCCCGTCATTTCGAGCGTGTTCGCTCATGGCCAGGAATTTTCCGAGGTTCAAATCTTTCGCGAGGCGGGATAGATGGCTCCCCCGAACCAGGCGGACTCGCGCGACGGTGAGGGAACCTTCGTCAGCCGAAGGATTCTTTTCGAAAAGTTGCTCGCTGATGATCAGCTCCAGTACCGCATCCCCCAGAAATTCAAGACGCTGGTTTGAGTCAATGCCGTCCTCGGATGACGAGACGGAAGAGTGCGTCAAGGCTTCCTGCAGCAGACGCTTGTTTTGGAAGGAATAGCCGAGTGATTGTTCAAGGTCTTCGAAATTCACCGGATTCCTCTTCGGGTAGGTGGTTAAACGTCGCTAGAGGTGTCGAGATCAAATTTCTGGATGAACTCGTCGGCAAGCTTGGCGTATGCGAGTGCGCCCGAACTCGATTTCTCGTATTCGAAAATCGTTTGCCCGAAGCTAGGTGCTTCCGTGATCCGAATATTCCGGGGGATCACCGCATCGAAGACCTGATCGCCGAAATGCCCCCGAACTTCTGAAACAACCTGCTGAGCGAGTTTCGTCCGGATATCGAACATGGTCATGAGGATGCCGGCCAGTTGGAGCCCGGGGTTCACGCCTCCGTCGCGAATCTGCTCGAGAAGATTCAATATCTCGCCAAGCCCCTCCATTGCCAGATATTCGCATTGGAGGGCGACTACGAGATAGTCCGCACCGGCAAGGGCATTGAGGGACAATACCGTGGAGGACGGCGGACAATCCAGCAGAATTGCGTCGAAACCAAACTCGGCCCGGACCTCGTTCAGCAAGTTGGACAGGAGATAAAGGTAATCATCGTTCCTTGGAAGCTCTACCTCCGTTGCGACAAGGTCTCTTTCCGAGCGGATTGCAAAAAGGCGCTCCCGCCCGGTCTCCACGATTTTATCGGCCAGCTTTCCATCTCCCGCGAGAGGACCGTAGACGCTGGCACCCTCTTCTTTCTCCAATCCGAGTCCGCTTGTGGCGTTTGCTTGTGGATCCAGATCGACCAAGAGAGTGTCGACTCCGCGGGCCGCCAGACCGGCTGAAAGATTCACGGCGGAGGTGGTCTTACCAACACCACCTTTCTGGTTGGCAATCGCGAAGATAGGGCAATCCATGTTTCGAAACCATCGAAAGCTGCCATAGCAGGCAAGAAAAAGGAACCGCAAAAATAAACCAGGTTTAAAATTATTGACAAAACGGAATGAGGGGTGGCGAGGGTTCTGTCTGCTGGGAATGGAAGGTTTTTAGCTGTGGGCGGGATGTTGCCCGAAACTCCGGAACCCATGTTCACGCTTGTGGCTTCGGTCAGTTTCGACCTTTTAACCCGACCGAAAAGATGTCGGGGCGAAGGCTTTTAGATCATTTACTGCTATTCTTCCCTCGG
>CAZBLJ010000113.1:0-9051 GCA_964492605.1 uncultured Puniceicoccaceae bacterium
ACGCTCTTCGAGCTACGCAGGACAAGTCGGGCTACGACGGTCACGAGGCGGAGTTTCGGAATGGCGGCTTTAGCCGTCAAGGCGTTTCCCGGGGGAGTCTCCGGCTGAACCGACTTCGCCCTTCGGGCTACGACGGTCACGAGCCGGAGTTCCTTTTGGGAATTCGACCCACTGCGAGTCAGATGAATGGCCCCTGGGGCGTCGGATCTTTCGCCGAGCGCCCGGACGACCTCCTGCAACTCCTCAAAGGATCCGGCCCCGTCGATGGCTACGCGGGCTTTCCGGCTGCCGGGCAAGTCCTTGAGGAGGGCTTTGAGTTTGGGCCTCATCCACGCGACCGATTCGCCGCGGGCCTTTCCGAGCGGAGAGCGCTTGAGTTCCCCGGCGTAGAAAGCGAGGGCCTCCATCCGGGCGGACAGTGCGGGCGGGTCGGGGATCTCTCCGGTTCTCAGGTAGTGTTTCACCCGTTGAAAGATCCACGGATTTCCCAGGGCCGCCCGACCGATCATGGCTCCGGCGCAGCCGGTCTCGAAAGCAAGCCGCCGGATCCGCTCCCAATCTTCCACACTCCCGTTGGCGATGACCGGTAACGTTCGTTCGGCGGCGACCCGCTCGATCACCTCCATGTCGGCGTCGCCCTTATAGCCCTGGATCCGGGTGCGTCCGTGGACGGCCAGGGCCTCCATCCCCTCGTCTTCGAGGATGGCGGCCGCCTCGGAGGCGACGATGGTATCGGCGTCCCAGCCGATCCGTATCTTGGCGGTGACGGGAGTGTCGGGCAGGGCCCGGCGGACCGCTCCGGCGATTCGGCCGAGAAGGGGGAGGTTGCGCAGCAACGAGCAACCGGCCTCCGCCCGGGTGACTTTTTCCGAGGGGCAGCCGTAGTTCAAGTCGACGAAGTCGGGCCGCAGGCGATCCTCGATCCGCCGGGCGGCCTCCGCCATCCGCTGCGGCTCCGAGCCGAAGATCTGCACGCCCATGGGACGTTGGAACCCGGTGAACTCGACGGTCTCCCAGACGTGTCCGGCGTTCCGGAGGAGGGCTTCGCACATGACGAACTCGGACACCATGACATCCGCTCCGAATTGCTTGCAGAGGTGCCGGAAGGCGATGTCGGTGAAACCCGCCATGGGAGCGAGGTACAGGGGAAACTTCCCCTCGCCGAACCAGGGAAGTCGACTTGTTGTGGCGGATTGCGGGATCACCCGACAAGACAAGCAAGTTGTCGCCGGGAGTGCAAACCGGGAGGTGTGAGGTTCGAGGAGGGCGGACAGGAGTGTCCACCTTCCGGGTTGCCGGGAGGGGAGGGGTGGACAGGAGTGTCCACCTTCCGTGGTGCCGAGGGGGGAGAGTGGACAGGAGTGTCCACCTTCCGTGGGGTCGGGAGGTGAGGGCGGACAGGAGTGTCCGCCTTCCGAGTTGTCCGGCGTCGGTCTCCGGCTACTCTTGCCCGCCGATGCGGATGCCTGCGTAGTTGGTGTAGCCGAGGATGTTGGTCGGCCAGTTTTCGACGCGGGGGGCGCGCAGGTAGGCGCGGTTGTAGAAAAAGACGGGGAGGATGGGGGCTTCTTCCAGGAGGATGGTTTCCGCTTTGCGCAAGAGATCGTTTCGTGCGGGCCCGGAGGGCAGGGCCGCCGCTTCGGCCATCAGTCGGTCGTATTCCGGATGACTCCAGCCGGAAAAATTGTTCGTCGATTCCGAGGTCCAGAGGCCGAGAAAAGTGTCGGGATCCAGGTAGTCCCCGAGCCACCCGGCGCGGGCGATGGTGAAGTTGCGGTTCCGACGGTCGGAGAGGTAGGATTTCCACTCTTTGTTTACGAGGCGGATGTCGAGCCCGAGCCGTTCCTTCCAGATGGACTGGATCGCCTCGGCGATGGGGCGGTGGGTTTCGGAGGTGTTGAAGAGGTAGGGGAGTTCCAGGGGGTTCTCCGGGCCGTAGCCGGCTTCGCGCAGGAGCCGGGCGGCCTCCGCGGGATCCTCCCGGAAGACCGGCGGCGGTTGGTAGCCTCCGATGCCCGGCGGGGTGAAATGGCGGGCGACGGGCTCCCCGCGCCGCCGGATGTCGCGGCTGATCGCCGACCGGTTCAGGGCCATCCCGAGGGCCCGGCGTACCCGGGGATCGTCGAGGGGCGGGACACGGGTGTTTAAAATCAGGTAATAAACGCCGAGGTCGGGCTCCACCTGGAGGACGGACGGATCGTCGCTTTCCAGATAATACCGGATTCGCTGCGGGGATACGATGGAGGTCACGTCGATGAGACCGTCGAGGAAGGCGCGCTCCTCGGCGTAGAGGTTGGAGATCGGGAAGAAGTAGATCTCGTCGAGAGGGAAGGCGCCGGGGTCGCGGAAGTGCGGGTTGCGGTCGACGCGGAGGAAGTCGTTGAGGCGCCAATCGGCGAGCCGGTAGGGGCCGTTCGTCACGAGGGCGCCGGGTCGGGTCCATTCGGCGTTGCGCGAGAGCCATGCGCCGGTGGATTCGACGCTGGGACGGTGGACGGGGAACCAGGCGGGATTGACCAGGAGGGAAAGGAAGTAGGGGACGGGCCGTTCGAGTTCGATCTCGAGGGTGAGATCGTCGACGGCGCGGACGCCGAGGGATTCGGGGTGAGCCAACTCGCCGGCGTGATGCGCCCTGGCGTTTCGGATGACGAAAAGCTGGGAGGCGTAGGGGGCTCCGAGCGACCCCGAGAGAATGCGGCGGAAACTGTCGGCGAAGTCCGTTGCGGTCACGGGATCCCCGTTGGACCACCGGCCGTCCGGATCGAGCCGGAAGCGGTAGAGTCGGCCGCCGTCCAGACGTTCCCAGGACCGGGCGGCGGCCGGGACGGGTTCCAGGGTGTGGGGATCCAGGGCGACGAGACCTTCGAAGAGCGAGCGCAGAACGCGCACCTCGGGAATGCCCGTGATGATGTGCGGGTCGAGACTGAGGAGTTCCGAACCGTTGCCGCGGCGCAGGATTTGCCGGTCGTCGTCGAAGGGCTGCTCCTGCTTCCCGCAGGAGGCGAGGCAGAGAATCACCGCAATGGCCGGAAGAATCCGCCTCATGCTCCGGCGAGAGCGTATCCGTTCACCCGTGATACCTGTTTTTCGGGAACGTTGCCGCGAATCAGGACGCCGTCGTTGCGGTAGCTTTCCTGGTCGACGGCACCGATCTCGTGGAGAAAATGGATGAGGTCGTAGCGGCTGTGGGGAATGAGGAGTTTCATGGGGCGGATGCCCTCCTGGACCAGATCGATCATTTGTTCCTTCAGGGCCTGCAACCCCTCTCCGGTCTTCGCCGACACGAAACGGGCGTCGGGGTAGCGCCGCTTCCAATAGGCGACGGTGGCTTCGTCGGCGGCGCGGTCGACTTTGTTGAAGACGAGGAGGGTGGGTTTGTCGCTGGCTTCGAGTTCCGCGAGGACCTTTTCGGTCGTTTCCTTGTGCTCTTCCAGTTCCCCGCTGCGAATGTCCACGACATGGATGAGGAAGTCCGAGACGACGGCCTCTTCGAGGGTGGCTTTAAAAGCTTCGACCAGGCGGTGGGGGAGATTTCTGACGAAGCCGACCGTGTCGGTAAGGACGAGGATCTGACCGTTCGGAAGCTCGAGGCGGCGGCTGGTGGGGTCGAGGGTCGCGAAGAGCTTGTCCTCGGCGAGGACGCGGGCCTTCGTCAGGGCGTTGAGGAGGGAGGATTTTCCGGCGTTGGTGTAGCCCACGATCGCGGCGGTGGGGACGGGGACGGCCCGTCGCCGCTTGCGTTGCACGTCGCGCTGGCGTCGGACGGTGTCGATCTGCCCTCGCAGGCGTTGGATCCGTTTGCGGACGAGGCGTTGGTCGACCTCCAGCTGGGTTTCCCCCTCGCCGCGCTGCATGACCGCTCCGCGCTGCCGGCCCAGGTGGGTCCACGCCCGGCGGAGGCGGGGGAGGTTGTACTCCATGCGGGCGAGTTGGATCTGCAACCGTGCCTCCTTGGTGGAGGCTCGTTCGGCGAAAATATCGAGAATGATTTCCTGCCGGTCGATGACCAGCATCTTCGGGGCGATCCGCTCCCAGTTCCGTTGTTGGGACGGAGACAGCTCCTGGTCGAAAATGATGGCGTCGCACTCGTGGCTTTTTGCTTCCAGGATGATTTCATCCGCCTTGCCGGACCCGACCAGCAATTTCGCGTGCGGGCGACCGAGGTGGATGACGGACCGGCCCACACAGGTGATGCCGAGGGTCTCGACGAGGCCTGTCAACTCGTCGAGGAGGAGGCCGGTGTGGTGATCGGTTTGATCCGGGGAAGTGATGCCAACGAGAAAAGCGCGCTCGACGAGCTTCGGTTTTTCACGGACTTCTATCACTGGGGGAGAGCGTACTCCGAATTCGTGAATCCGCAACGGAAAATTCATTTTGTTCCGTGACCGGTGGTATTTTTCTTGGGCGGGCGGCCGCGAAGTGAAAATGGAACGTGTCTTTTCCCGGCAATCCGGGAACGCTCTTTCTTGCCTTCGTTCGGGCGGGGGTGTAGTGCGTCGGGTTTTTCCTATGGCGAAAGACCAGACAGAGACACCCCGTATCCTCATCGTGGACGATGACAAGGAGGTGCGGTACTCCCTGAAACGGGTGCTGGGGAAAATGGACGTGGAGCTTCTCGAGGCGGGTAGCGGCGAGGAAGCCCTCAAGATCGCGGAAAAGTCTATCCCCGGTCTGATTCTCCTCGATAACCGCATGGGCGGAATCAGCGGGATGGAGACCCTGCAAAGCCTGCGGGCGCTGGGAACCGGTGCGGTGGTGATCATGATGACCGCCCACGGAACCACGCAGACGGCCATCGAGGCCATGAAGTTCGGAGCGTTCGACTATCTGATGAAGCCTTTCGAGCCGGGCAAAATTAAAGAGCTGGTGGAAAAGGGTCTCCAGGCTCATCGCAACCGGCACTCGTCCGGGAGCTATGAGTCCAAACTGAGGCCGGAGGACTATGCGGAGGGAATCGTCGGTAGCTCGGAGGGGATGCAACTCGTGCTGAAACAGGTGGGGCAGGTTACCGCCAGCGATGCATCGGTCATGATCACCGGGGAAAGCGGAACCGGCAAGGAGTTGGTCGCCCGCTGTATCCACGACCACAGTCTCCGATCCAAGAAAACGTTTATTCCGGTCAATTGCGCCGCGATCCCGGACAACTTGATCGAGAGCGAACTCTTCGGACACGAGAAAGGGTCTTTCACGGGAGCGACCGCCCAGCGCCAGGGAAAGTTCGAGCTTTGCGATGGCGGCACGTTGTTTCTCGACGAAATCGGGGATATGGCCCTGCCGACCCAAACGAAGATTTTGAGGGCGATCCAGGAAGGCGAAATCCAGCGGGTCGGCGGAACCACGCCGATCCAGGTCAACGTCCGCCTGATCGCGGCGACCAACCGTGATCTGGAGGAGATCGTTCGAAAAGGGGATTTCCGCGAGGATCTCTACTATCGTCTGAATGTGTTCCGGATCCGCATCCCACCGCTTCGCGAACGGCGGGAGGATATTCCGGAGATCATCGACTACCACCTCCAGCGTCTTGCCAGGGAGAAGAAGATCAAGCCGAAGAAGATCTCCGGCGAGGCCGTCGAGGCTCTGCAGAAGCAACCCTGGAAAGGCAACGTTCGCGAGCTTGAAAACGTCGTTTACCGGAGTGCGGTCGTGGCCCAGGGGCCGTCGATTCTTCTGGATGATTTGCCCGCCGATCTCGGAGGTTCCGCCTCGCCGGTCAATGTAGGCTCGTCGGGAGAGGGAGGAGCCGCCGAGGAAGCGGGGGCCGGACGGGACGCCCTTCTTCGGAGCATCTTCGAAGAGTTCGGCAAGGAAAACGAGGGGGGGCTGTTGCCTTCCCTGGAGTCCGCCGTTATCCGACACGCTTTGAAACGTTACGAAGACAACGCCGCCGCCGCGAAGGCTCTGGGAATCAGCCCGGCCTCTTTGCGCAGTCGTTCGGCCGGGGGTCATAAGAAGGAAGCCGCGAAATGAAGGATTCGGATCGACGCATTGTGATTACCGGGGTCGGGTTGACGGCCCCGAACGGAAACGATCTCGAGGAGTTCCGAACCAACTTGATCGAGAAACGTCCGCGTATCGGCGTTCTTGACCTCCGCTACATGGGCCCGACTCCGGCCGGAATCTGCGATTTCGATGCCGTTCGTTACCAGAAGAAAAGGGAACTCCGCGTCGGGACCCGGGCCGGAAGCGTTTCGATTTACTGCGCCCGCGAGAGCCTGAAGAATGCGGGCCTGGACTGGGAATCACTCGATTCTTCGCGTATCGGAGTCTATGTGGGGACGACGGAACACGGAAACGTGGAGACCGAGAACGAGGTCTACAACATTTCGCAATTCGACTACGACACCCGGTTCTGGTCCCATCACCACAATCCGCGCACGGTTGCGAATAATCCGGCCGGAGAAGTAACGTTGAATCTCGGGATTACGGGTCCGCACTACACGATCGGCGCGGCCTGTGCGGCGGGGAACGCCGGGTTGATCCAGGGCGCACAAATGCTTCTTCTCGGGGAAGTCGATGCGGCGATCGCCGGAGGGGTCAGCGAGAGCGTCCGCAGCTTCGGCATCTTCGCGGGGTTCAAGAGCCAGGGCGCGCTGGCCGTCAGGGAAAACCCGAACGAGGCGAGTCGGCCGTTCGACAGGGACCGCAACGGCATCGTGGTAAGCGAGGGGGGAGCCCTCTACACCCTGGAACGACTGTCGGACGCCCGGGCTCGTGGTGCCGATATTCTGGCGGAAATCTCCGGGTGGTGTATCAACTCGGACGCCTCGGACTATGTTCTACCGAACTCCGAACGGCAGGTCCAGTGCATGCGAAACGCCCTGAAAATGGCCAAACTCGAGGCGGGGGACATCGATATCCTCAGCACTCACGCGACGGCGACGAAACAGGGGGACATCCAGGAGTGCAAAGCCATCCGCGAGGTGTTCGGGGATTCCGAAAAAACCCATGTCAACAACACCAAAAGCTATATCGGGCACTGCATGGGTGCGGCCGGGGCTCTTGAATTGGCGGGAAATCTTCCGGCGCTGAAGGACGGAATCGTCCATCCGACCATCAACGTCGATAGTCTTGACCCCGAATGCGCTCTACCCAACCTCGTCGTCAACGAATGCAGGGAAGGAGTTGACGTCCGGACCATCCTGAACAGCTCTTTCGGGATGCTGGGAATCAACTCGGCGCTGATCATTTCCCGATTCTCCGACTAGCCCAGACCACCTTTAGAATAGAATGACTCAAGAAGAAGTGCAGAAAATCGTCCTCGAAATCATCGAGGAAATCGCTCCCGACGAGGATCTCTCGTCCGTTGACCCGGCGGTCCGCCTCCGGGACCAGCTCGATCTGGATTCGATGGACTTCCTCGATATCGTCATGGAGTTGCGGAAACAGCACGGCATCGAAGTCCCCGAAGAGGACTACCCGAAGCTGGCCACCTTGAACAGCTGCGGGGAATATCTGGCCCCGAAGTTCAACGCCTGAGCGGGCGACCCGCGTCGGCACGAAGCGCCTCCGAAGAGGGAGTCCGAAGGGGCGGTAGATGAGCGGAACTCCTGCGGAGCACTTCGATGTGGTGGTCATCGGTGCCGGGATGTCCGGACTGGCGGCGGCGATCCGGGTAGCGTTATCGGGCCGATCCGTCCTGGTCCTGGAGCGGCACGAAGCGCCCGGAGGCCTGAACAGCTTCTACCGCCAGAACGGACGGGTGTTCGACGTCGGCCTCCATGCCCTCACCAATTTTGCCGGGAAAGGCGACCGGGGGGCTCCGCTGAACAAGATCTTCCGGCAGCTGCGAATCCCCCGCGAGGCCTTCGACCTCAATCCGCAGGTCGGTTCCCGCATCTCCTTTCCCGAGACGAGCCTGCGTTTTACCAACGATCCCGCGGTGCTGGAGTCGGAGGTGGAGCGGCTTTTCCCCGACTGCATCGAGGGGTTTCGAAGAATCGTCGACTTCGTGCGCGAGCGGGATGCCACGGCCCTGGAGGACCGCGGGGAAAGTGCGATCCCTTTTCTGGAGCAGCATCTCCCCGATCCTCTTCTCAGGGAGATGATTCTGTGCCCGATCTTCTACTACGGAAGCGCCACCGAAGACGATATCGATCTGGATCAGTTCGTCATCCTGTTCCGTTCCCTGTATCTCGAAGGGTTCTCCCGGCCCGTCGATGGCGTGCGTACCATCATCCGCGCGCTTCTCCGGAAGCTGAAGGAGGTCGGCGGCGAGCGGAAAATGCGCTGCGGAGTCGCCCGGATCCGGACGGAGGGCTCGAAAGTCGAGGCGCTCGAGCTGGACGACGGCTCGGTGGTGACCGCCGGAGTCGTCCTGTCGAGTGCCGGTTTGGTCGAGACGGAGCGGCTCTGCGGCCGGAGAACGGAGAATCCGCCCGTGGGACGGCTTTCCTTTGTGGAGACGATCTCGGTGTACAAGGTCAATCCGGCGACCTTCGGCTGGGAGGACACCATCACGTTTTTCTCCACCGACCGTCCCTTCCGCTATCGGCGGCCGGAGAAGGATCGGGTCGATCCCCGGAGCGGAGTGATCTGCATTCCGAACCATTACCGATACGGCGAGAACGGCGGATTGAAGGAGGGGATCGTTCGGTTGACGGCACTGGCCCATTACGATGGCTGGAAACAACTCTCTCCCGACGACTATCAGCGGGAGAAGGAAAAATGGTTCAAGGCCTTGCAGGGAGTGGCGGAGAGGGTGTTGCCCGAACCGGTGGAGGATCCGCGACCCCATCTGGTGGCGCGGGATATGTTCACGCCGTTGACGGTCGAGAAATTCACCGGTCACCTGGGGGGTGCCGTCTATGGTGCGTCGCGCAAATCCAAAGACGGGCGGACCGCTTTCGAGAACCTGTACCTTTGCGGAACGGACCAGGGTTTCCTGGGAATCGTCGGGGCGATGCTGAGCGGGATTTCCGTGGCAAACCGCTACGTGGTGTCGGGGTAGGCTCCGGCGGAACCGGGAAGCGGCAGGGGTGCGGGCCATTCATCTGGCCCGCAGTGGGTCGAATTCCCAAAAGGAACTCCGCCTCGTGACCGTCGTAGCCCGAA
>CAZBLJ010000114.1:0-8957 GCA_964492605.1 uncultured Puniceicoccaceae bacterium
AAACGGGTTGGAAAACCCGTTCCCCTTTTGAACGGGGAACGGACAGGAGTGTCCGACCTCCGGGGTGTTTGCAGGTAGACCTTGCTTCTCACGGTCTCTACAGGGTGGCAGTAGTTTGTCGGTGAGCCGCCATCCGAATCGCCGATCAGTTTTTCTTGCCATGTAAAATATTTTGCTTCAGTTCTGCTTATAGAAATGAAAAACCCCGCCTATCTGATCCACGACGCCAACGAAGCCGTCGCCTCCGTGGCCTATCGCTTGAGTGAAACGATCGCGATTTATCCGATCACCCCGTCCTCCCCGATGGCCGAGCAATGCGACGAATGGTCGAGCAAACAAGCGCCCAATCTCTGGTCGGTGGTCCCGCAAGTGACCCAACTGCAATCCGAGGGCGGAGTGGCCGGGGCGATTCACGGCTCCCTCCAGGCGGGCACGCTCTCTACGACGTTTACGGCTTCGCAGGGCCTTCTCCTGATGATCCCCAATCTCTACAAGATCGCCGGAGAACTCACGCCTTTCTGTCTCCACGTCAGCGCCCGGAGCCTCGCCACGCACGCTTTGTCCATTTTCGGCGACCATTCCGATGTGATGGCCTGTCGGCAGACCGGTTGCGCGCTGCTCGCCTCGAATTCCGTTCAGGAAGCACAGGATCTGGCGGCGGTGGCCCATGCGGCCACCTTGAAAGCCCGAGTCCCGTTCATCCACTTCTTCGACGGCTTTCGCACGTCGCACGAGATCAACACCTATAAGGCGCTCTCCGATTCGGACCTCCTCGACCTCATCCCGGCCGACGCCGTGGCCGATTTCCGCAAACGCGGCCTGTCGCCGGATAGCCCGGTCCTGCGGGGAACCGCCCAGAACCCCGACGTGTTTTTCCAGGCCCGGGAGGCGGCCAACCGCTTCTACGACGATCTTCCGGGCATCGTCGAAGATACGCTCGAGGATTTCCACCGCATCACCGGGCGTTCGTATCGATTGTTCGACTACACGGGTGCCGAGGATGTCGAGGATGTCGTGGTCGTGATGGGCTCGGGAGCGGAAACCTGCGACGAAACCTGCCGCTGGCTGAACGCCCGGGGGCGCAAGACCGGGGTGTTGAAGGTGCGGCTCTTCCGGCCCTTCTCCGTGCATCGCTTTCTTCAGGCCCTCCCCTCCACCGTCAAACGAATCGCCGTCCTCGACCGGACGAAAGAACCGGGAGCCATCGGCGAACCCCTTTACCAGGACGTCCTCTCCGCACTCGCCGAAGGGCGGCAGGACACCCGGATCACCCCGTCCCCGGATCCGCTGGTCGTCGGAGGCCGGTACGGGCTCGGATCCAAAGAATTTTCTCCCGCCATGGCGAAAGCCGTCTTCGACAATCTGGCGGCGGAGACACCGAAAAACCACTTTACGGTGGGGATCGAAGACGACATCACCCACACCTCTCTCCCCGTCGGAGAATCGATAGACCTTCAGCCGGAAGGCTCGGTAAGCGCGGTCTTCTTCGGCCTCGGCTCGGACGGAACCGTCGGTGCAAACAAGAACAGCATCAAGATCATCGGGAGCGAAACCGACAGCTACGCCCAAGCCTACTTTGTCTACGACAGCAAGAAATCGGGCGCGATGACCGTTTCCCACCTGCGATTCGGCCCCGAACCGATCCGCGCACCCTATCTCATCGAAAACGCGGACTTCGTCGGCTGCCATCAGTTCTCCTTCATCGATCGGTACGACGTGCTCGACCATGCCGCCGAGGGTGCGGTGTTCCTCCTGAACTCGCCCCACGGCCCGGAAGCCATATGGGACCGCCTGCCCCGAAGCACCCAGGAGACGATTCTGTCCAGGAAGATCCGCCTTTTCGTCATCGACGCCTACAAGGTCGCCCGCGAAGCCTCCATGGGCAATCGCATCAACACGATCATGCAGACTTGTTTCTTTGCCATCTCCGGCATACTGCCGCGGGACGAGGCCATCGAGAAGATCAAAAACGCGATTGAAAAGACCTACGGAAAAAAGGGCCGGCCCGTCGTCGAAAAGAATTTCGCCGCCGTGGACCAATCCCTCGCAAACCTTCACGAGGTGAAGCTCCCCGGCGAGGTCAACTCCGACCGCGAACTCATTCCGCCCGTTCCCGACGAATCCCCCGACTTCGTCAAACGGGTCACCGGCGTCATGCTCTCCGGCAAAGGGGATCTTCTGCCCGTCTCCGCTTTCCCGGTCGACGGAACCTGGCCTACCGCGACCAGCCAGTGGGAAAAACGGGGCATCGCCCAGGAGATTCCGGTCTGGGATTCGGATCTTTGCATCCAGTGCGGCAAGTGCGCCCTGGTCTGCCCCCACTCCGCCATCCGGGCGAAAGCTTATCCGAGCGATTTGTCGGACTCGCTCCGCGAGGGATTCCCTTCGACCAAATACCGCTCGAAAGAAGTCGACGACTTTCTCTTCACCATCCAAACGGCCCCCGAGGATTGCACCGGGTGCAACCTGTGCGTGGCCGTATGCCCGGCGAAAAACCGGAAGGATCCCAGCCGGAAAGCCATCAATATGACCCCGCTCGAGCCAATTCTGGAGCGGGAGAAGAAGAACTACGATCAGTTCCTGAAGATCCCGGATACCGATGTTTCGAACCTGAAGCTCGATGTAAAGTCGAGCCAGCTCCGGAGACCGCTTTTCGAATACTCGGGAGCTTGCGCCGGCTGCGGGGAGACCCCTTACATCAAACTTCTGACGCAGTTGCTGGGAGACCGCCTCGTCGTGGCGAACGCCACCGGTTGTTCGTCCATCTACGGAGGCAACCTCCCCACGACTCCCTATACCGTCAACGACGAAGGCAGAGGTCCCGCCTGGTCGAACTCCCTGTTTGAGGACAATGCGGAGTTCGGCTACGGGATCCGCTTCGCTCTCGACATGAAGACCCGCATGGCCCGGCACTATCTGGGCATGATGGGAGGCACCCTCGGCGACAATCGGGTCGAGGAGCTGCTCGCCGCCCCACAGTCGAACGAAAGAGAGATCCGCGCCCAGCGGGAACGGGTCGCCCGGCTCAAAACCGACCTGCAGGGGCTCAAAAATCCGCAGGCGGATTTCCTTCTCCAGATCGCCGATTCTCTCGTCCGAAAATCGGTCTGGTGCATCGGGGGAGACGGATGGGCCTACGACATCGGATTCGGAGGGCTGGACCATGTCCTGGCCAGCGGTATGAATATCAATGTTCTGGTCCTCGACACCGAAGTGTATTCGAACACCGGGGGCCAGGCCTCGAAATCGACGCCGATGGGGGCCGTCGCCAAGTTCACCGCCGGAGGCAAGGACGTCGGCAAGAAGGACCTCGGACTCCTGGCGATGGGCTACGGCCATGTGTACGTCGCCAGTGTCGCCCTGGGGGCCAAAGACAGCCAGACCCTCACCGCGCTGGCCGAGGCGGATGCCTATGACGGGCCGTCCCTCATCATCGCCTACAGCCACTGCGTGGCGCACGGCTACGACTTGAGCTACGGGATGGATCAACAGCGGAAAGCCGTGCAATCGGGCTACTGGCCGCTCCTGCGTTTCGATCCCAGGCGCTCGATGGAGGGGAACAATCCGCTTCAACTCGACTCGAGAGCGCCCAAGCTGTCTCTTCGCGAATACGTCGAAAACGAGGTTCGCTTTAGAATGCTTTTCCATGCCGACCCGGAGAGAGCGAAGATGCTCCACGAGACGGCGGAGAAAAACATCGCCCGCAAGTACGAAAACTACCGCCATATGGCCGCTGAATCCCAGCCCGACCCATCCTGATCCACAAGCTTCGCCCACCATGTCCGTCCAGCTCCAAACCTCCTATCTCGGTCTGAACCTCAAAAATCCCCTGATCGTGGGGGCATCCCCCCTCGTCGACTACCTGAGCAAGGTCCGCGAGATCGAGGATTCCGGTGCCTCCGCGATCGTCATGCATTCCCTCTTCGAGGAACAGGTGGAAACCAGCGCCGCCGCCGCGGATACCCATCTGCACAGCCACGAGGAGACGTTCGGGGAGGCGACCTCCTACTTCCCGTCCGGCCTGGATTTCGCACTGGGACCGGACCGCTACCTCGAGCAAACCCGAAAGATCAAGGAAATGGTCTCCATTCCGGTCATCGGCTCGCTCAACGGGCGGACCCCCCGGGGCTGGATCGACTTCGCGGAAGACATCGAACAGGCCGGAGCCGACGCTCTGGAGCTGAATCTATACTTCCAACCCACCGATACCGAAATGTCGGCCGCCGTTATCGAAAGCGAGGCCATAACCATGGTGCGCGCCGTACGCGAGCGGGTTTCCATCCCTCTTGCGGTCAAGCTGTCTCCCTTTTTCACCTCGCTTCCCCATTTCGCACGGCGGATTTCCGAAGCAGGGGCCGCCGCCCTGACCCTGTTCAACCGATTCTATCAACCCGACATCGATATCGAGAATCTCGAGACCGTCTCCAGCCTTCAGCTCTCCGAAAGCTCGGAGCTGCGGCTCAGACTGCGGTGGATGGCGATTTTGCGCGACCGGATTCCCATCGAACTCTCCTGCTCCGGCGGCGTCCATGATGCCGAGGACGCCATCAAGGCGATCATGGCGGGGGCCGACACCGTCCAACTGGTCAGTTGCCTGCTCCGCCACGGCCCCTCGCACCTCAAGGGGATCCTCACCGATTTTACGAAGTGGTTGGATAAATTTGAGTACGCCTCCATCGACGACGCCCGCAGCTCCATGAGTTATCGCAACACCCCGAATCCCGAAGCCATCGAACGGGCCAACTACCTCAAGATCCTGCAGACCTGGAAGCCCTGACCGGGCGTCAGTGACGCTCCAGAACCTCCGAAATCGCGTTCTGCTGCCGGGCGATGTCGTGCAGCGTCACGATCCCCAGGAGTTTCCGCCGGTCCTTCCGGCTGACCACCGGCACTTGCAACACATCTTCCATCACAAGGGTGTTGGCCACATCGCGGATCGAGTTGTCCGGGAAAACGGAGATCACCTTCCGCCCCGTCAAATGGTCTCCCAACGCTCCTTCCCCGCCGGCCTCGAGAGCCTCCCGCATCTCGTGGTGGGTGAACATACCAACCAGCTGCCCCTCCCCGTTCAACACCGGATAACCGTGGTGCTTGTGCGTTCCCGCATCCTCGTAGGCTTCGCGCAGAGGGGCCTCCGCCGGGAGGGTCACCGTGTCGTGGGTCATGATCGTCGAAACCGGAAGGTTTCTCCAGTCCTGCTCCCCTTGATAGGACGGCATGCGCTTCAGGCTCACATGGTCCTGAACCAACAGGGCATCGTAGACCGGAATCGCCCGCAGACGCGTCGAAATCAGATAAGCGGTCATGTTCCCGACCATCAGCGGCAGAATCAGGGAATAATTCTGGGTCATTTCGAAGATGATCAGCATCGAAGTCAGCGGACAGCGGATGACCGCCGCGAAAAAGGCCCCCATCCCCAGGAACGCGCACCCCGCCGCTACGTGGGTGCCCATGCCGAAACCCTGCACCAGGACCATTCCCATCGCTCCCCCCAACATGACCCCGAGGAAAAGAACCGGTGCAAAGAGGCCGCCGCTCCCCCCGAAGGCATAACAAAGGGCCGTAGCGACCAGTTTCGCGAAAAAGAGGATCAAAAGCACTTCCCAGGACAACGTCCCCTGAAGCGAGGCGTTCAACTCCTGATAACCGATGCTGAAAACCCCCAGCCGTTCCGTCAGCAAGAGAGCCGTACAACCGATCATCCCCACGATCAGGCCGCCGACCGCCGGGCGGAGAACCTTCGGGAATCGCCGTGAACCGCCCACTCTCCCCCGCACGCTCAGCAACAAGCCCACGAAAAGATGCCCGAAGAAGGCCGCCGCCAAACCCAGCGGAAGGCAGATCAACATCCACCAGGCCAGACGGAAATCGTCCAGCCCGCCCACGTTGAAGATCGGGTGCTCCCCCAGAATACTCCGCTCGACCACCGCCGCAATGACCACCGCCACCAGAATCGCTCCCAGAGCCTTGCTGCTGAAATCATCCAGAAGTTCCTCGAACACGAAAGTGATCGCGGAGATCGGCGTGTTGAAGGCCGCCGCCAGACCGGCCCCCATGCCCACCGGCACCATCGCCTGCACCCGCCGGCGGGCCAGGCCGAAGTAGCGCCCGAGGGCGGAGGCGACCGCACTGCAAATGTGGACCGTCGGGCCTTCCCGGCCCAGACTGTTGCCCGATCCGATCGAAATCGCCCCCGCCACGAACCGCCAGACCCCGTCCCTCAATCGAATCGTCCCGAAATCGTTGTGAAACGCCTGCTTCACCTGCGGAATGCCGCTCCCAACCGCCCGAGGGGCGATATGGGTAAGAATCACCCCGGTCAGCAGACCTCCGACGCAGGGGGAGAACAGGAGGATAAGCCACCCGCCGATACCGCCGAAATGCTGCCGGATCGCCAGGACCCCGTGGAACAGCCACTCGATCACGAAGTGGAAGCTGACCGCCACCAGACCGCACAGAGCCCCTGCGATGACACAGAGAATCAGATAACGCTGCGCATCGTCGAAATGCACTCGAAGCCAGTTGGGAAACGCTTTCACGGTAAGGAAAAAAATCGGGGTGGCCTCTTTCTGGTCCACCCTGTCCTCCGGTGTAAGCAAACCGCCCGCCCAACTCAAGCGCGAAGAGCCGGGGCCGCGGAAACGGGTCAGGGGCCTTTCATCCGTCAACAAATATAGACCTGTTCTATTTGTTCAAATACGAATACCGTGGAGTAACCAGAATCGCTGGCATTTTTCACTTGCCCGTCCGGCTCTGTCGCGTAGTTTCTCTCGTTTTTCCAATACTCAACAACCAACGCCAAACCATCCAAGAAACTTGTTTTCTCCCCTGTTCACCGGGGGCTTTGAACCATGAACATCACACCTAAAGACCTTCTCGACGCAGGAACCCATTTCGGCCACCAGATCCGCCGATGGAACCCGGCTTTCAAGCCCTTTCTCTTCGATCACCGGAACGGGATCTCCATCATCGATCTGGAAAAAACCTACTCCCAGCTGGAGAAAGCCTGTGAGTTCGTGACGGATTCGGTCCGTTCGGGAAAGGACATCCTGTTTGTCGGAACCAAACGGCAGGCACAGGAAATCGTCCGCGAGGCCGCTGGCGAAACCCGCATGCCCTTTTGCGTGAACCGTTGGATGGGAGGTACTCTCACGAATTTTACAACGATCAAGAGCAGTCTCCAGAAGTATCGTCGTTTTCTGGAAATGGAAAAGGACGGCTCGCTGAACGACCTCCCGAAGAAGGAGGGTGCGGCCATCCGCCGTCAGATGGTCCGGATGAACCGCAATTTCGAAGGTCTCATTGATCTGAAGGAACTCCCCTCCGCCCTTTTCGTCGTGGACATCAACAACGAAGAGATCGCGGTCGAGGAAGCGAAACGTCTGGGCATTCCGGTCATTGCGCTGGTCGACACCAACTCCGATCCCGCGTTGGTCGATTATCCCATCCCCGGCAATGATGATGCGGCGAAATCGATCCGAATCGTGGTTGAAACGATTATCGAGGCGATTCAGGACGGCCTTGAGAAAAGAGAGGCGGTTTCCTCGCCGAAAGCGGCCGGCCCGGTGATTACCCGGAACGAGTTTTCCGACGTGGAGAACGAAGGAGAGGTCACCTTGCCGGAAGGCTTCACTCCGGACGAGGATTCCGGAAGCTCGCAGTAACCCTCCTGGACGAACAAGTATTTAAAAAAACCTATCATGAGCGAAATTAGCGCTAAACTCGTTGCCGAACTCCGCAGTCAAACCGGAGCCGGCCTGATGGATTGCAAAAAGGCCCTGGTCGAATCGGGTGGGGATGCGGAAAAGGCGGTCGCCCTCCTTCGCAAAAAAGGGGTGGCTACGGCCGCCAAAAAAGCAGGGCGGGAAGCCAGCGAAGGAATCATCGAATCCTACATCCACCTCGGCGGAAAGGTGGGGGTCCTCGTGGAGCTGAAGTGCGAAACGGATTTCGTCGCGAAAAACGACGATTTCAAGGCTCTCGCACGCGATATCGCCATGCACGTGGCTGCGGCCTCGCCCCTTTATGTGAGCCGTGAGGACGCTCCCGAAGACGTGGTTGAGAAAGAACGTGAGATCGCAGCCTCGCAGGCCGAAGGGAAACCTCCCCAAGCGATCCAGAAGATCGTCGAGGGTAAGCTCGACAAGTTTTTTTCAACCGTCTGTCTCCTCGAGCAACCTTTCGTCAAAAACCCCGATCAAACGGTTCGGGATCTCTTGACGGAGTCGGTCTCCAAACTGGGCGAGAACCTGGTCGTCGGGCGGTTTTCCCGCTTCCAGTTGGGCGAGTAACCTCCCTCAAAATCCATCCAGGCTATCGGGCGCAAGTTCCATGGCCCTTTCCATATCCCTCTTTTTGATCATTTGATCCAATCGGGGATCAAAAAGGAGAATGGAGTCGCCGGAGACATCGGCGTACACGGCGAAGTCGGCCCGGTAATGATTGTGACTGAAAATCTCAGGCTGGACGGCATCCTCGCTCTCCTCGGGCACCCGTCCTTCCTGCCATTCGCTTTCACCCTTGTTGATCGAAAGGATCCCGTTTTTCTCAACTTCGGTTAAATTTTGGGATCTTTGATAGAATTCGAAAACGGAAACACCGTTCAGGTAAACGACGTGCAGCAACCAGCCTTCGGGCTCGTTAATCGGTTTCTCGGACCGTTTCCCCCTGTTATCCGAGTGCCATAAGTTCTTGCTGGTCGGAATAACCGTGGTATTGATCTTGTAGTATACCTCGTATTCCGCTTCGGGAATCAAATCGGCGTAACCTCCGACGGGAGACCGCTTACGGTGATACTCGAGCAGATCTCCGTCCGTTATATGAAGCGCACGACCGCTTCGGTCCAGGCGCGCCTCAAGTTGGCTCTTGCTATCTCCCACACGGGCAATAAGCGGCGACGCACAATGGGCCAGCAGAATACATCCAACGAAGAATGCGGGGAACTTTCTCATGATGAA
>CAZBLJ010000115.1:0-8929 GCA_964492605.1 uncultured Puniceicoccaceae bacterium
AGCCGGAGTTCCTTTTGGGAACTCGACCCACTGCGAGCCAGATGAAAGGCCCCTGCCCAGCGGTCCGGCGTGCTGATTCGGATATCGTGTTCAGGATTCCGGATCGGTCGGATGGATTCGGATGGTGCGGTCTTCTTCGGCGGACCGAAGGCAGGCGTCGAGCACATGCTGGATCTCGGCCCCTCGGGCGAAAGTCGGCTGCTCGGGTTTTCCGGTCAGGATGGAACGAATGAAACGCTCCTGGATGGTCGGGACGGTGCCGCAGTCGAGCGTTTCCCATCCGGTATCCTTCCGGTCGAGGACCCGGTTGATTTTCAGCTGATTTTGCGATGCATTCAGATCGATCTCGATCGACGCCCGGCTGCCATAGAGATAAAGCTGGATGGAGTTGCGGTTCGGGTAGGCCCAGCGCGAGGTGTGCAGGGTGCCGAGCGCCCCGTTGGTAAATTCGGCCGTAATCACCGCCGAATCGTTCGCGTCAAGCGTGTAGCCATCGACGTTCGAGCCCTCGTCCTTCTCGAAAGATTTGAGTCGGCAGTGAACGGATGCCAGGGTGCCGAGTGGCATGGATGCGAAATCCAGCAGGTGGATGCCGACATCGGCCAGAACGCCACCGCTGCCGTGGGCCTTCGAAAGACGCCAGAGCAAGCTCGGAGATTTTCGCCAATCGCCCCAGTAATCGTGGACAAGCCAGCTTTGCAGATAATTGGCGTGGACGTGCCGGATGGTTCCCAACTCGCCGCAGGCCACGAGTTCGCACGCCTTTTGAATCGCCGGACTGTTGCGGTAGGTGAAATGCACCATATTGATCCGATCCGCCTTTTCGGCGGCGTCCCGCATCTCCACCGTCTGGGCATGATCGAGGCCGAGCGGCTTTTCGCAAAGCACGTGTTTCCCCTCCGACAATGCCTGCAAGGCCAACGGATGATGGGTCGGATCCGGTGTCACGATGGCGACGGCGTCGAAACGGCTTTTGGCGAAAAGCTCGTCGGCATCCGTGTAGATTTCCCGGATCCCGTGTTCCGCAGCGAATTCGGACGCCCTCTCCGCCCGGATCTCGCAGGCGGCGACTACTTCGCATCCGGAGACCGCACGGAAAGCCCGCACATGGAAACCCGCCATACCTCCTGCGCCAATTAGAGCGATTCGAATCATAAAAAGCGATAGGGACTCGAACCTTCGGGAAAGGTCAAAAAGAATCCGTCGGAACGGTCTATTTGGCGGTTTCGCAGAATCGGTTCTCGCGGATGACCGTGACCTTGATCGTGCTGGGGTATTGCAGTTCGCTTTCGATTCGATTGCGAATCCGCAGTGCGAGGCGTTTCGCTTCCTCGTCCGGGACGTCTTCCGGATCGACGATCACCCGGATCTCGCGCCCGGCCTGGAGGGCGTAGCAATCGCTGACCCCGGCGAACCCCCGGGCCAGATTTTCGAGCGACCGGACCCGTTGGATATAACCCTCGGTGGAATCGGCGCGGGCGCCCGGGCGCGAGGCGGAGATGCTGTCCGCCAGCATCACGATCCCCGCGTAGGGGCTTTCGGCGGCTACTTCCTCGTGACTCGCGGCCACCGCATTGACGACTTCCGGTGTCTCGCCGTGGTGGCGGAGGATCTTCGCGGCGGCGGCGGCGTGACTTCCCTCGAATTCGTGATCGATCGCCTTGCCGAGATCGTGGAACAGGCCGGCTCGTTTGGCGATGGCGGGGTCGAAGCCGATCTCCGAGGCCAGCAAGGAGCAGAGGAACCCGACCTCGATGCTGTGGTCGAGGGTGTTTTGGCTGAAAGAGTGGCGGAAGTGCAATTTACCCAGGAGCGAGACGATTTCCGGATGAACCGATCCCAATCGCAGCTTCCGCAGGGCTTCCTCCCCCAGGTTGATGACCGCTTTGTCCATTTCCTGTAGCGCCTCCCGGTGCTTTTCCTCGATGCTGGCCGGATGGATGCGCCCGTCCTTGATCAACGCTTCGAGCGTGACCCGGGCGATTTCCCTCCGGACCGGATCGAAGCCGGAGAGGAGCACGGTGTCGGGAGTTTCGTCGATCAAGAGGGAAACGCCGGTAACGGATTCGAAGCTGCGGATGTTGCGGCCCTCCCGTCCGATCAGCCGGCCCTTCATGTCGTCGCTGGGAATGGCCACCGTGGTGGAGGTCTCCTCGCCCATGGGATTGCCTCCGACCCGCTGCATGGCGGCCAGAAGCACGGCGCGGGCGCGTTCCTCAATCCGTTTCTCCGGGATATCGAGCAGATCCTTCCTCAGATCTTCGAGGTACTCCTCCGATTCCCGTTTTACCTTTTGAATCGTCAGCTCGCGGGCTTCCTCGCGAGTCATGCCGCTGACTTCCAGCAGCCGTTGTTCGAGCGTAGCCCGGATCTGTTCCGTTTCATCCCGGGTTGCTTCGGCTTTCTGCTGAATAGCCCGCACCCGTTCGATCCGTCGGCGGAGTTCCTCGGAGCCCGTTTCCGTTTCGGACGCATCCCCGGAACCGATGGGAGCGGGTTTGCCGAAGCGTTTCCGGAAGACCGCAATCACCACACCCGCCGTGATCAATGCGGCGGCTAAAGCGATCCCCACTTCGATGATGATATCCATTCCGATCCCTTACACCGAATGAAGTGGGGTGGCGTCACTCAGTGCTTTACCCGACGATCTTCTCCCGGGAGTCGCCGGGAATCAATCAAAAAAAAGGCCAGGCACCCTACGGCACACGCGGACTTCAGCTACCGTTGCTCCCTTCCGGGCCTGGCGGGGTTCACTGGTCCGGCGTTGCATAGGACCCGGCCAGAAAGAAATCAAGCAGAGAAGCCGTGTTCCTGCAAATAGAAAATCACCAGGTCTTTCCATTTGTTCATTTCGAACTGCGCTATTGATCGAAGTCGCAACCCAGCGTCCCGACAAGCGATTCGCGGTACTCGGGGGCGGACACGGCTGCAATCCGTTTCGCCACGATCTCTTCCCGCTCGCTCACCAGATCCTCGCCGATCCCGGCAACCGCCCGTTCGTCGGCCCGGATCGACTTCAGGTAGTCGGCGATTTTCTCGAAGTGGTTGCGGTCGAAGGCGACCTGGTTGTCGAGCCGCTTCGCATACCAGTCCGAAGCCAGGAGATGATCCCGGGTGAAGAGCGAGCGGATTTCCGGATCGTCGAGCGTGCGACCTTCGTAGGTTCCGTCCCTCATGATGTGGAGGATCGCCTTCAACGGCGGGCACGCCAGCTCGATGGAGCCGTCTTCGAAGTAATTCCGGGCCACCCGCTGCTGGGCTTCCACAATATTGCGGATGCTGTCGACGAAGGCTTCTTCGTCCTGCAACTCGGGGCGGAGCATTTCTTTGGTAAAGACCGAGCTGGGGTTGTTGAAGATCCTCCCGAGGATGATCCGGGTGAACCGCGAGGTGATCCGGTAGCCGAGGCGGCTGCCGAGGATCGTTTCCCCGTTGTGCTCGAAATCCTCGAGTTTTTCGAGGTAGCCCTCCCGAATCATGTATTCAGGCTCCCGCTCTTCGGGAAGCAGCCGCGACCAAATCTCCGGAACGAGAAGGCTGATGTCGTGGTCCACCCTGACTTTCGGGCCCACGCATCCCGCCGAGGTCATGAAAGCCGGATAACCGACCAGGATGAAACTCACGAGGGAGTTGTTCAGGTCGTGGACCGGGAGCACCGCGTTGAAGGGGCCTTTGGTCAGGGCACCTTCGGAACCCGCTCCGGTCGTCGACGGGGATTTGCCGGTCAGACTGGCGGTGAACTCCATGAACAGCTCCGGCAGGTCGAAGTAGTGGATCGGGTTGAACGGGCAGAGCGCCCGGATGTTGTTGTCGCTATCCGCCGGGTTGTTGCGATGCCCGGGGAGGACGGAGGTTACCGGGAAGTGGGCCGGGTCGGCCGGGCCCAAACGCCGGAAGAGACGGGCCGCCACCTCGGCGACGTAGTTCCCCTTCTCGTTCTCGATGTCGGGGCGGACCTGCAGGTAGCGCGGATTTTTGGTCCGGACGCCGTTGACCAGGCGCGGATTGGCGGGCGAGCCGCAGTATTCGGGACTGGAGGCGTCCACGAAGTCGAGCAGGCGCTTGCGAACCGGTTCGGTGTATTGTTCGAAGCGGATCGTGTCGCTGATCTGCTCGTGCACGTCGTCCCGGGTGAGCGGTTGGTAGTTCGACAAGAAGGCGCCATCGCGGACGAGGTCGGACTCCGCCTGCTTGTCGTATCCGCGGATGATGGCGTCGTCGGGTCGCTGGAAGAAGCGATACTCGCAATTGGTGGTGAACTTGACCGACTCCCGGCCGAGGTCCCCCGGGAGGCCGGTGAGGTCGCTGGCCGGTACCAGGGTGCTGGCGCTGATGTCATCCTCACGGGAGATCTTGAAGGCGGGCAGGAAGTCTTTCCGGAGGCCGAAGGTGCGCCAGGAGCCGTCCTCGGCGTAGCCGACGCGAAGGAACTGGGTGACCAGCTTCTTGTTGCGGTAGCGCAATTCGTAGCCGGGCTGGCCGTTGACCACGTCGACCGTGAACCGGTCCATCCAGTTTTCCGCCCAGTCGCTTTTGTAGAACCGCTTGATGATGAACACCAGATCCTTCACGTGCTGGGGGATGCCGTCCAGCCACTGGTTGTATTCTTCGGTGAAATCGATCTCGGACGGGGTCAGGAGCTTGATGACGGAGCCCAGGGACCGTTTCGGGCTCAGAATGGGGCGGCTGTCCGGCTCGTTTCGCGACGGATCCCGGAAGCGCCGACTGTAGTCGTAGTCGAGGATGGCGCGGACCATCTTGAAGTCCTGCCGGTAGTTGGAAATGAATACGGGGCCGCTGATGATCGCATCGTCCAGCGACTTGGAGATCTCGGATTTGCCCCCGCCGGATACCGTGCAGGGTTTGTGGCAGAAGGTGGCCTCCGGATTGGTTCCGCGCAAGCGCCAGCGTCGGCCCTCGGCCGGCTTCACCATACGGATCTGGTAACCGGACGGATAGATGTAAATGCAGTTCGGATCCAGGCGCAGGTATTGCGGCTCGCCATCGTTATTCCAGGTCACCGATTGCTCCTCGAGGCTGATCTGCGTATCCTCCGGGACGTACACGATGCCCGGGTAGCGCTTGTCGGTGCCGTATCCTTCCGGCTTGAAATCAACCGCGTCGGCCAGGTTTTTCCGAATTTCGGCAAAGGTGTGATCGCCGCTGACCGATTTGGACTGATGGTTGAACTCCTCGCCGAGGTCGTAGCTGGGGAAAACCAGGGCGCCCCCGGCATGTTCCTCTTCGGATTGGCCGCTGAGGTTGGCGGCAAAGCTGATCTGGGTTTTGATTTCTTTCTTGGAGTAACCGAAGTAGCTGTCCGAAATCGCGGTGACAATCTGTCCGCTGGCGGAACGCATGGTGATCTTGAAGGCCGAGCCGTCGTTATACAATTCGTCCTCGGATTCCCAACACATGCCGTCGCGTTTCTGCCGGTCGGTTGCCTCGGAGGTGCGGGGAAGGCCGAGTTCCTTTTTCGTCAGGCGACCCAGGTGGGGTGCCAGAATGATACAGCCCGTTTGGCCGGACCAGCCGTCCACGTCGAGCCCGGCATCGTTTTCCGGCAGGAAGGGGTCTCCGGCGTTTCCGAAAATCGATTCCACGAAATCGAGGTTGCTGGCGAGGGTGGCGGGAGCGAAGAAGCGGACTTCCATCGATTTACGCGGGGAATAGCCCCGCACCTCCGGACGCACCGTCGGTCGGAGAAGCAACGAT
The DNA here is from genome assembly GCA_964492605.1 of uncultured Puniceicoccaceae bacterium. Lineage (GTDB taxonomy): Bacteria > Verrucomicrobiota > Verrucomicrobiia > Opitutales > Puniceicoccaceae > Puniceicoccus. The sequence goes on from CAZBLJ010000115.1 coordinate 5,716, forward strand.
ACCCAGCAGAAAGATTTCTCCTCGATCGCGGCCGTGAGCGGCACCAGCAGAAACTCCTCGGGCGGGCAAACGGCCGCGCGGAAGAGGCGGATGGCCGTGTGCGCGGGCACCGCCTTCTTGTCATTGGGAATCGGTAGCCCGCAGTCCGCCACATGGAAGACCCCTGCGGTGGTCCGTCGATCGCTCTTCGGGTTGTGCAGGACGCCCTGGGCGATGCGGTAGCTGTCGTTGACGGTACTCCGGAAATGGTCGGTATTGCCGGGCAGGGACAAGGTCCGCGCCAGCCCGTGCCGGTCGAGCAGGAAAGTCTCCTGGGGCAGGACGGGGGCCTCTTCGCCCGCCTCCGCAGCCATTTGGTCGAGGAAGTTCTGAATCCGCCGGTCGGCCGGGGGGATCGCCGCCTCCGCGAGGCGGGTGCGGGCCTTGATGCTTTTCAGGAAAGGCTCGGCGAGTTTGACCGCATTGGTGCCCTCGGATCTCCTGAATCCCTTGCGACCGATCGCCGAGAGCTTCAGGTTTACGTAATCCGTCAAGTCCTCGCGGGAGTAGGGAGAGGATCCGATCCCCAGCTTTCGATCCAGTTCTTCAGGCGCAATTTGCTCAAACATAGGCTCCAAGATGCCAACGATCCTCGGTTGAAATGCAAACAGGAAAGCGGCCGTTCCGCGATTATGTGCGGATTTAATGCAACAAATTCGAAAAGGTTCGTTCGACGCGGCCGGGCTGTTCCCTTCTTGCCTTGGCGGGGAATTCATCGGAGGAATGGGGTCGGCATGAGATGTTTTTACCTGCTTTGCGCGCTCCTGTCCGCAGGCCCCGGGAGCGTGATCTGCCGGGGGAGTCAGAACGGGTGGCTGAGTGATCTCTCGGCATCCCTGGTTGTGGGGTTCGAGTCGGAGTACGTCTTCCGGGGGGAGAAGAGAGCGGGGAACTCGCTCCAGCCCGGGCTTGAGGTGGGCCGTCCGCTGGGGAGCGGGAACGGGTATCTCGGGGTCTGGAGTAACCGGGACCTGGAGGGGGGCTCCGGGGATGAAATCGATGTTTACGGCGGGTATGTGTTTTCCCTGGATCCGATTTTCCGGTTTTCGGCGGGGGCTACCTGGTACGGGTATTCGGGAAACGGGGACAATCCGCCGGACAGCCTCGAACCGTTTGTCGGCCTGTTCGCCGATCTGCCGTTCCGGCCCTCGGTTTCCGGCTATTTCGACGTGGAGCAGGAGCAGATTCTGTTCGAGGCGGGGATCGGAGACCGTATTCCGTTCGCCGAATCCCTGGCATGGGAGTGGACGATGGCCGGGGGTGCGGCGCATGCGGAGGAGAAGAACGGAGTTCCGGGGGAAACGGGCGGTTTCTGGTTCGGGGAGGTTTCCGCCGGGGTTGTCTGGACTCTCGAAGGGAACCTGCAATTCTCCCTGGCCGTAAGCTATTCCGGGCGGGAGGAGGGCGGATTTGCGGACTTCCTCTCCTGGGGCCTGAATTTCGAGACCTGGTTCTGATCAGCTTTCTCCCCGTGCGTCTTCCCGGATTTTCCTTCTTTCGAAAGAAAGGGATTTCTCCACTCCGAGGAGGAGAAATGCGAAAAGAGCCAGCAACGGGACGCTTTGGAACAGGAGTTCGGCAAAGGAGTGCGTGAACAAAATCACCGTCCCGGCGAACCAGAGCACGCTTTCGGGTCGAAAGTAAATGAGCCGGAACAGGAAAACCCCGAGAAAATAGAGGGGGATCAAGGCCAGCACGGAGGCTCCGACGACTCCCAGTTCGACGGCGTATTGGAGGGGGTCGTTGTGGGCCTGGACCCATCTGTTCCGAACCACTGCGTCCGTTCTCCGATGCTTGCGCACCAATTCGGGGAATTCATCGAAGTAGAGGGCGAACGCGTGGCCGTAGGAATCCGCCCCGTATCCGAAGACCATGACGTCCTGTAACATCCGCAGGGACGCCTCGTTGCCGACCGTCCGGCCGGAATACTCCAGTTCGGCGGGGATGCTCAGGAATCGGCGGAAGTGATGTTCGAGCTGATCCTGATTCTGCGAGGCGATCACGGAGGCTGCCAGAATAGCGAGGCAACCCGCCACGGTGATCCCCCCGATCCAGCTTCCGCGCCATTGTTTGCGTCCGAGCCAGACCCCCAGGGTAAGGACCAGGTAAACGAGCAGGACGGCGGTGCCGAAGATCCACCCTGCGCGGGACCCGGAGGCGGCGGTCGCCCCGGCATTCACCAGTCCGAAGATGACGAAGATCGGGCCCGGGGAACTCTTTTGGGTCCGCGGATCCCGCGTCCGTTGGAAATACAGCGCCAACCCGAAGGAAACCGCCATGGAGAGGTAGAAAAAAGCTCCGCCGTGATTTCGGTAGAAAAACGGTCCGGCGAAGTCTTTGCCCTCCCAGGGATAAAGCCAGAGCACTTTGTCCGGCGGTTGCATTTCCTGGATGATGGCGACCATGGCAACGATGAAGGCGTTGATGGAAAACGCCACGAGGATGCCGAGAAGCTCTTTTCGGCGTCGGATCAGGATCCGCCCCGCGCAGACGATCATCCAGACGGCTCCGAAACGCAGGAGGAAACTGAGAGGATTCCCCTTTGCCGCGGGTGCATAGATCGAGGAGGGCCAGTCGGGATCCGGACGCAGTCCGGCGCTGGAGATCCACCACCGTCCGCCCATCTCGGTGTACGTCCATGCCGGATTCGTCCACTGCAACCAGACGTAGCCGAAAACGAGGAGACCCAGCCAAAAAGGCGGAAAGGTCGCCAGCCTCCCCAGTGCCCTTCGTGTGGTGCCCCAGGCACCGATGCGTTTCCTGCGGTGCGGAATCGGGGCCAGTGCGAGAAGAAAGGGAAGCACCGCAACCGCGAAAAGGATCTGGCGCGTCCAAAGCGTCACGCCGCCGAACAACCAGGAGGAAAGGATCAGGAAGAGACCGATCAGGAAAACCCCGGTCAGGGCCGCGGCGGGTCGCGCGTTTTCCGGGTCCGTCCCGAGAGGGCTCCGCAGGTCCTCCCGTCCCCTCGGCGTCAATTTCTGGTTGCGGGCGTTCACTCGGGTGGAGATCCGAACCGAAAGAGATCGCTTGCGCAAGGTCGGAAGCTGGTACCCAGGGGCCTTTCATCTGGCAGAAAACAGGAGTTTGTTCAGGGATTTTGCCCCACTTCGGGCTTATTTTCCGCCTGAACCGACTTCGCCCTTCCTTCTACGCTCTTCGAGCTACGCAGGAC
>CAZBLJ010000116.1:0-1751 GCA_964492605.1 uncultured Puniceicoccaceae bacterium
CCGACTTTCTGAATCTGGAACGGTGATAAGTTCGGGAACTGGAGGGCTGGTCGCCTCCAACCCATATCGATGATTGTCCGAAAAACTAGGCGGGTCGGGCGACGATGTCCATGGTTTCCTCACCCATGGCCAGACCGTATAGCCCCTGTTGAGCTACGAAGTCCCGCAGTTCCTTCGGCAAGGACCAGGAAGCGAACATGCCAATTTTTTCCCAACCTGCGTATTCGGGGAAAAAATCTTCGAATTCGTTCAATTTGGCGACACATTCGAGGACTTTCTCGCGATCCGGCGTGCTTTTTACTTCTACCACAAAGACTTTCCGGTCGCCTGCGCAGACGACGTCATACTGCCGACGGCGCGGTTCGCCGCTACGGCTCACGCGCGTCGGTCCGGCAACGAGGTCAGTGTCGCCGGTGACGCCGAATTCGTCGCGTGCAAGGCGGGGAATGTTCGGGGCCACGATATCCTCCGCAACCGTCCCCATTTTGTTGGCAAGATCGCCCCAGGCTTTGTTCATACGCTTGCGGTCGAGTTGAGTTTCGACCTTGAACTCGCGCATCTCGTCCTTGAACACGCGCATCTCGTCCTTGAATCCGCGCATTTCCTGCTTGAATTCCTTCGAATCCGTTGCCAACGCCTGGATGGACATCTCGGTTCGCATTTGAGCATGGGCCAACTCCGCAAGAGCTTGCTCAAGCTTGTCCAACCGCTGTTCGACCAAAGGCATATTTTCTAGGTTTTCCCGGAAAACGGAAAAGGCAAGCCGGAATCCAAAAGGGCGGCCAAGGGACTCATTCTCCCGTTCGTTTGCGTCCCACGAAAAGCGCCGTCGCGATCAGCAGGGAGCCAATAGTCAGGGAGGTCCACTCCGGCACGCCGTCGTTGAGGACAACCGCAATGGCGATACCGATCGGGACCACCAGGTTGTTGGACGCGGCCAGGAATCCGGCGGACACGCGACTCGCTCCGTAGTTCCAGAAGAAGAAACCGAGGCCGGACGCCACCAGTCCGAGGTAGAGGAGGACGGTCCACTGCGACCATTGCAGATCCGGCAGGTGATCGAGGGATCCGGCAAGTAGAGCGCCGATTGCCGCAAGGACGAAGGCGCCCGCATAGAGCAGCCCGAACACGTCCCGCTCCCGGACGTCGGGATGACGAAATTTCCACTCGCGGAATGCGACCTGGCCGAAGCCGAAGGCCAGGTTCGCCACCTGCATGAGCGCGAAGCCGAACCAGAAGTTGCCCGTGGGCACTTTACCGAAACGAATCACCGCCGCGCCCGCCACCGAAAGGAACGCAGCCAGAAAGATCCGTCCCACCCACCTCCGGGCGAACGCGGAATCAACCAAGGCGACCCAGATCGGTGTGAGAATGCTGAAGAGCGCCACCTGCCAAGCCTCGAGGAAACGGAAAGCGGCAAGATAGGAGACATACATGAGGCCGAATTGCACGGCTCCCAAACCGAAGAGGATCGATCCCTCAAACAGTCCCAGTCTTTTTATTCTGAGAAAGGGCAGGAAACAGAGAGTCGCCAAAGCCAGTCGAATCAACGCCACCCAGAACGAATCGACCCCGGGCAAATACCGACCGATGATCCCGAAGGAGAAGGCCCATATCAGGGTCACCGCGAGAAGGGCGGCCACTCCGGACCAGCTGGATCGTGTGTTCATGGGAGATGATTCAAACCAGGAAACGTCTCAACAAAGGGCACCGGGAGTCGAGCCCTGAGTCCGAGTTGGCTGAACTCACAA
>CAZBLJ010000116.1:1851-8245 GCA_964492605.1 uncultured Puniceicoccaceae bacterium
CTTCTCTGGCTTCCGAGTGTTGACATTATCTCTGGTAATGGTAATTTGCCATCATGGTAAAAACCCAAGTCCAATTTCCTGATCATCTTTACCGGGATGCCAAAAGGGTGGCGGCAGAGTATGAAATGAGCTTCGCGGAGGTTGTGCGTCGCGGCGTGGAGCAAGTGATCCAGTCTCACCCCCCCGGTCGCACTGCCGCGAAAGATTGGAAACTGCCCCCCGCCAGATCCATGGGGGAGCCACTCTTGCCCGAAGCCGAATGGGATATGGCGCACCGCGACGAGCCGTGACAAGCTTCGACACCAATCTGGTTGTTCACTCTGTGAACAGGGACTCCCCCCTACACAACCGCGCTCGGGATTTTCTTCATCGGCTTGGTGGACAACGCGATGTCTTAGTTTGCGAACTCATGCTCGTCGAAGTTTTTCTGAAACTGTGTAACGGTCGGATTTTTCGTAAGCCGTTATCCCCGAGACAGGCTGGTGATTACTGTCAAACTTTGCGCGCCAATCAGAACTGGCTTTTAGTCGAGTCGGCGCCCGTCATGGGGAATGTTTGGGAGTGGACCCGGCATCGCAATTTTGCGTTCCGACGCCTTATTGACATACGCCTCGGGTTGACCTTGCGCCATCACGGCGTGACGCAATTCGCGACAACGAATCCGAAAGACTTCGGCGGCTTGGGATTTGCCAAGGTTTGGAATCCGCTTGAGGGGTGACCACTGAAAAAGAGTTCAGCCGATGCAGGTTGTCATGGCACCGTCCGATCCCGGGCTTTTTTCTGAACGCCCCCCGGCTCTAGAAAATACACGCGAATCTTCTCGAGCGTTACCGGCCCGATTCCGCTTACCCGTTGCAGATCGTCTACTGACTGAAAAGGTCGCGCCTCGATGATACGATTGGCAGTCACTTCACCGATTCCAGGGATCGATTGCAGTTCATCGCGGGGGGCGGTGTTCAGATCAAGAGGCTCAGAAGGCGGAGCCTTTCCCAGAGCGGCCGCAGTCTCCGCATCCTCGGCGCGCTGAGCCCGGCGCTCTTCGGGGAGTTTCTCCCAATCGGTAAAATTCCAAATACCCCGACCGTTTCGAGCGGCAACCAGCTCCGCATCCTTAAGTTGATCCATGTAGTCACTTCGCGAGAGCCCATCATGCGTGCTGCGATAAACTCCAAAGGCTCTGGCCAGACCTTCTTCAACGAGCAGGGTGGCTAGATCACGGCCATCCGGAGTTTCGACGAACGCGTAAATTCTCGTGTAGCGTCCATCACCCCGTCCATCGGCAAAAGAAGTATAAACCGTGAATGGCTCGGACAGCACCTCACCCACAAAATCATAGGCCGCCGCCGCATTCGCTCGGGCCAACTCAATGGAGGACTCGAACCCTCCTCCATAATCGGAGATTCCAAAATAGCGACGTTGCGCCCGAAGCCGTCGGGCATCGGACTCATCCCCGATATGCCACTCAATGCAGTCAGCGCCGTAGAGCCGCACCGTCTGCTCGGTTCCATCGGCAAAGCGAACGCGAAAACTGTCACCGTCCGCCCAATTGGTCGGGACAAAGGTGACCTCGCGAAAGGTCTGTAACTGCCCCGAAAGCGAAAACGGAATCATACCGAGACAGAGGATCAGAAACGGGAAACGGAAAAGCATGGGAAGATTCTGAAGCATGCGGAATCAGGCGTCCGGTGCAGCGATAAAATTAGAAAAATCCCCGAGTTTTGCCTCGTAGAAATGGTATTGAGGTCTCTACGAACAAGGTGAGGTTCACAGAGACGTGATCGCTGCGAAGTCTAGACGAACCGGTCGGTCACGAGCAAGGTGGTCGGTTCCGTCACCTTTATCCGGCATTCGCCGGTGGCCGGGATCAGAGCGGTGTCTCCCGGCTGGAAGCGCAATCCGGAATCCTCGTCGGTAAGAACGCCCGTGACCACATGTAAGAGACGGGGCTCTCCGTTAGACTCGAGGGGCAGGATGGCTCCTTCGTCCTGATTGAAGCGGCGGATCCGGAACTCCGCGCAATCGGCGAGAACCGTTTCTCCGGGCTCCTCGAAGGAGGGCAGGGCGGTTGGCTCGAAATCGTCGAAGTCGATGCTTTGCAGGGATTCGTCGATGTGCAGCTGCCGCGGCTTGCCGTCCAGACCGGTGCGGCCCCAGTCGTAAACGCGGTAGGTGGTGTCGGAATTCTGCTGGATCTCGAGGATAAGATTGCCCGCGTCGATCGCGTGGATGCGTCCGCTCTCGACCAGTATCGACTGGCCCGGCTCGACCGGAAAACGGTGAACGCATTCCTCCAGCCGTCCCTCCGCCAGAGCTTCCTCAAATGCCTTCCGGGTGGTCTCCCGTTTGAGCCCGACGATCAATCCCGCCCCCGGTTTGGTGTCCGCAACGAACCAGTTCTCCGTTTTGGGTTCCCCGCCCAGTTTCGGGGCGATCGGGGAGGGCGGATGGACCTGGAGCGAGAGGCGTTGCTGGCAGTCCAGCCACTTGACGAGGATGGGAAAGCTGCGTTGTGGATCCCATCCGGCCCCCATCACCGCCTCGGGATCCGATTCGATCAACTCGCGGATGGTGGAGGGACGGCCGGAGGACCGGCGGATCGGCGAATGATCCCCCGGTCGGTCGACAAGGTCCCAGCTTTCACCGATGATCTTGCCATTGGGGAGTTTACGTGCGAGCGCGGTTTCCAGGGTGCGGCCGCCCCAAACGCGTTCTTTGTAGATCGGTTCAAACAGAACTGGATTCATGAAGTCGATTAAGCTAGAAACGTGGGTTTGAATCCAGCCGAATGTCACGCAAGCGAACCAAGCAGCCCCCAAAGAAAGTGCAGGCGACCTTCACGCCGCGCACCTCACCGATCCGTCCCATCAAGGGCGGCATCCTGATCACCCTCGGATTGCTCTTCTCCGTCGCACTGGTCGACTACGATCCCGAGCAACGCGGGTTGTTGCGGGCATTGGCTACTTCGACGGAAGCGGCGGCCCAGCCGAATCTGGTCGGACGTTTCGGACGCGACTCCGCCTTCATCCTTCTCTACGGCCTGGGGCTGGGTGCGGTTTTCCTTCTGTTCTCCCTCATCTGGACGGGCGTGTTGCATCTGGTGCGACGGGCGCATTTGGTGACCGCGCCGAGGATCGTGGTTCTCGCTTTCGCGACGGTCGCGGCGGCGGGAATGGCGAATCTCGTTCAGCTGAGCCTTTTTCCGAAGTTGGAGTCCCTGTTCCCGGAGAATTTCTTCCCCTACGGACCGGGCGGGATGGTCGGTTTTTGGGTCAACCAGTCGTTCCTTTACGAGACGTTGGGGCGTTTCGGCAGTCTGTTCGTGCAGCTGCTGATTTTGCTTCTTGGGCTGGGCGCCTTGTTCAGTGATCCGTCGCGCAATCTTTTCGAGCGGACGTTCCAGCGATGGGCGGAGCGCAGGCAGGACCGGAAATTGACCGCGGCCGAGAAGAAAGCGAAGAGGGAGGAGATCGTTCGAAAGCGCCAGGAGAAGAAAGCGCGGATAGAGGAAAAGCGCGCCGCAAAGGAAGAGCGTCGAAGGGCCCGGGAGGAAAAGCGTGCCGAACGAAGGGCGCGACGGGAGGCCAGGGCGGCGGCGAAACGACCGGAAGATGCGGAGGTGCCTGCGCCCGCGCCGCCGCGCCGGAAGAAGCGGGAGATGCCGGAGGACGAGGATATGCCGGCGGTCGACAGTGCCTTGTTGTCCGGAACGATCGGCGCGGCGAAAAAGTCCGCCCGGCGACGCAGCGTGCCGGCGACCGAATCCGTGGAAGAGGAAACGGTTGCAGACCCGGAGCCGGAAGATCAGTCCTCCGGGTCCGGGATTCCGAAAGAGGAGAAGAAGTCCCCCGGCGAAGGCTTTAAGATTGTTGCCGGCGAGAAGGTGGAGAAGGCGGAGAACCTCTTCCCGGCCAGCAAGGGCGACTACCGCTTCCCTACGCTCGAGCTTTTGCAGGAGCCGGTCGTCCGTCCGCCGAGCCAGGCGGAAAACCACGAGGAGACGGCCGTCGCCCTGAAAAACACCTTGGCCGAGTTCGGAGTGAAAGTGGAATTGGGGGAGGTTCACACGGGACCGGTGATCACCCGCTACGAAGTGTATCCCGCCCCGGGAGTGAGGGTCGAAAAGATCGCCAATCTCGCCAAGAATCTCGGGATGAGCCTGAAGGCCCAGGCCGTCCGGATACTCGCGCCGGTGCCGGGAAAAGGTTGTGTGGGGGTGGAAGTTCCCAATCGGATGCCTTCCCCGGTGTGTATCCGGGAGATCATCGAATCGCGCGCCTGGGCGGATTCCAATGCCGAGATTCCGGTGGTTCTCGGGAAGGAAGTGAGCGGAAAGCCGTTGGTCGCCGACTTGACCAAAATGCCTCACCTGCTCATCGCGGGCTCCACCGGCTCCGGTAAGACCGTCTGCATCAACAGTGTCATCGCCTCGCTTCTTTACCACGCGAGTCCCGACGATCTTCGGTTCATCATGATCGACCCGAAGATCGTGGAGATGCAGATCTATAATTCCCTCCCGCACATGTTGATTCCGGTCGTAACGGACCCGAAGAAGGTACCCGGCGCGCTCAAGTGGTTGATTTCCGAAATGGAGCGCAGGTATCAGGTCTTCGCCCGGGCGAATGTGCGCAACATTGCCGGCTTCAACGCCAAGATCGCCCGCGACAAGGCCGAGCGAAAGAAGGCGGAGGAAATGGAGGCGGATCTGTCCGCCGAAGAAAGGGCAGCCCTCGCCGAGGCCGGTTCCGAAGAAGAGGATGACGGCTTCGAGATGCCGAAGGAGAAGATTCCCTACATCGTCTGCATCGTCGACGAGTTGGCGGACCTGATGATGGTGGCTCCGGCCGATATCGAGACCGGAATCGCACGGCTGGCCCAGCTGGCCCGGGCGGCGGGAATCCATCTGATCCTCGCCACGCAACGGCCTTCGGTCAATGTCATCACCGGGGTCATCAAGGCCAACCTGCCGAGTCGGATCGCCTTTAAGGTGGCCTCGAAAATCGACAGCCGTACGATTCTGGACGAGGGCGGTGCGGATACCCTGATCGGGAAGGGGGATATGCTGTTCATTCCGCCCGGCGCCCATACCCTTCTACGCGCCCAGGGCGCCTTCGTCTCGGACGAGGAAATCAACGGCGTGGTTGACTTTCTGAAGGTAAACGGTCCGCCGAATTTCCTCGAGCAGGTTCAGGCGCAGATTGAAGCCGGGGACGGGGAGAGCGGAGAAGTCGAGGGCGATTTCGAGGATGAACTCATCCCCCAGGCTTTGGAGGTGATCCGCTCGAGCAAGCGGGCCTCTACGTCCATGCTGCAGCGACGACTGCGGATCGGTTACAACCGGGCAGCACGGATCATGGAAATTCTGGAGGATGAAGGCTACGTCGGACCGGAGAACGGATCGAGCCCGCGGGAGATTCTTAAGGATTTCGATGCCTAGATTCCCGACCTGGAGATAGGAAAGGCTTGTCTGGTCCCGGTTCGATTCTCTATTCCGTTCGGATGCATTTCTCGAACGGACGCCCCAATATTCTTTTCGCGATCGCGGATGATGCCTCGCACTTTTCCTGTTACGGACATCGCTTCGTGCAGACGCCGAACTGCGACCGGTTGGCCGCCGAAGGTCTGCGCTTCACTCAAGCTTTTACCACGAATCCGAAGTGCGCCCCATCGCGCGCAAGCATCCTTACCGGGTTGCATACATGGCAGAACCGCGAAGCCTGCCTGCACTGGAATCACTGGCCCGAGCACCTGCCGGTTTACACCGATTATCTGGACGATGCGGGCTACCATGTCGGTTTTACCGGAAAGGGTTGGGCGCCGGGAGACTTTTCACGCTGCGGGCGCACCCACAATCCCGCCGGGCCCGAGTACAATGCTTGCAGTCTGACACCGCCGGAAGACTCGGCGGTCTCGAACAACGACTACGCAGCGAATTTCCGCGCCTTCCTCGACGAGAGGGATCCGGGGCAGCCCTTTTGCTTCTGGTATGGTGGCTGGGAGCCCCACCGTCGCTATACTCCGGGTGAGGGCACCCGCCACGGAGTCGCTCCGCCGACAGCCGATGAGGTTCCCCCGTACTGGCCGAACGACGAGATCGTCCGTAACGACATGGCCGACTACGCCTTCGAAACGAACTATTTTGATCGGCAGCTCGGAAAGATTCTCGAGCACCTGGAGTCCGTCGGTGAGCTGCACAATACCCTCATCATCGCTACCTCCGACAACGGCTGCCCCTTCCCGCGCGTAAAAGGGCAGATGTATGACGACGATTTCCGCCTGCCCCTGGTTCTGCGTTGGGACGCCCGATGCGAGGAAACGGGGAAGGGTCGGGTGATCGACGACCTCGTGTCCTTCATCGACCTCATGCCCACCTTCCTCGAAGCCGCCGGGGTGGACC
>CAZBLJ010000116.1:8255-8919 GCA_964492605.1 uncultured Puniceicoccaceae bacterium
GCGGACTGCCGGGCGCGAGCCTGCTCGACATCGTGGACACCCCCGGCTCGGGTACCGTGACTACCGGGCGCGACCGTGTCTTTATGGGCCGCGAGCGCCACGATATGGGCCGTGAGGGCGACTTGGGTTATCCGGTGCGCTGCCTGCGGACGCCCGATCACCTCTACGTCCGTAACTTCGCTCCCGACCGCTGGCCCGCCGGCAATCCCGAGACCGGCTTCACTAATTGCGATAACAGCCCCACGAAGGAGCGCATCCTCCAGCTGCATGAAAAGGGTGAATCGCGCTACTACGACCTCGCCTTCGGCAAGCGCCCCGGCGAAGAACTTTATGCCATCCGGGACGACCCGTTTTGTCTCCACAATCTCGCGGGCGACCCCGCTCTCGCCGATCTCCTCGCCGACCTGCGCGGCGAGCTGGACACCGCTCTCAAAGCCACCGGCGATCCCCGCGTCTTCGGTCGGGGCGACTGGTTCGAGCGCGTCGCATACATCGACGAGGCCCCGCACTCCTGGGCGCATTACCTGGCCGGAGACTGGCAGCCGCAGGACTACTGACTACCGAAAAAAACGGGTTGCTTCGTCTGACTAGTGGACGACATTTCCACTACCAGCTATGGGGGACGGTATTCTTGCCGTCCCATACCCCCATTTCCTTGAGGGCG
>CAZBLJ010000117.1:0-8826 GCA_964492605.1 uncultured Puniceicoccaceae bacterium
GCAGGCTTTCGGGAATTACCGTGGTTTGCGCCTTCCCGTCCGCCGGGTCGGGCCGCATCTCCGCTCCCCATCCGGCGGCGGCCGACTCGACCACCAGGCCGGGCAGGTTCACCCAGCGGAGAATCGCCTCGTGGAGGATTCCCAGAATCATGGTATTTTTTCCACTCAATTCCGGGTCGAGCCTCCAGGTAAAGGGGGCTTGGGGATCCCGGAGATTCGCATTCAGAAAATGGGCACGCACTTCCAGAATCTTTCCCAACGCGCCGTCCGCCACCATCTCCCGAATCCAATCGTCTACTCCCAGAGTGAACGGAGACGGGACGATCTGGGCCACCAGATCCGGGTGATTCCCCGCCGCATCGGCCATCCGGCGAGCTTCATCCAGGTTTCGCGCCATCCGCGCCTCGCAGAGGACGTGTTTCCCTGCCGCCAGCGCCGCACAGGTAGCCTCACAATGCAGGTTCGGCCAGGTGCCGATGCACACCGCATCGATGTCCGGGTCCGCAACCAACTCAACCCAGTCATCGAAGACTCGCGTTATCCCGAACTCCGCGGCTACGGCCTCCGAGGAGGTCCGGCTCCGATTGGCGACCGCCACCAGATCCACATTTTCCAACTCGCGAAAGCCGGGAAGATGGCGCAATCGCGTATTTCCTCCCGCTCCGACAAAACCGATTCTTAATCGTTCGTTCGCATTCATATCAAATCTTCCCCCGAAGCACCGTCCGCCGCCCTTAGACGGAGGCGGACCGGCGCAGCCCCGTGTTTCTTGCGGAAACTTTCGGAGACCGCTTCCGCCTCGTCGGCATCGAACCTTTGGTCGCAAAGCGCCATCACCGCTCCTCCGAATCCTCCGCCGGTCAGCCTCGCACCGTAAACACCTTCTCTCGCGGACAGCAGATCCACGAGCGTATCCAGTTCCGCTATGCTGTTATCGAACAGGCGGGAAGAACTCCAGTGGGAGTCCAGCAGCAAGCGACCGACCTCGGGAAGGCACCCCTTCTCCAATAAAGACACGCACTCCCGCACCCGTCCGTGCTCGCGTATGACGTGCTCGGCCCTCGCGGATACGGCATCGGAAATCTCGCCGCGCACCGCTTCCAGATCTTCCATCCCGGCATGGGCCAACCATTGGAGATCGGGACGGATCCGCCGGATAGCTTCGCAGGCCTCGCGGCATTCACGGTGCCGTTCCGAGTAAAGGGAATCCACCAGACTGTGTTCGTGACCGGATTCGAAAACCCAAAAGACCGTATCCTCCAGGCCCGGAACGGTCGAAAAACTTTCGTCCGCACAATCGATATGCACGAGACGACCGGCCTCCCCGAATCCGGATACCCCTTGATCCAAGATGCCGCAGGGCATTCCGACATACTCGTTTTCCGCGCGGCGGCAGGCCCGAACCCGCTCGATCTTGCCGAGGTCCCGACCCGCCAGATGCTCGAACGCAAGGGAGGAAGCGAGTTCCAGCGCCGCGCTACTGCTCAGCCCGGCTCCGGCGGGAATCTCACTCCGCACCACGAAATCGAATCCACCGGTTTCCGGAAAACCTTCCGCGAGAAGAATCGAAAGAACCCCGAGCGGATACCGGACCCAACCTTCCGCGTTCCGAAGCGCCTCTCCGCAGGAAGCAAACTCGAAACCGGGCAGGCCGCTTTCCGAAATCAGCACAACCCTCCCGTCCGAACGCGGCGCTACCGCCACCTCCAGGGAACGGTCGATGGCCGCACCGAGAACCTCTCCGCCATTGTAGTCGGTGTGGTTCCCCAGGAATTCGATGCGTCCCGGAGCCCTTGCGACAAAAGCGGGGGACCTTCCGATGGCGTCACGAAAAACCGTAGCAGCGTTCTTCATACTCCCCGAAGCATTTCGATTCCCAAGGCAAATCACAAGAAAAAGGCCCGCCATTCGAAAACGGCGGGCCTTTTAAAAATCGTCGGAAACCTTCTTACAGAAGATCCTTCAGACCGGCACCCGGCTTGAACTTAACGTTCTTGGCCGCTTTGATCTTGATGGACTCGCCGGTCGCGGGGTTGTGACCGGAACGTGCATCGCGACGGACGACCGAGAAGGTGCCGAAGCCAACGAGCTGCACGGCTTCCGCCTTATTGGCGTCGCCGGTCAGCTTCACTTCTTTGCCAGCCTTCTTAATGCTGGCCTTGATGGCGTCGAGGACGGCCGTCAAGGACCGCTCGGCGGCTGCTTTCGAGGTGTCGCCACCGAGGTTGGATTGGATTTTTTCAACGAGTTCTGCTTTGTTCATAGTAGATGATATTTATTGAGGTTTGAATCACTCGATTCGGAACAAAGCGTCCCAACCCCCCCCTAGTCAACAGGGAAAACGCCCATAATGCGCTTTCCGGAAAATTTCCTTTCCCCTAAGGACGCAGCACGTCGTGGAGAATCGCAAAATCTTGACCCGCCCCGGACTCCACCAGATTCTGGCCGTTTTCTCCCATGCCAACACAGACCCACCAGACCTCGGATATCCACGTCGAACATTTCGGCGAACTACCCGCCCCGCGGGAGCTTCGCGCCGAATTGCCGGGGGGCGACCGGGCGGAAGCCTTTATCGAGGAAAGCCGCAACGTCCTTCACCGCATCATTTTCGGGGATGATCCGCGCCACCTCCTCATCGTCGGACCCTGCTCCATTCACGATACGAAGGCGGGACGCGAGTATGCGGAACGGCTCGCGGCGCTGGCCGAGGAGGTGAAAGAGCGGATCCACATCGTCATGCGGGTCTATTTCGAAAAACCCCGCACCACGGTCGGCTGGAAGGGCCTCCTCATGGACCCGCATCTGGACGGCTCCTGCGATCTGCCCGAAGGATTGCGGAAGGCACGCCGCTTTCTCCGCGACATCATCGATACCGGTCTGCCGACGGCCACCGAGTTTCTGGATCCCATCACCCCCCAGTACATCGCGGATTTGATCAGCTGGGCGGCGATCGGGGCGCGCACCACCGAATCGCAGACCCACCGTCAGGTCGCCTCCGGCCTCTCCATGCCGATCGGATTCAAGAACACGACCTCGGGAGCGGTCCAACCCGCCGTCAACGCCATCCGGGCGGCCGGCGAACGGCAGACCTTCCTGGGAGTGGATCCGGACGGGCGTGCCTGTTCGGTCACTACCCGCGGCAATCCGAACTGTCACGTCATCCTCCGCGGAGGCACCGACGGTCCGAATTTCAGCCCCGCGGACATCACGAAGGCGGCGGAGGCACTCGAAAAGGCGGGCCTGGTGCCGGCCTTGATGGTCGATTGCAGTCACGCCAACAGCGCCAAAAAGCCGGAAAAACAGCCCGAGGTCTTCGCCCGCATCATCGAGCAACGGCTCGAAGGAAACAAAGCGATCATCGGCTCGATGATGGAGAGCAATTTGTTCGCCGGAAACCAGTCCTTCCCCCGCCCCCTCGACCAGCTGCAACACGGGGTTTCCATCACGGACGGATGCATCGATTGGGAAACGACGCGGATAGCCGTTCTCGACGCCGCAGAAAAGCTGGCCGAAGTGGGTTGATTTAGAGAAGAAGACGATTACTGGTTTTCGGCATGGTCAAAATTCTTCTCCCGGCAATCATCGGCTCTCTCCTTTTCCTCGCCTCCTGCGGAAAGGACGAAGAGGAAGTTCGCGTTTACCAGGTATCCCACCCGGAGAACCGGGAGGCGACGGAGCCCGAAGCACCCGCGACGACACCTCCCGCCACCCAACCCCCGATGATGCCCCCGGCGCAACCGGGACAGGAAATGAGGCCGCTGCCCGGCATGACGGAAGCCGCCTCCGCCGTCGGCACCCCGGAATGGTCCGTTCCGACGGAATGGAACGAGCTGGCGCCTACAGCCATCCGGAAAGGCAACTTTACCGCAGGAGAGACCGACCGCCCGGTTGAAATCACCGTCACGGTTTTCCCCGGGGACGTAGGAGGCCTGGAGGCGAACGTGAACCGATGGAGACGGCAGGTCGGCCTGGGGCCGCTCGCTCCGGAGGAGATGGAGGAGGTCACCCGCCCGATCGTCGTTGACGGGGAGGAGGCCACGTTCGTCGACATCGCGTTTCCGGATGCTCCGCAAGCCGAAGGTATTCTCGGTGCCGTGATCCCCCGGGGCGAGCGGACCTGGTTCGTCAAGGCGAAGGGACCCTCCGGAACTCTCAACGAGCAACGCCCCCAGCTCGAAGCCTTCCTCGATTCCATCTCTTTCTGACCGGTGTGGCGGAAGCTCCTGCTGTCTCTGACATCCCTCAGGCTGACCGTCGTCCTGCTGGGATTTTCCATGGCGTTGGTCTTTTTCGGGACGCTGGATCAGACGAATTTCGGCATCCACGAGACGCAGAAACGCTACTTCGAGAGCTTCCTCGTTTTCTGGAATCCCCTGCCGCCCCATTCGGACTCCCCGTGGGCGCGCATCGGACTGCCCCTGCCCGGCGGGTATCTGCTGGGCCCGTTGCTTCTCGTAAACCTGATTGCGGCCCAAACCTTCCGGTTCAAATGGAGCTGGAAAAAGTCCGGCATCTTTCTGATCCACGGCGGAATCATCCTTCTCATCCTCAGCGAGTTCATCACCGATTTTTTCGCGGAAGAGCGGCAGCTGTGGTTGGATGAGGGCGGAACGAGGAATTGGTCGGAAACCTTTCTGGAAAACGAGATCGTTCTGATCGACCGTACCGACCCCTCCCTCCATACCGTCTATGCGGTCGGCTCCGACGACCTTCGGGCGGGCGACGTCGTCGACGACGATCGCTTGCCCCTCACCCTCGAAATCGTCCAATACTTTCCAAACTCCCGGATCATTCGGGTCGGGCCGGATCAATCCTTCACGCCCCAGGCATCCCGCGGCGTCGCGGTCGACCAGGCGATTCGGGCCATTCCCGCCCGCGAGACCTTCCAGGACGATGAAATCAACACCGACACCGCCATCGTGCGCCTTCGCGACGGAGATCGCGACCTGGGCACCTGGATGGTTTCCAACCTGTTCGAAGCCAATTTCCCGGAGCAGACCTTCGAGTTGGACGACCGCACCTACTCCATCGGTCTGCGCTTCAAACGAACCTATTATCCCTTTTCCCTGACGCTTTTAGATTTCACCCACAAACGCTACCCGGGGACGGAGATACCGAAGGATTTCTCCAGCCGGGTAATCGTCACGGACCCGGCGGAGGGAGTCGAGCGGGAGACCCTGATCTACATGAACCACCCCCTTCGTTACGCCGGTCATACCTTTTACCAGTCGGGCTTTCGAAACGAGGATACCTCGTCCATGCTTCAAGTAGTCCGGAACCCCGGTTGGACGCTCCCGTATATCAGCGTCACGCTGGTCGGACTGGGGCTCCTCGTCCAGTTTTCCCTGGGCTTGACCCGGTCCAGGGCCTTTCGCAACCGGGGGAAGGAGGCCGAAGCATGAAAACCGCATCCCTCAACCGGGTCCTCTTCTGGGTCTTCGCCGCGATCGGCCTGCTTTACATCGGGGCCGGGTGGATGCCCGAAAAAATATCGCAAGACTACCGTCTCGAAAACTTCGGAAAGCTTCCCGTGCAGGTCGGCGGGCGGGTCAAGCCTCTCGATTCCGTCGCCCGCAACTCGTTGCTCATCTTCAGCGAGCGACAGAAAGCCACCATCCCGGCAGCCGGGGACCGGAGCGAAAAGACCGTCCCGGCGTTGGTCTGGATGGTGGAAATGGCGACCCGCCCCGAGGTTGCGGACACGATGCAAGTATTCCGCGTCCTCCACCCCGAACTGCGCGACGCGCTCGGAATCGCCGGAGACGCCGGCAAGACTTTTTCCTACGCCGACCTCCAACCCAGCTTCGCGGAGATCGACCGGCTCTTCCGCCAGGCGGATCCGGAGCCCAAACGACGCGACACCTTCGAGAAAGCGGTCGTTCGCCTGAACCAGAATCTCACCCTCTACCACCGTTTGATCCACAGTTTCCATCCCCTCGGAAACCTCGACCGGATAACCGAGGAGTATACCGCCTACCAGGAGATCGTGGCACCCGGCCTGGAACAGCTCCGCCGCCAGCAGGCCGGCGAAACCTACGACCAGGCCATCCTGAACAATTTCATGGCCTTCGCCGACCGGTACCTGAAGTTATCCCAGCAGGCCTATTTGCGGATCATACCGCCGGAGGGAGATCAGCCGGTCGATGCGGACTGGGAAAACGTCGGAGACAGTCTGCTCCGAACCATTCAGACCGGCGGAATATCCCCGACCGTCATGCTCTACGGCGAACTGACCGAAGCCTACCGGGCGAATGACCCCGAAGCTTTCACGACCGCCGTCGCCTCGATCCGCGACACCTTCCGGGCGAATTATCCCGACGATAAATTCCGGGTGGCCTTCGAGTACGCCTTCAACGCCGCCGCTCCGTTTTACCGTGCAGGCGTCCTGTATGTGCTCGCCCTCGGGATTGTCCTCGTATCCTGGCTGCGGTGGGCGCGCCCCCTCCAGAGCGCCGGCTTCGGTCTCGTTTTCGCGGCGTTTCTCATTCACACCATCGGACTGATCGCCCGCATGTATATCCAGGGCCGTCCGCCCGTTACCAATCTTTACTCCTCGGCGGTTTTCGTCGGTTGGGGTGCGGTCCTGCTGGGCCTGGTGTTCGAGCGGTTTTTCCGCAACGGCTTCGGCACCGCCACCGCTTCCCTGGTCGGATTCTCGACTCTCATCATCGCCCATCACCTGAGTCTCAGCGGAGACACCCTGGAGCTGATGCGGGCCGTGCTCGACCACAACTTCTGGCTGGCGACTCACGTGGTCGTCATCACCTTCGGATACTCGGCGGTCTTCCTTGCCGGGGCTCTGGGCATTTTCGCCATCCTGAGCGGGGTCTTTACGCGAAGTCTCGACCGGAAAACCGAGAATACCCTGTACGGGATGGTCTACGGCGTCACCTGTTTCGGGCTTCTTTTCTCTTTCGTCGGCACCATGCTCGGGGGCATCTGGGCCGACCAGAGCTGGGGGCGCTTCTGGGGCTGGGATCCCAAGGAAAACGGCGCTCTTCTGATCGTATTGTGGGGTGCCATTATGTTGCACGCCCGCTGGGGCGGGCTGGTGAAAGCACGGGGATTCTTCGTTCTGGCGATCTTCGGCAACATCGTCACCGCATGGTCCTGGTTCGGGACCAACATGCTCGGCGTCGGGCTCCACGCCTACGGCTTCATGGATGCCGCCTTTTTCTGGTTGCTCGCTTTCGCGATCAGCCAGCTCCTGATCATGGCCCTGGCCGGTGTTCCCCGCCAGTACTGGCGCAGCGCACCGAAGCTGCTGCGTCGCTAAGCCTTCGAATGCACTTTCCTGCGGTGCCCGACCGCCGCAGGAAAACGCCTTGGGGCGCTCCGGGAGCGTAAAGAAGATTGCAGCAGCCGGACGGACCGAACAGCTTGAACCGAACCTTTGCCATCATGTCAGAAACCGAACTACCGTTTCATGAAAACCCGCCCGAGACAGACCGGTTTTCCGTCGAAGAGCTGGTCCGCTTCGCGGAAAGCCACGAGCTGAACACTCTCGACCCGGAGAAACTCGCCCGCTCCTCGCCCCACACGGTCGCCAAGTTCCTCGAGCGCCTGACGGTCGAAGACCGCCGGGTTGTGCTGCGTTTACTCGATACCGAGGACACTGCCGACGTGCTCTCCGAGATGGACAGCGACGAGGCCGCCGCAGTGATCCGGCGCATGAGGGAGGGCCGGGTATCCCGGGTGATCGAAGCCCTCGATCCGGACGACTCGGCCGACATCGTCGGCGATCTTGAAAAGACCGATCAGACCCGCCTCCTGGACGGGATCGATCCCCATACCGCCCAAACCGTCCGCACCCTGATCAGCTACCCGGAAGACTCGGCCGGGGGCATCATGACGACCGACGTCGCCAAGGTATCCAAAGAGATGACCGTCCGGGAAGCCGCCGACCACCTCCAGACCTTGCACAAGAAATTCGAGGACATCCTTTACGTGTATGTCGTCGACGAGGGAGGAAAACTGCTCGGCACCGTTTCGATGCGGGACCTGGTGATTTCCGACGCCGGGGATCGGATCGGCGATGTGATGAATCCGGAATTGCACGGAGTGATTCCCGTCTCCATGGACCAGGAGCAGGTCGCCCTTGAAATGGCGAAGCATAACCTCCACGCCTTGCCCGTCGTGGACGACCAAAACCGTCTCCTCGGCATCGTGACGGACGACGACATCATCGACGTCATCAACCAGGAGGCTACCGAAGACTTCCAGAAAGCACTCGGAGCCGGCGGCGACGAAGCCATCGACGACCCGATCTTCAGCAGCGTCCGCCGCCGCAGCCCCTGGTTGCTGGTCAACCTGTTCTCCGCGTTTCTCGCCGGCGGGGTCATCTCTCTCTTCGAGGAACAGATCAGCCACCTCACCATTCTCGCCGTCTGCATGCCGATCGTCGCAAGCCTGGGCGGCAACGCGGGCGGGCAGACCCTCGCCATCGTCATTCGCACCCTCGCCCTGGGCGGCATGGAGAACAGGGACTCGCGGCAAGTCCTGGTCCGGGAGGCATACAAGGCCGCGTTGAACGGCCTTCTGATCGGCACGGTCTCCGCCGTCGCGGTCGGCTTCTTCACCTCCCGGGTGGACGTGGCCCTCATCATTCTGGCGGCCATGATCCTCTCGATGACCTATGCGGGCCTGGCCGGTGCCTTGATCCCGGTCACCCTCCGCAAACTGAAACTCGATCCCGCCCAGAGCAGCCAGATGTTTCTGACCGCCTCCACCGACATCGTCGGATTCGCCGTCTTTCTGGGGCTGGGAAGCTGGTTCCTGTTGTAGGGAAGAGCGGTCGGTCCAGACGTGGCTTTCGTCGCGCCTCTA
>CAZBLJ010000118.1:0-8819 GCA_964492605.1 uncultured Puniceicoccaceae bacterium
GTCAACTCGCCCTACTACCACGAATACCTCCCCGCCATCATCGAGGAGATCGCTCAGCGCTACCAGCCGGACGGTTTCGCCGATAACAGCTGGACCGGCATGGGGCACAAGCACATCTGCTACTGTCCGCACTGCCGCGAAAAATTCCGGGCCGACACCGGGAACGAACTGCCGGAGGCTGTGGACTTCGATGATCCGGTGTACCGCTCTTGGGTGTCGTGGGGCTACCGCTGCCGATTGGATGTCTGGGATCGCTACAATGCGGCCGCCCGAAAAGGCGGGGGCCAAGACTGCCTCTGGCTGGGCATGGTCAACAGCGATCCCATCCTTGGACACGTCGATTTTGCCGACATCGAAGCAATCGCCCAACGCACGCCCTTTATCCTCTGCGACCAGCAGTCGCGGACCGCTGTGGGCGGCTTCGAGCAAAATGCTTTTGCCGGTAAACTACTTCACGAAGTATCGACGTGGCAGACTCCGGTCTCGGAGAGCATGGCCCTCTACGTCCGCGAACCTGCCAGCCTCCGCCTCTCCGCCACCCCCGAAGCGGAGGCCAGTTTGTGGATATCCGAAGGCATCGCGGGCGGCATCTCACCGTGGTGGCATATTGTCGGTGCCCAGGCCGAGGACCGCCGCAAGCTCGGCTCCTGCGATGCCCTCTTCCAGTGGCACGAGAAGAACGAATCGCTGCTGTTTGACCGCGAACCCGTGGCCGATGTCGGCCTGATCTGGTCCCAGGAAAACGTCGATTTTTTCGGACGCGACAATCCGCTGGAGAACGTGCTCCATCCTCTGCGTGGCTGGAACAAGGCACTCGTTCGGGCACGCATCCCCCATTTGCCCATCCACGCCCGGCATATCCGTCAGCAGATGAAACGACTCGACTGCCTGGTGCTGCCCGCACAAATCGTGCTGAACGACGATGAAATCGCCGCATTGGTCGAATATGTGGAAGCCGGAGGCAGCCTTATTGCCAGCGGACCTGTCGGCAGCCTGGATTCCAGCGGAACCCTGCGCCCCCACAATCCTCTGCACTCGCTATTCGGCATGCAATGGCCCGCCGAATCCGTACGAATGGACTATGCCAAGGGTGAGAAAAACAGCTGCCTGGATCTTCCGGAAGCCCCGCAAAAAGGGCTACCGGACCTGCGGCAATGGTTGGGAGGCGACACCTCCATCCTCGGCCATGGCGGAACCCTGGTGTCCGCGACTTTATCCGTGAGCGATCCCGCGGAAATTGCGGCCGGCTATATCCCGGCTTTTCCCGGCTATCCGCCGGAGTTCGCCTGGATACGCGAACGGAAGCCGGAGACTCCGGCCATCACGGTGCGCAGGCACCCGGCGGGCGGGCGTCTGGTATGGCTGGCCGCCGATCTGGATCGCCGCTACGGTGCGGTCGGATTGCCCGACCACGCGGAAGTTCTTGCGGGCCTGGCGAGGTGGAGCCTGCAGGCAGATCAAGCCATCACGGTCGAAGGTCCCGGCACTCTGGATATCCACACCTACCGCCAGGGAAACCGCCTTTTGCTCCACCTGGTCAATCTGACGGGCGCGAATCAATGGCCCGGTTACCACGAGGAAACCATCGACCCGGGCCCCCAGACGATCCGCCTGAATGACCGCTTCGCGCACACCTTTTTCGAAGGAAAACGACCGGTTGCCAGCCGCGTGGCCACGGATTCCCGCGAGCCACTCGATACGCTCGCGGGGGAAGAGCATTCCTGGGCGCTCCCCGGTGTGGGCCAGCACACCCTGGTCCTGTTCGAGTAGGTGCCCCGAACCGATCCGCAAAAACCTCCATCCCGGCATCCGGGATTCCGGGTGCAGCCGGGAATTTGTTCTGCTAATCATTTTTTTGGAAAAAATTATTGCTTCTTATGGTAAATCTGCCATATTTTTGAGATGTGAAAATTTGAACCTGAACCTGGATTACGCGATGAACCCTATTTTCTGCTCCCGGCGTGCGCTCGTTAGCGTACTGATCATACTTGCCACAACCCTCTCCGCCGAACCGTGGGGGAACGATCCCGGTCATAATATGGTTCATGAGGGTGTCACCTCGATACCGGGGAATCTGGACGAGGCGGAACTGGTCTGGAGTCTGGACGACGGTTGGAAACACCAATACCCGATGCCGACGGTGGTGGATGACCGGATACTGGTGGGGGCCGATGCCTCGGGTGTGATCATCGACTACTGGAAGGAGGCCGTCCCCAAGGGCGGCACGTTCACTGCCTACCGCCTGGAGGACGGCAGTCCGCTTTGGCAGTTGATTGTTCCGGGAAAGGGCTACGGCTTGCCTACCTATGGCGTGTGCACGACACCGCTTGTCGAGGGTGATCGGGTTTACATTTTCGCGCTCGATGAGATTCTTTGCCTCGACCTCAATGGTTTGGCGGATGGCAACCAGGGTTATCAGGACGAACTCGCCTTTATGATGGAAGAGGGCTTCGAGGTTCCCAAGGACCAGACCGCTCCGGAAGAATTGCCGGAATGGTCAGCGGATATCCTCTGGCGGCACAGCCTCAAGCCGTACAACCTTGATTATCAGGACGCGACGAGTTGCTCGATGATTGACGTCGATGGCTATCTCTGGATCAGTACCTCTCACCAGCTCGGCACCGACGCGCAAGGCTGGTGGGTGGCCAAAGGGAGAGAAGGAGCCGAGCCGCCGGAGAAAAAACCATACATCATCGTGTTGGATAAAGAAAACGGCGAACTAAAAGCCGTGGACGACATGGAGATTCCGGTCATCTACCACGGTCAATGGTCCTCGCCCTCGCTGGTTACCGCTGGGAATGGGAAGAAATTGGTGGTCTTCCCCGACGGTTATGGAGTCTTGCATGGCTTTGAAGTGCCTGATTTCAGCAACGTGACCGAACCACTGACGCTCAAGCCCCTGTGGAATTTCGACGTGAATTTGCCCGAATGGCGAACCAACGAAGAGGGCAAGCGCTACGTGTACACCGACGATGGACGCCTATTCCATAAGTTTCCGGTCGGATATCCCTTTGACGAGACAAAATGGATACAGGGTTTTGACCGCAATATCACCCGTTTCTGGGGGCCAGCGGAGATCATTGGCATGCCGGCTGTCAAAGGGAACCGCGTCTATGTAGCTGTGGGCCGGGACGGATACTACAGCTCCACCCATCGACCCGAAGGCTACGAAATCGACCTGCCCACGGAAGGCGGCAAGCGTCACACCGGACCGGGACGGATGGTCTGCCTGGAGATCGGGGACGACCTGCAACCGACGTTGGTCTGGGACAACCGGAAAGTCTTCCGCACGCAGTGCACCCCCTCGATCTACGACGGTATGGTATTCATCGCCGACACCGCAGGTATGCTGCATTGTCTGGATGCCGAAACGGGTGAGCACCACTGGCGTTATGACCTGGGCCACTATGTAGAGTGCCGTTCCCAGATCGTCGCCGACGGCAAGTTATTTGTTTCCAGCTCGAATGGTGTCTTTCACGTGCTCGCGGCGGAATCGGATCTGAAGCCCATCTACGAAACCCGCATTCGCGGGGATCACGCCACTCCTGAGACCTTCGACGGACACCTTCTCTTGTCCGGCACCTTCGGCATGAAACTTTACCGGAACAAACCCTGAGATTAACCTCCAACTACCGCCCCTCCCATGAAGCATATCCCCTCTCCGAAATCATTGCTGTTGGCCGCCCTGGCCCTCGTTTTCGTTACCCCATCCCTTTTCGCCGAGCCACTCGTCGATCTCGACGAGGAATGGCGCATCCAATTCCACGCCATTGCCCATGAAATGAACGGCCGCAAGTCTGATCGGCCCTATGACGAGCAACTCAACTACCAGCGCTCGGATCGGCACCCGGTCGATGTGGTCATCCGCCGAACCGAGGCTATGTTGAACGACTTGGAGGACGAGCCTGGCTTCGAGCTTGACGTCGCCGCCTGCCGGGCAGAATTGGCGGCATTGAAGCAAATGGCCGAGACCCTTCCGGGGACGGGTCGTGTGCCGAGCCTGAGGTTTGGTACGGTCGGGGGCAAAGACCGTGACAACCTGAAAAAGCGTCCCAATAAAGCCGGCACCGTCGAGATGGGCGAGCACCGCGAGGCCTTTGTTCGCGCTTGCGAACTGAACCGAAAAATCGCCCTGGCCAATCCGCAGGTTCAGCAGATTAATCGACTGGTCTTCGCCCTAAAGCAGCCCCCACGAATGGGGCACATGTGCGACCAGTGGTTTGGGATGGCTCAGGACCCGGGCGGTGGACTCTTTGTGCTGGAAAACCCGTTCTCGCCCAATCCCACGCTGATCAACCTCACCGAAGGCAAGGCCGTCGAGAGCGGTCCGCTCGCCGGGCAGACGCTGAAGCCGGGTGCCTTCGCCAGCCCGGTCGTCAGCTATGACGGTCAGGAAATCTACTTCGCCTACTCCGGGGTGCAGGAAGCCTTCAGTGAACGCTGGGAGGAAGCCTATGTGCGTGGCGATGCCAAACCCTGGGGTGGCAAGTTTTTTGAGGAGGAATTCTACCGCACCGAAGAGGATTCCTTCAACATCATGCGAATCAAGGCCGATGGCACCGGGCTGGTTCAGTTGACCGGCGACGCCGAAGACGACCACTCACCGGAAGTCCTGCCCAACGGGCGCATTGCCTTCGTCTCGACCCGGCGCGGCGGCGAAGGCCGCTGCCACCCGCGCCCCTGCCCCTCCTACGTTCTTCACACGATGATGCCCGACGGCTCCGACATCCAGCCGCTTTCCTATCATGAGATCAACGAGTGGACACCGCATGTCAATAACAGCGGCGAAATCGTGTATTCCCGATGGGACTACATGGATCGCGGATTCAGTGATGGACAGCAAACCTGGATCACGAAACCGGACGGTCGTGACGCGAGGGATCTTTTTGGAAATTACGAGAGTGCCTTTATCGGTAAAGTCATGGAAGATTTTCGGGCCGTCCCGGATTCCCCGCTTTATGTAGGCGTGAAGCACAAGCACCACATGTCCGCCTACGGTGAACTCATGGTCTATGATTCCCGCGAGCCGGATACCGAGCCGCAGCCGGGCCTGACCACGCTGACTCCTTATTCAAGCGGAGGCGATTATGCCACCCCGTATCCGCTGAGCGAAGAGTATTTCCTTTGCTCATGGTCCCCCGACGCCCCGGACTTGACCCTGAATACCTTCCGCTGGTTCTTTCCGCCGACGCCGCATGGCCTGTATCTGGTGGACCGCTGGGGCAACCGCACCCTCCTGTACCGCGATTCCACCATCGGGGCGATTGATCCCGTGCCGCTGATGCCCAGGGAAAAGCCGCCCGTGCTTCCCCACTCCGTGGCCACGGCGGCCCCTCCAGGGCAGGAAAACATTCAACGCGACCCGGAAACGGCCACCTTTGCGGTCATGGATGTGTACAACTCGCGGATGCCGTGGCCGGAAGATCGCAAAATCAAAGAGCTGCGCGTTGTGCAAATTTTCCCGAAAACAACACCGAAGAAGGCGAATCCGGGAATCAGCTATAATGGTGAAATCAATGCCCGGGGCATTCTCGGTAATGTTCCGGTGGAATCGGATGGTTCTGCCTATTTCGAGGTGCCGGCAGGGGTTCCCATTTACCTGCAGGCCCTCGACGAAGACGGCCTCGCCATCCAGAGCATGCGCACCAGCTTCTACGGAATGCCGGGAGAGATGAACACCTGCGTTGGCTGCCACGAGCCGAAGGGGGCGCCCAAGGTGGAGGGAGCCATGCCTCTGGCGATGACCCGCCCGCCCAGTGTGCCCTCCAACGCACCAGCCGAGAGCTTCCCGATCAGTTTTGCCCGCATGGTTCAGCCAGTGCTGGATGCCAATTGCGTGGAGTGCCATGCCAAGGATGCTTCGGGTAAGGCTCCTGGTTTCAAAAGTGCGGGTGCTTCTTATCGCGAGCTGAAGGAGTGGGCCTACTGCGTTGACGCCAAAGGTAACATCATGACCATGCCCAAGGGAGAAGAGATTCCCACCAGCCGGGTTCGCACCATTCCCGGTCAGACGGGTGCCACCATGTCGCGACTCTACGCGTTGCTCGCGGAGGGGTCTCACACGGAACACGTTCAGCTCTCTCCCGAGGACATGACCCGGATCACCGCCTGGCTGGATAATATGAGTGTGCGCTATGGTGCTTACGAAAATCCTCGTGAACAGATGAAGGGCGAATTGGTTATGCCCAGTCTCTACTAGAATTTCTTTTCACCCAACCCCCATGCGCCTATGATCTCGAAATTTCATCTTATCCTCCTCGCCGGATTTTCCGCGGGTTGTGCAGCCGCCGCGAATGATTGGGAGGTGCATTCCTGGGATACCGGGATGCGGCTCAATGCAATCGACTTCATCGAATTTGAACCCGGTGGTGAACGGCACATCGTCGCGGGCGGAGCCAACGGTGTCTGGCTGGCCACGCCGGGGAATCCGGAGGCTCGTCAGATCCTTGACACAAAAGACGGGCGCATCATGCACGGGTCAGCCGCCGATGCCAATGCCGATGGGCTGCGGGATTTCTTCATCGGGCGCTTCGCCGCCCCCTGGGTCGATTACCGCAGGGCGCTGGAGAACGGCGAGGAGGCAAGCGAACCAGCAGGTCCCGACTTCTCCCTCGCCTGGCTGGAGAACCCCGGATCTGCCGAGGGTGATTGGACCCTCCACCCCGTGGACAACCAGCTCAACCAGACCCACGGCACCCTGGCCACGGACTTCAACGCTGACGGGCAGATGGACTTTTTTGCCAATACCGTGAGTCGGTCCAACTGGGAGCGTTCGATTCTCTGGTATCCGGCCCCCCTGACGGGGGAAGTCAATTCGCAGCGAAACATCGTAACCAAAGGCAAAGCCGGAGGGCGTCCCCACTACTTCGCCCCTCTCGACATGGACGGAGACGGGCAGCAGGAAATCCTAATGACCGACAACGGCAGCCTGCGGGCATGGTCCTACCAGAGCGAGACCGGGGAGTGGACATCGAAGAGCCTCGCACGCAATCGAGGTCTCACCGACCTTGCCATTGGCGATTTCAACGGAGACGGACAGCAGGACATTGCTTACAGTTGCGGCCACGGCACAGGTGTCTTTGTCCTGACCGCTCCCAACTACGCCCAAAGTGACGAGTGGACGGTGGATCCTGGCATCACCGATGTGCATGCGCTCACAGCCGCTGATTTCAACGCAGACGGCCTGGATGACGTGGCCGGTATTTCTTTTTCCGAAAACATCGTCGTCTGGTATGAAAATCAGGGCGATGGAGCCTTCCTCCGTCATCAAATCGATGTCGGTCAACCGCAACAGGCCTACGACCTTCGGGCAGTGGACATCGACCGCGACGGACGGCCCGACCTGATCGCCGCCGGACGGAACTCCCGCAATATCCTGTGGCTACGGAACACAGGCTCCCAACCAGAATAGTTGTATGAAACCCCTGCCCCGCAAACCCTTTCGTTGGTCTTTTCTCCTCTTGGCTTCGTGGGCCTGTGTCCTTGCGGCCGCCGAGCGTGAATACGGCACTTGTCCCACCGTCGCCCACGAGCTTCTTCGCTGGCAGGAGGTGGAGATCCAAAGTCCGGCTGGCCAACGCCTGGAGAAAACCCGGGCCATCGCCATAAATCCGCAAACCGGATCACTCTACAATCTGAAAGGCCGCACCGGGCTTTTCAAGAGCATGGATCAAGGCCAAAACTGGGAACAAATAGCAGACACTTCCGATATGGCAGGTGGCTATTGGTATGGCATTGCCCTGCACTGTGACCACGATACGGGTGGTCTTGCCCTCTTCCTCAAGGATCCGCAGCAGGACCCGGTTCAGGGTGCGGTTTCCCTGGACGATGGCCAAAGCTGGCAGCCCGTCTCCCGACTCCTGATGGAGGGAGACCAACTCCACAGCTATGGTTGGTCCTGGGGGCAGGTCGATTGGGCCAATAATCCCCAGCGGATGCTGGCCAAAATGCACCACTCCAGCCGCCTCTGGTTTTCCGACGATGGGGGAGCTACATGGCGCGAGATTGAAAACACCGACTATTTCGGATTCGCCCCCGACGGTTCCATTCTCATCGCCAAGCCCGGACAAGGCACCATCCAGCGTAGCACGGACGATGGTGCCAGTTGGGAAACTGTGGCCGATGACCTTCCCGTCCACGCCTTCCGCCCGGTTGTTTTCAAAGGACAGATCTACTGGCTGGGCGAAGGAGGCCTCTTTCGTGCCGACGCGTCCGGCGATCATTGGAAGCCGATTGGTTCCGAACTTCCGGATGCCTACTGGGGTCCCTTTTTCGGGACCAGCGCGGATGAAATCATCGTCGGCACCAAAGATGGCATCTTTCATAGCCAGGAGGGCGGTGACTTATGGACGAAGATCGCCGAAAACCCCATTATGCTCGCCGAAGCAGAACAGGAGAAACCCACCAAACACGACTGGTTGATCGGACGGAACACGTTTGGCTGGGATGTGAATAGCCAGGTTCTCTTTTTGGCCGACGGGAAACTGCAAAAACTTGAATTGAGTCCTCTGCTCGACTGATCCATGATTACCGTAGCGTTTCGAAAATCCACAAACCCATCACCTTTATGAACTCCCCAATACCACTCCATTTTCTCCTCGTTTTTCTGCTTCCATCGGTCTTCGTCACCGCCTCGCTTTCGGGTCAGGCCCAGGAGGGCGTTTACGATTGGGATTGGTATCAAAATACGGAACCCGAGTGGTATGGCCCCACCGAGGGCGTGTTCCAGGCGGCGATGCAGAGCGACATGCGAGAAGTCGAAGAAGTCGTCTTCGCCGTGCGCGCCAATGGCCGGGGATGGCACTGGTATGAGAACGCCG